>JBBRDE010000006.1:0-52651 GCA_038204185.1 Cytophagales bacterium
TGGTCCAAGCCAGGCACTTGACTACGAGTTGGAACTGGGGTTTATTATTGGGAAAAATTCTGAATGGGGGGTACCTGTTTCAGCAGAAGAAGCGGAGGAGTACATCTTCGGCTGCGTGCTCTTCAATGATTGGTCGGCGCGAGATATTCAGCAATGGGAGTATCAGCCACTGGGTCCTTTTCTGAGTAAGAACTTTGCTTCATCCATGTCGCCCTGGGTACTAACCCTGGACGCGCTGGAAGCTTTTCGCGTGGCCGGGCCAGAGCAAAACCCCGAAACACTTCCTTATTTACAAACTAAGGGGGCACTAAATTTTGACCTAAATCTGAGCGTAGCGATTCGACCGCACAATCGATGGGTAACCAGCTTAAGCCAGACCCATGCTGAACCCGGAGTCTCCTCCACATGCCCTCACGAATGGCACGGTTCTGTGGGGGGGTACCTTAAGACACAGACCAGGGAAACCATTGAAACGACTGTCTGCCGTACCAATGCGAGGTACCTGTATTGGAACATCCGGCAGCAGCTGACCCACCATACCATCACTGGCTGCAATCTGCGCGTAGGCGATTTGTTGGCGACGGGTACCATCAGCGGACCGGAGGTAGTCCATGGCTACGCCCCCAACGGATGCCTGCTGGAACTCACTCAAGGCGGGAACAAACCCTTACAACTAGCCGGAGGCGTCACTCGTACCTATCTCGAAGATGGCGACGAAGTGATTTTACGCGGATATGCCGAGTGCGATGGGATGCAGGTTGGATTTGGCGAGGTGCGGGGCGCTATTTTACCTACCCCACCCTTCGCCTCTCCCGATTCGGCCTTTAGATTTGAGGGTCGGTAGAATTCCAGGATTTTGGTAGCTTTCTGGAAGCAAGAAAAACGATGCTCCAAACCAGCACCATAGGCTTCATTGGCGAGTTTCGGCATTTTAGATTATATTCAACCCCTTAACCTAGCCTATCTCATTCTCCATGCAGAAATATCTTTACCCCTTCCTGGCCGTGCTGCTTACGAGCCTCAGTACCTTCGCCCAAATCCCGACTATCAAATCCTTCACCGAAGGTATGGACAAACAGGAAGGGTACCTGCCTTTCTACTACGATGCCAAAAAAGGAAAGATCTGGCTGGAAATCAGTCAACTGGATACCGAAATGTTGTATTACCCGACGTTGGCACAGGGGGTAGGTTCAAACGACATCGGCCTTGATCGGGGTCGGTTGGGTAGCGAACACATCGTGAAGTTTCAGCGCAGCGGCCCCAAGATCCTGATGGTGCAGCCCAACTACGCTTACCGTGCCCTGTCCGATGATCCGCTTGAACGCCAGGCCGTGGCCGAATCCTTCGCGCAGTCGGTGTTGTGGGGGTTTGAGGTAGCTGCCGAAAGCGGCAACAGGGTACTGGTAGACCTCACGCCCTTCTTGTTGCGGGATGCCGTGGGAGCGGTGGAATCCATCAGCGGTACCCAGCAGGGGAAGTTTGAATTCAGTGCTTCGCGTTCGGCGCTGTACCTGGATCGCACCAAGAATTTTCCTAAAAACACCGAATTCGAGACGATCATCACCCTTACTGGCGACAATCCTGGGGGGTACCTGCGGTCGGTGGTACCTTCGGCCGACGCTGTGACCATGCACCAGCATCACTCGTTTGTGGAGCTACCTGACGATGGGTACAAAACGCGCGCCTTCGATCCCCGTGCGGGCGTTAACGGCATCGAGTTTTTTGATTATGCCTCACCCGTGGGCGAGCCACTGGCCAAGAGTTATATCGCGCGGCACCGATTGCAGAAGAAAAATCCCAATGCGGCTCGTAGCGAAGCGGTGGAGCCGATTGTCTATTACATGGATCCCGGCGCGCCCGAACCCATCCGCTCGGCATTGATGGAAGGCGCAGCCTGGTGGAATCAGGCGTTCGAGGCGGCGGGCTACATCAATGCGTTTCAAGTCAAGCTGCTGCCCCCTGACGCCGATCCGATGGATATTCGGTACAATCTGGTGCAGTGGGTGCACCGCTCCACCCGCGGCTGGTCGTATGGAGGAAGTATCACGGACCCCCGTACGGGCGAAATTCTGAAGGGAAAAGTGACGCTCGGCTCGCTGCGGGTACGGCAGGATTTCCTGATTGCGCAGGGGTTGGTGGCGAAATACGAAGAGGGGAAAGCCGTTTCGGACGAAATGATGGCCCTCTCGCTGGCACGGCTGCGGCAGTTGTCGGCGCACGAAATAGGTCATACGCTGGGCTTGCCGCACAACTACATCGCTAGTACCGTCGAGCGGGCTTCGGTGATGGACTATCCGCATCCGCAGGTGGATATCAAGAATGATAGCACCCTCGACCTCTCCAATTCGTATGCTGTCGGGATCGGTGATTGGGACAAGATCGCCATTAGCTATGCCTACCGCGAATTTCCGAAGGGGAGCAACGAGAAGGATTCTCTGAACAAAATCATCACGGATTACCTCAAAATCGGACAAGGCTTTCTGACCGACCAGGACGCCCGCCCGGCGGGTAGCGCACACTCCAAAACCCACCTGTGGGATGGCGGTAAAAATGCTGTTGACGAACTGGAACGGGTGATGAAGGTACGGAAAATCGCGCTGGCTAATTTCTCGGAAAAGAAAATTCCGGTTGGGATGCCCCTGGCTACTTTGCAGGAAGTATTAGTACCCATGTACCTGTTTCATCGCTACCAGGTAGAAGCCGCCGCGAAAGTCATCGGTGGTGTGGACTACACCTACGCCGTACGAGGAGATGGTCAGGTGGCCCAAACTCCCGTGGCAGGTACCGAACAACGCCGCGCCCTGCGGTCGGTATTGGCTGCTTTGGAGCCCGAGGTGCTGGCTTTGCCCCGGTCCATTTTGGCGTTGCTGCCACCTCGTCCCTACGGCTTCGATGGCAATCCACGCGAACTCTTTTCGGGCCGCACGGGCCTGACCTTTGACCCGATGGCGCCCGCCGAAGCCGCTACGGCCCTCACGCTGGGCTTCGTGCTGCATCCCGAACGCGCCAGTCGGCTGGAAACGCAGAAGGCAGTCGATCCGTCGCTGCCCGGCCTGAGTGAGGTGGTAGACGCATTGCTCGATGCTACCTGGAAAAACAAAAGCGTGACGAAGGAAAGCTACCAGGCGGCAATCCGCCGCCAGAACGAAATGATGGTGTTGCAGGAATTGATGAATCTGGCGGCTTCAAAAGGCGCGTCGTACGGCGCGCGTTCGGTAACCCTATATAAACTGGACGAACTGAAAAAGTGGCTGATGCCGAAGCTGGCTAGCGGCGACGAACGCCAGCGGGCGCATTATTTCGCAGCTTCGAGAAAAATTGACCTCTTTGAAAAAGGAGAGAAAGAAGGGATGGGGACCATTAAGCCCAATAACGCGCCTGACGGCTCACCGATCGACCCCGGTCAGGACTGGCTGGAACCCATCTGTGGGTGGAATTGAGTTTTTGTTAACCGCAAGGGACGCAGGGAAAAAGATCTTTGCGTTCTTTGCGGTAAGAATCACTTTATAATCCATCTTAGCTTTTGCTGAGGTGACTAGACTAGGTGGGTGAGCTCAACCATGCCGTGTTTGGTTACGCAATGATTCATACCCGCAGAATCCCACTACTGGGGAATGTAAATGTGAAAAGTGGTCCCGATGTCTATCTGGCTTGTAGCGACCACGATTCCGTTATGGTTTTCTACAATTTTCTTGACAATAGCCAGCCCGATACCAGTGCCGCTGTATTCGTTTTTGTTGTTGAGACGCTGAAACAGCTCAAATATGCGTTCGCCGTATTTTTGATCAAATCCTATTCCGTTGTCAGCAAAGCGCAGATTGTAGTAGTTTAGAGTTGGATCGAGTAATCCATTTTCTGAAAAACGACCCTCAACCCAATCACCCGTAATGACGATGTGAGGTCTTATGCCTGGCTTGGTGAATTTTAATGAGTTGCTGATCAGATTAAAGAGCAGTTGATGAAACTGAAACGCGATAATCTTTACCTGACCAAGGGGCTCAGCCTCGACCAGGGCATCTTTCTGCTGAATCTCCTCCCGTAAATCCATTTTTACGGCTTCCAGGATGGCGCTAAGGGAGGTGTCTTCAAATTTTCGTTCCGAAGTGGTAGTACGTGAGTAGGCCAGCAGGTCGTCGATGAGTAGCTGCATCCGGCCTGCCGAATTGTTCATTCGTTTAAAATACTCCCGGCCAGTTTCGGACAAATTTTGGTACTCACTGTCGAGAATACGACTGGCAAACATTTGGATTTTCCGCAGCGGTTCCTGAAGGTCGTGGCTGGAAATGTAGGTAAAGGATTGTAGCTCTTTATTCATTTTTTCCAGATCGGCATTCTTCTGCTTAAGTTCCGAGGTCCTTTCCTGAACCACTCTTTCCAATTCGTTGGTAAATTCTTTCCGGTCGTTTATATCGGTACTGGTGCCCACCCACATCTGAATGGTACCATCGGCATCCCTTAACGGAACGGCCCGGCTCAACTGCCAGCGGTAGCTGCCATTGTGATGCTGGAAACGGTGCTCAAATGAAAAATCCTGACCTGTTCTGATGGAATGCAGCCAGGTGCGCAGGTTGGCATCTTTGTCATCGGCATGTACGATCTGGAGCCATCCCTGTTGCTCCATTTGCTCAGGCGACAAGCCCGAATACTGATACACGGACTGGTTGAAGTAGGTTAGATTCCCCTCCAGGTCGCCCGACCATACAAACTGGGGCATGGAATCAGCCAGAAGGCGGAAACTGGCTTCGCTTTCTTCCAGCCTTTTGCTCGCCTCCACCCGTTCCGTTACATCATTGACCGTCGCCATGACGCCTGATACCTGGTTGTTTACATCCAACAGGGGGGTATACTCAAAATCAATGTAGTATTTGCGGATTACATCGCCACCCTGCACGAAGGCCAAAGATTCGCTTTCGGTATGTATTTGCCCTGAGTCCAATACTTGAAGCAACAGTTCCGGGTATTTCTGATCCTTCAATTCGGGGAATACATCCATCAGCTTTCTGCCCAGCACATCGGTTTCTTCCAGCCGCCATAAATCGTGCATCATCCGGGAATTGGCCAGTTCGATGACTAAATTCCGACCTCTGAAAATAGCGATGGCCATCGGTGATTGCATCACCAGGTTCCGGAATTGCCTTTCACTTTCTTCCAGGGTATGCCGGGCCTGTACCATGGAGGTCACTTCGGTGGCAATGACAATCAGTCCCGAAATCGTCCCATCGACTTCCTTCAGGGGGTGGTAGACAAAATTGAAGTACCTCAATTCTTTCTTTCCGTAGCTATTGAGTAACACCGGGAATTCGGTGCCCAGGAAGGGTACCCCAGTAGTCAGAACTCCGGTTAGCAAGGGTTCGGCCAATTCCTGTACTTCGGGTAATGAATCAAACAGCGGCCGCCCGATAATATTGTCTGCAGTTCGGTCTACAATCTGCAGATAGGTTTCGTTGGCCATCTCCACGACAAAGTTCATCCCTTTAATGATGGTGATACCCACCGGAGCCTGCTCGGCCAGCGTTCGAAAACGCCTTTCGCTTTCTTCGATTCTTTTTCGGGCCAGGGCCTGCTCGGTCACGTCCTGTAAGGTGCCGTTGAAGCGATAGGCCGTTTTTGTATTATCAAACCAGGCCCTTCCCCTGGCTCTCACGATGGTTTGTTTTTTAGTATGAGGATGAACGATCGTGTACTCGACATCATAATGTCCTCCCGACGCGTAGTCCAGCGTTTCCTGAATGGCTTTGCTTACGCGCGGTCGATCCTCGTCGGCAATGGCATTTAACGCATCGCCAAGCTCGACGCTGGACTGAGGCGGCAAGCCAAACCATTCCTTCAATCGATCATTGGCACTGAATTGGTTGGTGTTTGGATCGTAATCGAAGGTGCCTAGTTCAGTGGCTTCAATGGCAAAACTTAACTGGTCTTTGCTTTCCTCTAACTGCCTAAGACGATTCACTGCTTGGGTCGTTTCGCTACATGTGACCAGCACCCCCGCTACTTTGCCCGATTCGTCATCTACCGGACTATAGCTGAAAGTCCAGTACACATCCTCTATTTTGCCATTGCGAAAAATAGGAATCAACTGATTCTCACTCCACGTCGCATCGCCACCTGAAAGCACCTGGTCGATCAGTGGTTTAATAGTTTGCCATATTTCGGGCCAAGCCTGTTGGGCCGGCATACCCAGGATGGACGGATGCTTTCCATGCCGCCCCAGGCTGGGACGATAGGCATCGTTGTAAAAACAAATCAATTCAGGCCCCCACCACAGAAACATGGGGAAACGGGAGTTGAGCAGGATACTGAGGGTAGTCTTCAGACTTTGGGGCCAGGATTCCGGGAGGCCGACGGGGGTATGGGCCCAGTCCTTGGTCCGGATAAGCCTGCCCATTTCACCACCACCTTTAAAGAAAGGTAGGCCAGTATCGGTATTTGTTTCAGACATTGCAGGAGTTGATGCTGATCGATTTTTGACCCATATGGTTGCCAAAGTTTTGGTAAATATAGGAAAAAGTGCTTGGTAGGAGCAAGGCAACGATTGGGAAAATACAGGGCAATAGTACACAAAAGCGGGTTTTGAAACCATCGTTTCAAAACCCGCTCAAATATAAATCGAAAGCTCTACGCGTCCAACGCGGCATTCATGCTCCGCACAGCCTCCGCCGACTTGGCAAATGAAGCTTTCTCGGCATCGCTCAGGCGCAGGTTGATGATTTTCTCCCAGCCTCCCTTACCGATTACCACGGGTACCCCCATGCAGATATCTTTCTGGCCGTACTCGCCGTTCAGCATAACGCTACAGGGTACAATGCGCTTCTGATTGCGAACGATGCTTTCCACGATCATAGCCGTAGCCGCACCGGGGGCGTACCAGGCCGAGGTACCAATGAGTTTGGTGAGGGTAGCCCCGCCCACCATCGTATCCGCGGCTACTTTATCCAGTTTATCGGCGGCGATAAAGCGGCTCACCGGAATCCCGTTGTAGGTAGCCAGGCGGGTAAGCGGAATCATGGTCGTGTCGCCGTGACCGCCGATCACCATGCCATGAATGTCGTTGGGCGATACGCTCATTTCAAGCGCCAGGTAAGTCTTGAAGCGGGCACTGTCCAGCGCACCGCCCATCCCGATGATGCGCTTCTTGGGAATGCCCGACTCGCGCAGCGCCAGGTAGGTCATCGTGTCCATTGGGTTAGATACGACCACAATGATCGCC
Organism: Cytophagales bacterium; assembly: GCA_038204185.1. Classification (GTDB taxonomy): domain Bacteria; phylum Bacteroidota; class Bacteroidia; order Cytophagales; family Spirosomataceae; genus Salmonirosea. The sequence continues at coordinate 7,208 of JBBRDE010000006.1, forward strand.
TTTGGCGAATGTTTCAGAATGTTCTCGGTTACGGACTTGACGATTCCTGCATTGATGCCGATCAGCTCTTCGCGGGTCATGCCGGGCTTGCGGGGCAGCCCCGAAGTAATGACTACCACGTCGGAGCCTTTGGTTTTTTCGTAATCGTTGGTCGAGCCTACGGGCCTGGTGTTGAAATTGAGTAGGGCGGCGGTTTGGTACATGTCCAGCGACTTACCTTCGGCTACTCCCTCTTTAATGTCGAGCAGTACGAGTTCTTCGGCCAGTTCGCGGCGAATGATGTTGTCGGCGGTGGTAGCTCCTACGGCTCCTGCGCCTACGACGGTAATTTTCATGATGTATTTTGGTAAAAAGCGTTTAGAGAAAATTTCGCCCTAAAAGTAGGACACATATTCCGTTAAACCCCACTTCATAGGCTATATTTAGGGAATAAAGGAGCCGAAAAGGTGCTTTGGCCCGTTCTCCGGCCAGCGTTTCAGGTCGACCCCATAAATCTGCATTGTATTGCTTCATTTTTTAGGAAGGCAATCAAATTCCTGGAAGTATAGCGTTTGCTGCGATTTGCATTTGAAAAAGACTTGCACACTGCATCAAAAAACCGTTTTGGTGCGCAGGCAACATCTGAACCGGCACTTCCTGCGTAGATTATTTTATGGAAACTGATTGATTCGTCCTAAAAAATGGGGCGGTATTGTGAACCAAGTGTGCAATTTTTTTTCGGAAATTTGGGTTATATAGCCATCATCTATCCCTTATTTGATCAACCAATGGCAGACAGTTCCCTCATTGCGCAGATTTTGCGTTCTATTTTTTTTAAGAAAGTTACGGGTAGGGCTGGGCGGTACGCGTCCAATAGTTCGAAGCTCTTTAACCTGGCCAGGCAGGTGATGACCAAAGCACAGCAGGGGGGAATTAAAGGGGGAGTAGCCGAAGCGCAGGTACATATCCAGCTTTTGGTGCGGTTGATCCGGGCCTATGCCTCCGGCGAATACCGCAAGCTACCCTGGAAAAGTTTGGTGTCAATAGTGGGGGTGTTGATTTACTTTGTTTCACCTCTCGATTTCATTCCGGACTTTCTGCCCATTGTGGGCATGACGGATGATCTGGCGTTAATTTTGTGGCTTTTCAAGACACTTAGCGACGATTTGAGTGAATTCAGTCAGTGGGAAAAGAAGACCAAAACCATTAACATCGGCTAGGAAAGTAGTTTGGTTTAGCAAAAAGTATTCATTAAATTTGTATTCATAAATAAAACAACAATCGATATGGAATTCGGATCAATTTTGGCAATTATGGGACTGGGAGGACAGGAAATCTTCCTGGTTGCCCTGTTTGTTTTACTTTTCTTTGGCGCCAAGAAAATTCCAGAGCTAATGCGTGGCCTGGGTCAGGGCATCAATGAGTTCAAAAACGCGACTAAAGATGTGAAAGAGAATATTGAGAAAGGCATGGAAGATTCTTCGGTTAAATAAACGAATCAGTATGAATCCCTTTTTGTTAAGGAGCCGATTTGGGTTAGCGCGCCAGAAGCCTATTCCAGAACGGCTCTGATTTTTTTAGTTAAAATTCTGGAAAAAAGTCAGCTTGTTCTTGGTTCTCAAATGGATAAGTCTTTTTTTCTAATAAATCTCTCCCCTTGAAAGAGTACCTGACGCTTGCTGACCTACAGCACGATCTGCGGACAGGAAACACAACCTGTGTGAAATTGGTCGGGCAGTATCTGGCCCGTATCGAACAGTATCAAGAGCTTAACGCCTTTGTGGAGGTCTATTCTGAAGAAGCCTGGCAGCGGGCTCAGGAAATAGACGCCCGGGTAATCCGTAGCGAAGCGGGGCGACTGGCCGGTCTGGTACTGGGTATCAAGGACGTACTGTGCCATTCGGGACACGGTGTGCAGGCGGGTAGCAAAATCCTGGACAGCTACCAGTCCCCTTTCACGGCTACCGCCGTACAACGCCTGCTCGATGAAGACGCCATAATCATTGGCCGACAGAACTGCGACGAATTCGCGATGGGTTCATCCAATGAGAGTTCTTACTTTGGTTCGGTGCGTAACGCGTCCGATCCGGCGCGGGTACCCGGTGGCTCGTCAGGCGGGTCGGCCGTGGCTGTACAGGCGGGTCTGTGTCATGCTTCGCTGGGCAGCGATACGGGTGGTTCGGTGCGGCAGCCCGCTGCCTTTTGTGGGGTAGTGGGCCTGAAGCCCTCATACGGAAGGGTATCACGCTGGGGGTTGATTGCCTACGCTTCTTCCTTCGACTGTATCGGCCCCATCACGAAAAGTGTAGAAGACGCCGCGCTGCTGCTGGAAATAATGGCCGGAGCCGACGAGTTTGACAGTACAGTTTCACTACGGGAAGTACCTTCGTTTACTAATAAGCCACGGTGGCATGGCAAAGCCCGGGTGGGGTACCTGCGCGAGTCGGTAGAAAGTGAGGCAGTAGCTCCGGCGATACGGCAGCGTACGCAGGAAGTGCTGGAACAATTGCGGGAACAGGGCCATATCGTGGAACCCGTGGACATGCCTTTACTCAAATATTGCCTGCCTACCTACTATATCCTGACCACGGCGGAAGCAAGCTCTAACCTGGCGCGCTTCGATGGGGTACGCTACGGCCACCGCACCGACAAAGCCGTAGATCTGGAAAGCCTGTACAAGCAATCCCGAACCGAAGGCTTTGGGGCCGAGGTACGGCGGCGGATTTTGCTGGGTACTTTCGTATTGAGTGCAAATTACTACGACGCATACTATACCAAGGCGCAACGCGTTAGAAAATTGATACGTCAGGAAACTGAGCGTTTGCTGAGTCAGTACGATTTCCTGATCTCGGCAGTGACACCGACAACAGCCTTCCCGCTGGACGAGAAAATAGACGACCCCTTGCAAATGTATTTAGCGGATATATTTACAGTACAGGCCAATGTGGCGGGGACTCCCGCTATTTCGATTCCCAATGGCTTTGACGAAAACGGATTGCCCATTGGCTTACAGATTATGAGTCGGGCGTTTGGCGAGGAAGACTTGCTGGCCTTTGCGGCTTACCTTTCAACGGAGGTCATTAGTACTGAGGCCGTCATGCCCGCGAAGTCGCTTTCGGTAGAAGAATAGTAGTTAATAAGTATTACGTGCTTTACCCAAGCGTATAATCCCAAAACAGAAGTCTAATTCTAAACCTTACTGACACTGATGAAGATTGTAAAGCGAGTTGCCAGCCTGGCCCTAGTTGCCCTCGGAATGTTTAACATGAATACTTGGGCAGCCCCCGCCCTGGTCGATTGGCAAGAGGAGCAGGAGCAACAACAGGCGCCGGACTTGGATTTTGAAACGGATACCACGGGACTTGCCACCGATTTGCTCCCCGAAATCGAAACCCCCGGGAATCTGGTGCCGGGCGATCTGATTCAGGAACGCTTCGCCCGTTTGGAGAAGAAGATACCCCTGGTGTACCACAAGGTTTCCCATCAGTTTGTCGAGTACTTCATTTACACTAAGCCTGACTTCACGCGCCGGATGATGGAGGACAAAAACCTCTACTTTCCCATCTATGAAAAAGCACTGGCTAAACACAACATGCCGGATGAGCTTAAGTACCTTTCCATGATCGAATCGGGTCTCAATCCCAAGATTCTTTCACGTGCCGGAGCGGGCGGTTTGTGGCAGTTCATGCGGGCCACGGGGCGCGAATTTGGCCTGCGACAGGATGCTTACGTCGATGAGCGCTTCGATCCCGAAAAGTCCACTGAAGCTGCCTGCCGCTACCTGCGCCAATTGTATAAGATCTTTGGAGATTGGGAAATGGCCCTTGCCTCCTACAACGCCGGCCCTGGGAACGTAAAGCGCGCTATGCGCCGCAGCGGTGGCAGTACCTTCTGGTCGGTATACGATGCGTTGCCCAAAGAGACACGCGGTTATGTGCCCCAATTTGTGGCTATCATTTATATGATGCACTATGGTGAGGATTATGGTATTACACCTCAAAATACCCAATTTCCAACGGTAGCCGATACGATTCAGGTGAACGGCTACCTGAACCTGCAAACGTTTGCCTCCTTGAGCGGGGTGACGATGGAAGAAATTCAAAAACTGAATCCGCAGATCATCAATACGATATTGCCGGAGTACACCCGGGACTTTATTCTGAAGGTGCCCTCTGAGAAGTTTGCCGTGATGCGGCCAGACCGGCTGGCCATTCTGGATTCTGCTTCCAAACGTACAACTTCACAGGTTATGTTGGCTTCGCTGGCGCAGGAAACCGAAGGCAGTTATGTTTCCAAACGCCTGACGCATACCGTGCGGGGGGGAGAAACACTATCAGCTATAGCAAATCGTTACGGAGTGAGTGTTAACGAGGTAAAACGCTGGAATCGGATGCGAAGTACCAAACTACTGCGCGGACAACGGCTGACCATCATCCGTGAGGTGCGGGTGACGCCTCGGCCAATAGCAAAAACCGAAACGAAGGTAATCCTGGCTAAGAACACAACGGCCGAAACGGTGGACACCACCACGGAAGCATCCGGAGAATTGGTAGCACAGGCAGAAGAGGAAGATGAGAAGGATGAGGAAAAATCGGCTAAAGTTACCAGGCAAAAGGTAGCGGTTAAGGCGACCACCTATGTAGTAAGGCGAGGGGACAATCTGACGACCATAGGTCATCGGCATCGGGTAACGGTCGATGAGCTGAAAGAATGGAATGATCTGGGTAGTGGTCGCCTCCAACCGGGACAAAAACTTGTGGTTTCCGGTGCGATGAAAATAGCGTCTTCCAGGTCGGAAAAGGCGATTGCTGCCACCAGCCCAAAGGTTGTCACGCAGATCAAGCCACGGTACCATACCGTACAGCGGGGTGACACGCTGTGGACGATTTCGCAGCGTTACGGCTTGACCATTGACAAACTCAAGCACAGTAACAACATGAAGAGCAACAGCATTCGGGCAGGTATGAAACTCCTGATTAGCGGATAAGAACACTGCCGACAAAATACTCACCACCCGTAAAGCCTTGCGGGTGGTATTTTTGTGACTATCTTGCCAAAAAAAGTATAGGAAAATGATTGCGTATCTGGAAGGAAAATTGGCTTATAAAGACCCGGCTTATGCCATTATCGATGTGCAGGGGGTAGGCTACGAAGTACGCATTTCGCTTCAGACGTATTCGGCTTTACCGGCGCTGGGCGACAAGAGCAAAGTATTTACTTTTCTGAATATTCGCGATGATGCCCACATTTTATTCGGTTTTGCGGAGCCTGACGAAAAAAAACTGTTTCTGGACCTGGTGGGGGTGTCAGGGGTGGGGCCGGCCACGGCCCTGGTGATGTTATCGTCGTTGTCGTCGTCCGAGATTCGCCACGCAATTATGAATGAAGACCTGCGGACGGTACAGTCGATCAAAGGCATTGGCTCTAAGACTGCGCAGCGCGTCATTCTTGAATTGAAAGACAAGATGCGCAAAGATTCCCTGACTTCTCCGGCACCCTTTCTGTCGGGTATTTCAGGAGGACAGGCACGGAGTGAGGCACTGGCCGCTCTAGTTATGTTAGGCATCCCCAAACCCTCAGCCGAAAAAAGCCTGGATACCATTCTAAAGCGGGAAGGCGATCAACTCACTGTGGAGGAACTAATCAAATTAGCCCTGCGGTAGCATTCGATTTAATTTTACCTTACCCATAGAATATTGGAAAGGGATTGGCCGTTTTGTCGATACAACCATCCCCCCAATGTACCAACCATACCCTCTTTAACCAAGTGCGATAGGCTTTGTCAGGAACCATTTACCAACTACTAGTTCGGACAGTTACCATCACGGCCGGGGCGTACCTGATGGCCAGTGTATCGGATAACCTCACGCTGCCCGCTCTGGCTGGCAGAAGGCCCCTCATGGTCTATGAACTGGATATGCCAGCGGCCGATACAACGGGCGATGACCTAAAAAAATCGGGTAAAAAACCCATCGTACACTGGCAGGACTACTACCGGAATCGGTTCTCTGAACCGCGCCCGCGTTCTTCTTTTTACCTTAAAGACCCCGCCAATATTTCCACTACCATGCGCCTGGACAGCTCGGGCCGGGTCATTGTGGCTGAGGATATCACTACACCTAAGGGTACTCTGGATTTCCGTCCTACGGAAAGTATGGATCTGGCTACATACAACGAGATGCAGCGCAAGCGGGCTCTGGAAACGCTCATGCGTGAGTATTCGGCCCGACTGGACGGAAAGAGCGCCATGGGAGGGCGCGGGCTATTGCCTAAGCTGGATTTGCCTCCGGCCCTGGACAAATTGCTGGGACAAAATTTCATGGATTTTAAGCCGAATGGTTTCGTTGCCCTCGACTTTGGCGTTCTGCACCAGTTTATTGACAATCCAGCGGTACCGGTCCGGCAGCGACGCAACACCAATTTTATTTTCAACGAACAGATTAACATCAACTTCAACGCTAAAATCGGCGATAAGCTGGGCTTCCTGACCAATTTCGATACCAAGGCGAGTTTCAATTTTGAAAATGCCCTTAAACTAAACTACAAAGCACCGGAAGAAAGCCTGGTGCGAAAGATAGAGGCCGGCAACATCAGCTGGCCGCTGAACAGTCAGCTGATTCCGGGCGTCCAAAATTTGTTCGGGGCAAAGGCTGAATTTCAATTTGGACGCCTTAATGCCACCTTCGTGGGTTCCCAGCAGCGCTCCCGCAAGGAGCGGATTGTACTTCGTGGAGGTGCCCAAACGAAGGATTTTGAGATCCGGGTAGACAACTACGATGAAAACCGACATTTCTTCCTGTCACAGTATTTCAGGAATATCTACGAAAGCTCGCTCAAGACACTGCCCGTTATTACATCGGGGGTGACAATTACGCGTTTGGAAGTGTACGTAACCAACCGAACCACCACCACGGAATCGCTGCGTAACCTGGCCGCTTTTGCCGATCTCGGCGAGCCGAATCCCTACAAAGCCGCCAATCCTGTCCTGCAGCCGATCAACGGCCGACTCCCAGCCGACAACGAAACGAACGGGCTCTACAAAACTTTGCGCGGAAATGACGCTTTCCGTCAAATAGATCGCACCACATTTGAGTTGACCAGCAATCTGGGCTTGGAAAAAAGTGTGGACTTTGAGGTACTGCGCGGGGCCAAGCGATTGATGAACGAGCGGGAATACAATTTCAACTCCCAGCTGGGGTACCTGTCGCTGACCGTGCCCCTGCGCAACGACGAAGTGCTGGCCGTGGCCTATGAGTACACGCTGAATGGCCGCGCTTACAAAGTAGGGGAACTCACGGAAGACTATCAAAATCGTCGCGATGACGAGGTGATTGCCCTGAAACTGCTTAAATCATCCACGATCCGGAACAATACGCAGTTACCCATGTGGAACCTGATGATGAAGAACGTCTACTCGCTCGGCACCAATCAGATCGATCGGGAGGGATTTCAGCTTCGTATTATTTACAAGGACGACCTGACGGGCATCGATAATCCTAACTTACAGGAAGGTCGAAATTTGCAGAACAAACCCCTGTTGCGCGTAATGGGCCTGGACCGCCTGAATCCGGTAAATGACTTGCAACCGGATGGGAATTTTGACTTCGTAGAGGGCGTTACGATCGATTCCCGCACGGGTCGTATTTACTTCCCGGTGTTAGAACCCTTCGGATCTAATCTGGCGAAGTATTTTGATCCCGACGAGGATATTTTGCGAAACAAGTACGTCTTCAATGAATTGTACCGCACGACGCAAATCGACGCGCAGCAGGTCAACGAACGTAATAAGTTTTATCTGAAAGGGGCTTACCAGTCGGCGGGCGGTACGGATGTGCAGCTACCCTATGGTGTGTCCGAAGAATCGGTGACGGTTACGTCCGGGGGAGTGTCGCTGTCGCCGGGTACTGACTTCATCGTGGAGGCGCAGGTCGGGCGGGTGCGCCTGGTGAATCCGAGCGTGTTGAACTCGGGTCGGGAAATCATTATTGAGTTTGAGCGTCCCGACATGTTCAGTAATCAGATTCGCTCGCTTTTCGGAACGCGGCTGGATTATATCGTGAGCAATGATATCAGCATCGGCATGACGGCCATGCGCCACCGCGAAACCCCCGCTGGCTTCCTGACCCGCGTGGCGATTGGCAACGAGCCTACCAACAATACGATTATAGGTTTTGACGCCAACATTCGGAAAGATGCCCCATTCCTGACCAAATTCCTGGACAAGCTACCCTTGATCCAAACCAAGGAGCCTTCCAGCATTCAATTCAAAGGTGAGATAGCCAAGCTGTTTCCGGGTGTAGCACCGCGTGTGAACAACCGCTCGCTGGTAGACGACTTCGAGGCGGCCCGTACGATTTACGACCTGACCCGCCAACCCACCCGCTGGCGTCTGGGAAGTACCCCCCAGCAGTATCCACAAGGTACCCCCGACAATCCGCTGGAATTTGGCTATCGTCGGGCCAAAATTTCGGCCTATACCGTAGATAATATTTTCGCTTTCACAGGTTTTGGAGCGGGCCTGCGGCCGACGAACATTACGGATGAGGATTTGAATAATTACTACGAGCGCCTGTTCAACCCGCGCGATTTGTTCCCCGGCCGTTCGGTACCGCCACTCAATTTACCCCAGAATATTTTGGACATTGCTTACTTCCCTCAGGAACGCGGGATGTACAACTACAATCCCGATCTGGATAACAACGGGCGGCTGAAAGACCCCCGCCGAAATTTCGGTGCCATTAGCCGGTCCGTTACGTCGGATATTGATTTTGATAATGCCAATATTGAAAACATCGAATTCTGGCTCATGGATCCCTTCATTGGGGGAAAAAACGGGATTGTGCGCGACGGGATCGTGAACGAAAACAATACCACCGGCGGTAGGCTGGTCTTCAACCTGGGGGATATTTCGGAAGACATCATCAAGGATGGGCGTTTCAACTTTGAGAACGGCCTTCCCGTCAATAATCCGTTACCGGGTATCAATGTGGACAGCACCGCCTGGGGCCGTGTGACCAAGCAGCAGTATCTGATCAATGCGTTCAGTAATGAGCCGGGCGCCCGCGAAAAACAGGACATTGGTCTGGATGGATTGAATAACGTGGACGAGCGGCGCTATTTCAAAGAGCGTTTTCTGGATCGTCTGCCTGCCGCGCTCTCGCCCGAGGCCCGAGATCGGATTCTGGCTGACCCGTCGGGCGACGATTTTCAGTATTATCTGGGCACCGAACTGGATGCGGACAATAAGAAAATTGTGGAACGCTACAAAGCGTACCTGGGTATGGAAGGCAATTCGCCAGAAAGTACCAACAACAGCAGTACCGCTGTTACCCCGGCGGCCACCAACATTCCCGACTCGGAAGATCTGAATGTAGATAATACGATCAACGACAACGAAGCTTATTACGAATACGAGATTGACCTTAAACCAAATAGGCTGGCGATTGGGCAGGGGTACATTGTGGATAAAACCGTCGCCAACGGGGCCAACTGGTACCTGTTTAGGATGCCAATCAAGGAATTTAACCGGAAGGTAGGCCAAATCAACGGCTTCAAATCCATTCGTTTCATTCGCATGTACCTGACTGATTTTCAGCAGCCGGTTGTGTTGCGCTTCGCCCAGCTTCAGATGGTCGGGCAGCAATACCGCAAGTACTTGTCGGATTTGGATGCGCCCGGTTTGCAGGAGATACCAGAGCCGTATGATGCCAAGTTCACGGTAGGTACGGTGAGTATTGAAGAAAACAGTCAGGCGAATAATTCTACCAATAAATACGTGTACGCTGTCCCGCCGGGCTGGAAACGCGACCAGGATTTTACGCAGCCCGCCGGTAATTTCCAGCTCAATGAGCAGTCCATGAGCTTATGCGTAAGCGATCTGCGTGATGGCGATTCGCGGGCGGTATTCAAGAATGTTAACCTCGACCTGCAATTTCGGAAGCGGTTGCGGATGTACATTCACATGCACAACGAAGACAACGAAAGTACCAAAGTGGCGGGTTTTCTGCGGCTGGGTACGGATTTGACGCAGCATTACTACGAAATCGAGATTGCGGACCTGAAAGCCACTCCCGAAAACGTCAGCCTGCCCGAAGAAGTGTGGCCGTTGGAGAATGAGCTGAACATTTCGCTGGACGAATTGATTGAGGCTAAGGCCCAGCGCAACCGCGCCGAAAATAAAGCCATTAGCCTTCCTTTCGTAACGACGATCATTGATAAAGTGTCAGGCAGGCAGTATAAAATCACGGTTGTGGGAAATCCGGACCTCAGTACAGTGCGCGTGATGATGATTGGGGTGCGTAATCCCAAATCGGCGGACGAGCAAACCAAGAGCTTCTGCGTGTGGGTAAACGAAATGCACGTGGAGGGCTTTGACCAGACAGCCGGTGGAGCGGCCATCAGCCAGCTCAATGCCAAACTGGCCGACTTCGCCACCGTGACCGCCTCTGGCCGGATCGAGACTTTCGGCTTTGGGGGGGTACAGCAGCGCATTGGTGAGCGTTCCCGCGCTACCACCACGGAGTTCGGAATTTCATCGAATGTCCAGGTTGATAAGCTGCTTCCGCAGCAGTGGGGATTCAGTATTCCGCTTTATGTTAATTACGACAATCGGCGCATCAGCCCGCACTTCAACCCGCTCGACCCTGACACACCTTTGAGTACTTCGCTGGAAAACCTGGATAATGCTGAGGAACGGGAGCGGTACCGTCGGCTGGTGGAAGACAACACCGTGCGGCGCGGCATAAACCTGTCCAACGTCCGCAAGGTGAAGACTAGGGAGGGAGCAAAAATGCATTTTTATGATTTCGAGAACCTGGCGTTTACCTACGCATACAGTGATTTGAAACGCACGAATATCCTCACACAGGAGTACGCCCAAACCATGTATAAGGCGGGTATTGCCTACACCTATACGGCGCAACCCAAGGCATTCGAGCCTTTCCGGAACTGGAAAACGGACAGCCGATACCTTAATTTTATTAAAGATTTCAACCTCACCTTGCTGCCTTCGACGGTTGCCTTGCGGACGGATGTGGATCGGAGTTTTACCAAAACCCAACTCCGCAACTCCGATCTGACCACGACGGGTATGGAGCCTTTCTACGAAAAATACTTCTGGTTTAACCGCTACTACGATCTTACCTGGAACCTGACGCGGAACGTAGTACTGAGCTACAACACAATCGCTAACGCCATTGTAGATGAACCTCGGGGAGACATCAACACCGAGATCAAGTCGGATTCGCTGTGGGAGAATTTTAAGAAACTGGGCCGAATCAAGAATTTCGACCAGCGCATCCGGTTCACCTACCGCCTTCCGCTGGACAAAATACCCCTCACCGATTGGATGACGGCCGATTATAACCACACGATCGCTTATAACTTCCAGGCTAATGCCCTGGGCATTGTTGATTCGCTGGGGGTACCTTTCGGCAATATTATCCGCAACAGTCGCGAGCGGGGGGTAACGGGGAGGGTAGATTTTGTGGCGCTATACAACAAGTTGAAGTACCTGCGCTTCGCCAATTCGCCTTCACAGGAGCGCAAGAACTTTGCGCGCAGCCCAGGGGATATCGAGGATTTGCCCCCCCCCCCGAGTCGAATGCTTAAAGACGTAGCTCGCATACTGATGACCGTACGGGGGATCAATGTGAGCTACAACATTCTTGAAACTACTGCCCTGCCGGGGTATCTACCCACACCTCAGTACTTTGGTCTATCGGATGTCAATGTACCGGGCGTACCCTTCGTGCTGGGTAGTCAGGATCGTAATATTCACATCAAAGCGGCCAATAACGGGTGGGTGACGCCGAGTACGGTGCAGAATCAGCCGTTCCAGCAAACCGTTCAGAAGAATTTCAATTTCCGCACCACGCTCGAACCCTTCAAGGATTTCCGGATGCAAATCGAAGGGCGACTCACACGCCAGGATGCCTACCAGGAATTCTATCGCCCCGACGACATCGGCGGGGGGTACGTGAGCCAAAGTCCCGTCCGCAACGGACAGTTCAGCATGTCGTTTCTATCGTTCCGCACGGCTTTTGCCAAGGTGCAGCGCGACAATGAATCGCCGGTCTTTGACCGATTCCGCGAGTACCGCGATGTAGTCCGGCAGCGGCTCAACCGAGAAAATGGTAGTGGAGGCGAGTACAACGAAAACTCGCAGGATGTGTTGATTCCGGCATTCTTTGCAGCCTATACGGGCAAAGATCCCGAAACCGTCCGTATCTCGCCGTTTCTGGGATTTCCGATGCCCAACTGGCGCGTAGACTACAACGGCCTGGCGCAGTTAAAGCCCTTCAAGAATTTATTCAGTTCGTTTACGCTGACCCACAATTATATTTCCAATTATAGCGTAGGGAACTTCACTTCGTCGTTGGATTACGAATCGCTGTTTGTGAATCTGGCGGTGACAGGGTACCCGCTTTCGTCCCGCACTAATTACCTGGGCCAATATGTACCCGTGTTTGTAATGAGTACGGTCACGATGGCTGAGAAATTCTCGCCGCTGATTGGCGTTAACTTCCGTACCCAAAACCGCGTGACCGGACGAATTGACTACAACCGTGATCGGACGGTTGCGCTCAATTTATCCAACTCGCAGGTAGCCGAACTTTTCAATCAGGACTTGACCATCAGCATTGGTTTTACCAAAAATAATGTCCCGATTCCGTTCAAAATCAACGGGGTCAAGAAAAAATTGAAGAATGATCTGACGGTACAGGTAGGTCTTTCTTTCCGTGACACGCGGGCCATTCAGCGTAAATTCGACGGCCAGAATATACCCATCGCAGGCAATATCAACTTCCAGCTGCGGCCCACGGTCAACTACGTGGTGAGCAATCGCCTCAGTCTGCAATTCTACTTCGACCGCACCTTCAACGACCCGCTGGTATCCAATTCGTTCTACCGCTCTACTACGGCGGGCGGCGTGCAGGTGAAGTTTAATCTGGCGGAATAAGCATAAAAAAGACCTGTAAGGTTTTTGAAAACCTTACAGGTTGCTACTACAAAAAATCATTAAGACCTACCCTGCTACTAACTCATCATACGCGGGTGCCAGACTCCGCTCGATGCCGGCGCCCTGCATGTAGGTAGTTCCCGGAATGCTGGTGGTTTTCAATATTTCTTCCTTTGATTTTCCGGCCTTTATTTCTTTGCCTACGTAGGTCAGCAGCTTTTCGAGATAATCCTGGAAGCGCTTTATTTCCTCCTGCCCGCCCGTGATTTTTTCTGGATCAAAGGCATGGCCAAAGACAAAAAGGGTGTTTTTATCAAAGGTCTTTTGGGTCTTGTCCAGCACCTTGACCCAATTCTTTACACTTGCTCCGGCTGAGGCATCGATGAACGGGTAACGCCCGTTAAACAGCAGATCGCCCATGTGCGCGATGTTGGCGTTCTCGAAATGCACGATGCTATCGCCGTTGGTGTGACCCGCCCCAAAGTAATGCATTTTTATGCTTTCATTGCCTACTTTTTGCTTCCAGCTGTCGGTAAAGGTCAGGTCGGGAAACAGATTCTTTTCGACGCTGTTTTGCTTTTCGGCCACAGTTCGCTGGTTTTTGTCCGAGTTAGCGTGGGCCACCACGTGTCGGGCCAGGCCTTTGAACGCAATGTTACCGCCCGAATGATCGCCGTGGTGGTGGGTGTTGATGAGGTAGGAAATAGGCTGGTCGCTGGTTTTTTTCAATGCCCCGATCAGATGTTCCGACTGCTCCGGAAACTGAGTATCCACGACCACAATCCCTTCCTTGGTAATGAGGTAGGCAATGGTACCCCCTTTTTCGGTGAAGATGCCCACCCCGCCCCGCAGGTCTTTCATCTTGTAGGGATCATCGGCCAGTAATTGCGCCAGAAGATTTCGGGCTGAAAGCAAAGAAGCACCCGTTAAGGCGGAAGTTTGGAGGAAATGACGTCGCTGCATAAGGTTGGGGAGATAAGGTTTAATGTCGTTACAGTATACTGAATACAGGGCAATTTGTTTCGAATCCTGTTTTTTACAAAGAATCCCCTACACAATCTCTCTGCCAAAAGGCGTAAGCGATAGGCTCATTAGTTTGAAATGCTGTTTGGCGAAGGGCAGGCCAATGATAGTGATGGCCAGGATTACTCCGAACACCAAATGCGTCAGCGCGATCCAGATGCCTCCCACCACGAGCCAGATGATGTTCAACATCGTCGATAGGCAGCCCGAATCGCCGGGTGCCTCCCGAATCTCCCGACCAAAAGGGGCCAGGCTTAGGATGCCGATTTTGAAACACTGCACCCCAAACGGGATGCCGATAATGGTAACGCACAGCACAAGGCCCGCCACCATGTATTCTATGAAGACAAGAATGCCACCAAAAATGAGCCAGATAATATTTCCTAGGAGATTCATAAAGCAAGGGGGTTAGTAGGTTTTCTAAACAAACAACAGTCGCCCGATAGGGACCGGGCGACTGTCAGGATACTGGAAAACAGGGTAATTTTTAAACGCGAGTACCTGATTAAGGCTGAATCCGCAATCAGGGCCGCAGTTTATCAATTTCGGTTAGCCATGCCCTTATCGTATTCTTCCTGGCTCAAACGACTGTCTTTGTCGGTATCCCAGGCACTGTACCAGCCCGCTTTGTTATTACCCGTACGGTATTCGGTATCGTTTATAAATCCGTCGGCGTCGATGTCCCAGTCAGCCCAACCTTGTCCGGTAAATCCGCTTTTCTCAATGCCTCTGTTCCATTCGTCCTGATCGAGACGTTGGTCACGGTTGGAATCCCAGTCGCCAAAATACCCACCGGCGTATTCGTTTTCGTCCAGAAAGCTATCCTGGTTCGTATCCCACCGGGTAAAGTAGCTTTCGGTATTTGTGCTGTTATCCATCATTTCGGTATCAGCCATTTCGTTTTCATCGGCGGCCGATTCATTCTTTTCGGAGCAGGCGGCCAGACTAAGCCCCATAGCGAGGCAGAATGCATTTGCAAGTGCGTTTAACTTACTTTTTTCGAGCTTTTTCATTGCTTTCGGTTTTAAGTTATAAGGTTTAGGTTTTGATCCTATACCATTACTACTGAAAAAAAATGTACCCGGCAATGGTCACTTCCTCGCCAGCCCGTAGTTTCTAACACGCACCAAAAAGACTATATAAAGCGCTTCACAGCCAGAAAATAGGGATTCGGGCGACTGGAACCTTACCATCAGCAAGTTGGTGCCAACCTTCCTCTGAATGATCCGCTGTGGTCAATAGACCTCAGTATACCAGCCTGTTGGCATGATTTTGCCCAGTCACAACCAGGGTCTAGGCTTCCTTTTTATGTGCTGGCATCGGCATTTTCCGGTAAGGCGGCTGGTATTACCCTTGAAAAGCGGTCTTTAGGAAACTGCCTCCCGAAGACCGCTTTTCTAATTCCATTTCATCTGGTGTTCAATTATTCCGGTGCATTCGGTGTTTCCAGATTGACAATTGGCCAAATACCGGGTTTGGGAAAACTTACTCCCTTAGTAGCTCCTCGCGCGGCGTTGTCCGACCCAAAATAGTACAAGGGCCATCCCTTGTAGGTGAGTTGTTTTTTGCCAAATACATCAATGACGCCAAACATCGATTTATCGATTGTCGAGGGAAGATCTTTCAATTCTGCGGTGTAGATTGGCCAGACACCATCGTTACTGAAATCGGCTTTGGTGTATTTATTGGTATTTTTTTTATCGTTCGCAAAGCCGTACAGGGTACGCCCCATTTCGTCCACAAAGAATTGAGTCGCTCCCATACCTTCTTTGTAGTCAGCCATATAATTTTTACCATCGTTTCCTACCAGTTGCGCGCTGGCCATCATAATCGAGTAGGTAGGTTTAGCCACGAACCACACCTTACCTACGTTCTCACCCTTCACATCCCCAGCGGCAGCATCGCTTTTGTAGTAGTAGAGCGGCCATTCTTTGTAAGTGGTCTGGGTGGTTCCGTCAGCGCGGGTGATGCTTGCGAAATCGGTGGCAGACAGGCTGGGATCCAGCCTTGAAATGGTCTTGGAGAAAACGGGCCAGGTGTCGAGGCAACCACCCGCACAAGTTGGGGTACCTGCCACATCCTTAGCGAAAAAATACAAGGTCTTACCACTCGCGTCGGTAAGTACCTTGCCCAGACTGGTTTCTTTAACACCAACATCATTGGTTGGGGCGGGTGGTGCAACAGACGTTTTGTCGGTGCAGGACAAGCTAACGGCCATAACCCAAGTGGCAGTCAGCAGGTGACGGGAAGTGGATAAGAATTTCATAAACAGGCAGATTTAGAGTGAGACAAATACTAAACTGCCCGTAGTACGGAGGTAATTAAAGCTAGGTTGCGTGGGTAAGTGGAAAGATGGTGCGGGAGTGGACGAATTTTCCCACCTACCGCGCCGTCCAACCCCCATCCACCGTGATGACCGACCCTACCATGTAAGTAGCTGCGTCGCTGGAGGGAAGCAAGGCGACACCCTGGGTTTTGGCGGGTTCGGGCCCCAACCCGTCACACTTGTCGCAGTTTCGCGGAAGCTCAAAAAACGACCTCGCTTTTGCACTAGCCAACCCGCTCAGCGATCTGTCCTTGGAATGGATTATTTTCCGCAAGGCGGAAATGTGGTACCTTTGTGCTTGCATCAGATACTTCATGCGCTTTTTGAGTTTTCGACCCGAAATATGGCGTTTTCCGGCATGGCCCCCTGCTAAGTTCATGTCCCGGGATCTGAAGCCGACAGGGGATTTTTTTCAGTCGTTTCTATTGATTGAATCCAAGCATGAAACACAAGCCGACTTGGGTAACTTTTTAACCGGTTGAAGCTGGATCACTACCCAAGTAGCTACTTTTGTTTGTCCTTGGGGATGTTAAGCGCCCAATTTTGGCAGAAATAAATTCTTTTTTAGAGCAACTGCAATTTTGCCACTCTTGCTTAATCAGCTTTCCTGGCCTTCGCTAGCCTATTAATGCAGTTGAGATCAGGTAATGTTCCAGTTCGCTCTACTCATTTATAAAGGAAACTTGTTCTTTTGGCTTGTCCGGTATAAAATTAAGCCGCTGATGATTATTAGGAGAGAACTCAAAGTCAATGAAGTCGACGGGATTCGTCTCAGCAATAAAAGTCGATACTTCGTCATGCATACGGGTAGACTGAGTCATTTTAACTGGGTTTGAAACATGAAATCTATTACAAAAGCTAACTTTGTAGCCTGAAAAAGCAAATGTTTACCCCATGAAAACCATCGACCCCGCTGACATCGGCGCGCGCCCTTTTTATAAATATATGACCGCTGCCGTGGCCCCGCGGCCCATTGCCTTTGCCAGTACGGTCGATGCCGCCGGGAAGGTAAACCTCAGCCCGTTCAGCTTTTTCAACATGATGGGCATCGACCCCCCCATCCTGGTATTTGCGCCCAACCGGCGCGGGCGCGATAACTACCACAAGCATACGGCTCTCAACCTGATGGAAGTACCCGAGGTGGTCATCAATATGGTCACCTACGACATGGTGCAGCAGATGTCGCTCAGCAGCGCAGAATACGAACGTGGGGTCAATGAGTTCGAGAAAGCAGGCTTTACTATGCAGCCTTCCGAGGTAGTGAAACCGCCGCGCGTGCAGGAATCGCCGGTGCAGCTCGAATGTAAGGTGCTTGAAATAAAAGAAATTGGCAGCATGGTGCTGGTGTTGGCCGAAGTACTTCGAGGGCATTTTTCAGAAAGCATCCTGGACGAGCACAGCCAGATTGACCAGACCAAAACCGACTGGGTAGCCCGCTTGGGCGGGGATTGGTATGTCCGCGCCAATGGCTCGGCGCTCTTTCAGGTGCCCCGACCGCAGTATGGTATTGGGGTCGATGCTTTGCCCGAGCGCGTTCGCTTCTCTAAGATTTTGACGGGCAATGATTTGGGACAGTTGGGGAGTCTCATCAACTTGCCTTCCCAGGAAGAGATTAAAAGTGCTGAGAACACAGAAACGATTCGTTCGTTACGCGAGGAGGCCCGCTTGGGCTGCCAATATTTTCCTGATTTGTTGCACCAACATGCCCGCAATTTGCTGGGTCAAGGGCAAGTTGCCGAAGCCCTGCTACTTCTACTGCACGAAACCGAGCATTAGTCCAGAATAGGTCTTGTACTGAAATGCAGTATTTTTAGTAGAGTCTATCCTTTGTTACATCTAGTACCATCAAATTAAGCATCTTCATGAAAAATCTTGGATTCCTTATCGTCGCCCTACTGAGCATCGGCTGCGCCAAAGACGCCTCCATGGCGCAAAAAAAAGAAAAAGGCTGGGTATCAATTTTTAACGGCAAAAACTTCGATGGCTGGAAGCTCACCACCGATAGCCCCGGTACATTTACCATCGAGGATGGTACCATCAAGGTGGCCGGAGACCGGGCGCACCTGTTCTACGACGGGGCAGTGGGCAACCATGATTTCAAGAATTTCGAGTTCAAGGCTGACATCAAGACGATGCCCGGTGCTAACTCCGGGATGTTCATCCATACCGCCTACCAGGCCGACGGCTGGCCCGCCAAAGGGTACGAGATTCAGGTCAATCAGTCGCATACCGACTGGCGTAAGACGGGCAGCGTCTACGGTGAACAGGATGTGAAGGAAGTGTATGCCAAGGACGGGGAGTGGTATACCGAGCACATCATCGTAAAGGGTAAGAATGTGACCGTCATGGTCGACGGTAAGGTGATCAATGATTACACCGAGCCCGCCGAGCCCAAGAGCAAGCTAAAGCGTCTGAGCCAGGGTACGGTAGCATTACAGGGCCATGATCCTAAAAGCGTGATCTACTATAAAAATGTAATGGTGAAGGTACTACCTGACTGAGGCAGTACCTTCACCATACAATGGGTTTGTGAAAATTACTGGCAGGAATTTTTAAACGTATATCCACGTTTTCTGTCTTAGTTTTTTCACAAACCCATCTTAGTAACAAAGCCATGAATCAAATTGCAGTAACCCTTACGGCCTTCGTGGCCGGCATAAGTTCCCTTATTCCGGCGTCGGCCCAAACCACCAACATGCCTACCAAAGAAACCCGCAGAATAGAAGTGACGGGATTTTCCGAAATGGAAGTGATGCCCGATGAGCTGTACTTTACGGTGTCGCTCCGGGAGTATTTTAAGGATGAAAAGAATCAGAAAGACAAGGTACTCATTAGTACACTCGAAAAGCAGCTTATACAGGCCGTGACCGAAGCGGGATTGCCGAAGGAAAACCTTTCCGTGAGTGGGGTAGGAGGCTACCAGCAGCACTGGGAGAAAGACAAAAAACCCGCTACTTTCCTGGAAAGCAAGCAGTACCAACTCAAAGTGGAACGCGCCGATAAACTCGACCAGATCCTTTCCAAAGTGGATAGCCGGGGTATTCAGTACGCCAATATGAGCCGGGCCGACCACTCTCGTAAGGAGGAATTTAAGAATCAGGTAAAAGTCGAAGCGCTAAAAAATGCCAAAGAAAAAGCCGCGTTTCTGTTGAATGCCATTGGCGAAAAAGCTGGGCCCGTGCTGGAAATTCGGGAACTGGAAGAAGGAGCATCGTACCCACAACCAATGTATAAGTCGGAGATGCGGATGATGGCGGCAGACGCCAGCGGAGTGCCTGAGAGCAACCTGGACTTCCAGAAAATAAAATTGAGTTACCGGATGCAGGCCGTGTTTCAAATTCAGTAATTCGGGGTTCAGTTGGTTCGACGGTCTGGTGACCTGACGGAAGGTACCTGCAGACGGGAATAGTTTTTGTACATTTGACTTAAACAAATCAAACCCCTTAGAAACCATGAGCGTAAACGCCAAACACTTAGCTACTTTCGTGCTGGGAGCCGCTGCCGGAGCCAGCTTATACAAGTACATGAAAACCGAAGAAGGTGAGAAAATGCTGGAAGACCTGAAAACCAAAGCCAGCAGCCTGCGCGATGAGGCCGAAGGAGCCGTAGATAAAGCCCCTGAGTACTTTGAGCAACTCAAAACCAAGGGCGCCGACGCTTTGAAAGGTAATTTTCCTGATGCCGAGCAAATGCTGCGCGATCTGATGGATAAATTTACGGGTAAGAAAACCGGGCCGACCGTCGAGCCAAATTTGTAGGTTTTTAGTATTTCCGTTATGATTTATGGGCGCTGACAGGGTTTCAAAAACCTGTCAGCGTTTTTTTTACGCCATCAATCCGTTCAGCTTCGCATGGTACAACAGCATGATCGTCTTGGCATCCTTGATTTCGCCGGTGCCGATCATAGCAAGGGATTTTTCAAAATCCAGCTCAAGTACCTCGATATTCTCCTGCTCGTCGGCGTGACCACCCCCTTCGCTGACCTGCATTTCTTTACTGTATTCGGCAACAAAGAAATACAGCATTTCGGTGACCGAGCCGGGCGACATATACGCTTCGAAGATTTTCTTAACATCGCGGATCTGGTAACCGGTTTCTTCCTCCGTTTCGCGCCGGATGCAATCCTCGGGGTTATCCTGATCGAGCAATCCCGCGCAGGCTTCGATCAGCATGCCATCGGCGTTGCCGTTCACGTAGGTAGGTAGCCTGAATTGCCGCGTGAGGATAACCGTTCGTTTTTCGGGGTTGTAGAGAAGGATTACCGCGCCGTTACCCCGGTCGTAAGCTTCGCGGGATTGCTGTTCCCAGGTACCATCTTTGTGCTGGTAGTCGAAGGTGTATTTGCGTAAGGTGTACCAATTATCGGAAAGAGTTTTTTCTTCGATTATGCGAACTGCAGAATTCATAGGGCAAAATTTAGGTTTGATGAGCAGGAATGAACAATGTTTTTTCAGTAGGAAAGTTGGCAGAAAGATTCTAAGAAAACCAGCGGTTTGAAAACCGTGTTCGCAATTTGTCCTAACAAGTACAATATAGCCATGCATATCATTGCCATCGGCGACGTCCACGGACGCGACGCCTGGAAGGAGATACAAAACAGTCAGGCCGATCAGATCATTTTTATTGGCGACTACGTGGATCCGCACCGCCCGATCCCCGACTTAGAGGTACTCCGTAATTTTGTAGAAATTATTGATTTTAAGAAAAGCGATCCCGAACGCATCACGTTGCTCCTGGGCAATCACGATGCGCAATACCTGCACTACCCCCTGTACCAATGTACGGGCCACCGGGCCGATTTGCAGGAGACGCTGGGTAATCTATTCCTGGAAAATGAAGATTTATTCCAGATCGCCTGGCAGCACACCCGGCATTTATTTACGCATGCCGGTGTTTCGCAGGGTTGGTATGACAGCCATATTTCCGTGCTGAATTCTTTTGCTGGCAGCACTCTGGCCGAAAACCTCAATGAGGTATACGGGAGTGCGTGCCGCGACATCCTGTTTGAGGTAGGCCGCGCACGTGGAGGGAGGAGTCCCCGTGGCGGCCCTATCTGGGCCGACCAGTCCGAAACCCAGCATGACTACCTCACCGGTTTTCATCAGGTAGTAGGCCACAGTCGGGTGAAAGACTTCGAGCGCTACGGCGATGACAACGCTTCCATCACCTACATCGACGTTGGCGATACGCGGGTGCGTTTTTATTCTTATGATAGAAAGAGGGAATGATAGAATATTGTTTCAGACGCACTATTCTATCGTTCCATCATTCAAAATTACCTTAATATCCTATGCTCGTGTCATCGCCACGGGGGTCAGAGGCGCCTTCCAGGGTGCCATCCGGGCGGACGAGAATACAATCCATGCGACCGATGGTGTTGCGCTGCTGTTCTAGGGTATAGCTCCGGTCTTGAAGTTTATTGATCGTGTTTTCTGTGAAAGCACCTGTTTCAAATACGGTCTTATCGGGTAGCCACTGGTGGTGAAATTTCAGGGCATTGACCGATTGCTGCATGGTCATACCGTGTTCCAGCACGTTGAGGATAGTCTGATATACGGCGGTGATGATGGTGGAGCCACCGGGGGTACCTACCACCATGTAGAGTTTGCCATCTTTTTCCACAATCGTCGGGGTCATCGACGAGAGCATCCGCTTGGAAGGGGCAATTTCGTTGGCCTTGTTGCCAATGAGTCCGAACATATTGGGTACCCCCGCTTTCACACTGAAATCATCCATTTCGTTGTTCATAAAAAAACCACCCCCTTTCACGATGACTTTGCTGCCGTAGCCACCATTGAGGGTAGTCGTAATAGAAACAGCATTGCCGTCCTTGTCGACTATAGAAAAATGGGTGGTTTCCAGACTTTCGTAACCAGGTAGGGTACCCCCACTAACGGCCTTGCTGTCGGTGGCGTGGTCAAAACTGAAATCCTGCCAGCGTTCTTTCAGATAGTTATAGCTAATGAGCTTATTGACCGGTACATCCACAAAATCGGGGTCGCCAAGGAACTTGGCGCGGTCGGCGTACACGCGCCGTTCGGCCTCGATCATGACCTGTGCCGTAGAATCAGTGTTCCAGCCCCAGCGGGTTAGGGGGTAAGGCTCCGTCAGGCGCAGTAGCTGCATGAGGGCTACCCCTCCGCTCGAGGTAGGGGGCATGGTGATGATTTTGTAGTTTTTATAGTCGCCAATGATTGGCTCGCGCCACTTCGCCTGGTAGTCTTTGAGGTCTTTTTTTGAAATGACCCCTTCGTTTTTCTTCATTTCTTTAACCAATTGCCGGGCCACGCGGCCCGCATAAAATCCCTCCCGGCCTTTTTTCTGAATTGCCCGGAGTACCTTGGCGAGATCCTTTTGCACCAGAGTATCGCCAGCCTGCCATGCCCGGCCGTCAGGATGAATAAAATACGTGGTACCCGGATTCACCTGCTGGGTAGTTTCTTTAATGGCGTTCAGGCCGCGCGCTTCGCGGTCAGTTTGCACCACGCCGTTTTGGGCCAGGTCAATGGCGGGTTGCAGCAAATCGGTCCAGGGTAAGTGGCCAAACCGTGCATGAGCGGCCTCCATGCCCGCTACGGAACCCGGCACGCCACTGGCCAGGTGCCCCTGTATGCTCAGGTTAGGAATTACGTTACCCTGGGTGTCGAGGTACATGTCCTTGCTGCCTTTCAGCGGGGCTTTTTCCCGAAAATCCAACGTGTAGCTCTGGCCGTCGGCCGCCCGGAATACCATGAAGCCACCCCCACCGATGTTACCCGCCGATGGATGCACTACCGCCAGGGCAAACTGCACTGCTACGGCGGCATCCACCGCATTACCGCCTTTTTTCAGGATATCGGCACCTACCTGCGAGGACGCGGGATGCGCCGAGGCTACCATTCCATTCTGAGCAATTACACCCTGACGGTCGCTGTAAAAGGGCTCTTGATTTGGATCGTCGGTCAGGAATTGGTAGAATCCCTTTGATTCCCTAACGGGCTGCTGGGCGCGGGCCAAGGTACTTAGGCTAAGGAGGGTAAGGAATAGAAGGTAGTGTTTTGGCATGGTTGGCTTGCGTGAAGTTTAACTTTTCCCAAGGTAAGGAAGAATGTCTAAAAACAGGTCAACGTATGAGAACGAGCTGGTTGTATCTAGGTTTTGTACAACATCGGGTAGGTCTGATACTCAAACGCTCATCTCAGTCAGCTCTCATGAACCATAAGAACCGCCCGAGGTGAGCGTTTGAAATGATAACAATAACAGGCTTACTCTTTTACCGCTAGGGCTTTTTCCTTAGGCGGAAAGAGCAGCGAAGCAAAAATGCTGATGGCTAGAATGCCCACGATTACGATCAGGGAGTACATGTTGTTGAAGCCCCAGTCGTGCAACTGATGTTCAAAGAGCATTTTGAGGCCAATAAAGGTCAGAAGTACCCCAAGACCGTACTTGAGATAGCTGAACATGTCAATGATGTTGACCAGAAAGAAAAACATCGAGCGTAGTCCCATGATGGCGAATACGTTTGAGAAAAATACGATGTAAGGATCTTTTGTGATCGAGAAAATGGCCGGAATGGAATCCACGGCAAAGACCACATCGGTGAAAGCAATGACGATCATTACCACAAACAGCGGTGTTACGTAGACTTTATTGTTGTGCTTGCGCCGAACGAAAAAATGATCCACCACGTAGCGCTCGTACACGTTGAGGTAGCGGGAGGAAAGCCGTACGGCAGGGTGCTTTTTGACGTCGATTCCCTCTTCCTTATCCTTGGAAAACAGGATGTTGATTCCGGTATAAACCAGGAATGCTCCGAAAATGTACAGTACCCAGCTAAATTCCTGGATCAGGGCCGAGCCGAGGAAAATGAAGATGAAGCGCAGCACGATCGATCCTAAAATCCCCCATACCAGTACCTTCTTGTAGTAAATCTCCCGAACGCCGAACGAATTGAATATCAGGATGAATACAAAAATATTATCCACTGATAGCGAGTACTCCACCAGGTAACCCGTCAGATATTCGAGGGCCATGTTGTTTTGAAAAACCGTCAGGGCAGCAGCGAAATCCGTGGGCAATACTAAATTGGGATAATAGGTACTTTTAACATCGGCCAGGTGGGAAGGGTCGCTGATGTCGTGAACCCAGTAGCCGTAGTAGCGCAGGAAAACGTAAAAGCCCAATGCCAGTGCTACCCATACAGCGCTCCACGAGGCGGCTTCTTTGAAACTGACGATGTGACTGGCTGACTTGCGATTGAATGCTCCCAGATCGAGCATCATTACCAAAATGACGAAAACCGTGAATCCGGCAAAAAATATGACTTCGCTTGACATGAATATTCGTAAAGTTGAGTTAAGATGACCGTAAAGTTAAAACGAAAAATACAATCGGGGTTAGAATTGTTGACTGAATGGAAAATTGAAAGCTGAACAAGCGCGGGCAACTGCCCTCAAGGGAAGTACGGTGCCAAAAAAAAATTGGTTCTACGGCATTAAGGGAGGCTGGAATCAAGGAAGCCATCCGGCTAGTAGGCCCCTGCACCACCTGATGTTGCCACCTATCCCATTTGCATTGCGGTTATAAGTGAGCTTTTTAACTTTTGCCAATCATTCCGGTTATTCGGTGTACTAACCTCCCGCTAGACCAATTACTATGAAGCTCATTCGGCAAATTCTTGAAAGTTTTCGCTTTGCCTGGCAGGCGCTGCGGGGTAACCTCACGCGCACTATCCTCTCATTGTTGGGCGTGACGGTAGGCATATTTGCCATCGTGGCTGTGTTCACTATTGTGGATTCGCTGGAACGGAATATCAAGGAAAGCATGAGTTTCATTGGTGATAAAGTACTCTACGTTCAGAAGTGGCCGTGGAGGTTCGGCGAGGGGGAATTCGCCTGGTGGCGCTACTTCCAATGGCCCGACCCTAATTATCGCGAGTACAAGTACCTCTACGAAAATCTTGAAACCGCCAGTGCAGTAGCTGTGATGGATTTCAAAGGTAATACCGTCGTTAAAAACGGCTCCAATAGTATGATCGCGCTGATTCAGGGAATTTCCTACGAGTACAATGAAATTTCGGATGTTCCTATTGCCGATGGACGGTATTTTTCACCCGTTGAAACAGACGCCGGGCGACAGGTAGCCATTATCGGCGCCGACATAGCTGAAACCCTTTTCCCTGGTGGAAATCCCATCGGCAAGGAATTTAAGGTGGCGGGCAATCGCTTCGTGGTGGCGGGGGTACAGATAAAAAAAGGCGAGAGCCTGGTTGAATTCGGCGGCCCTCCGGATACGAAGGTAATTATCCCTTACAATGCGTTTGCCAAGTTTTTCCAGTCGGGACGGCCTGATCCCGCCATTATTGTGAAAGGATACGAGTCCGACGAGGGACTCTATGAGGTGGAGGCTGAAATAACAGGTCTCATGCGTACCATACGGGGCATCAGACCCCGCGATGAAAGTAATTTTTCGATCAATCGACCTGATGCTGCTGCCAAGGCTATTTCAGGCCTGTTTGGTGTGCTGACCCTGGCAGGCTGGGTCATCGGCAGTTTTTCGATTCTGGTGGGTGGATTTGGCATCGCCAATATCATGTTTGTATCGGTGAAAGAGCGTACGAACCTCATAGGTATTCAGAAATCCCTGGGGGCCAAAAATTACTTCATTCTGTTCCAATTTCTGTTCGAAGCCGTCATGTTGAGTCTGGTAGGTGGTTTGGTGGGTATATTTCTGGTGTTTTTGCTTACATTTATGCCACTGGGTAGCCTGGATGTCGTGCTATTGCCCCAGAACATCGCCCTCGGACTAGGTGTTTCCAGTGTAATTGGGATTCTATCCGGCATCGTGCCTGCCATGCTAGCCGCCCGACTCGACCCCGTGGAAGCCATCAGAGCCAAGTGATTAATTGGAAAAATCCTTTCAATTGCCGAAGTTTGGCATTAAATAGCGTTCAGCCATTGGCTGCTGGCTGTTAGTTTTTTTCATGTATTTAGCTTCTCCTTCATTTAACCGCTACTATGACGCGTAAATGGGTTATCCTCGGCATTTTTTTTCTCATCATCTTCGGTATTTTCTACTACCTTACCTTTGGCTATTACAGCGAGGGGAAACGGGGTGGCTTTGTGGTGAAGCTTAGTAAGAAGGGGTACGTTTTCAAAACCTACGAAGGCGTCCTGAATGTAGGCGGCCTATACGAAGGTGGGGGTACCCTCAATGCGACCCAGTGGGAGTTCTCTGTTGATGGAAGTAACGAAGCACCGATTGCCAAAATCGAGGAAGCCATCAAAACGGGCAGTCGGGTATCGCTCACCTACGAAGAGAAATTCTTTAAGCTACCTTGGGTAGGGGATACCAAAAACCTGGTGACGGCCGTAGAGGTACTGCCAACTCCCACGATGCCCCAGCAGAACCCCATGTATCAGCAGCAATCACCCCAGCCGCAACCGGCTCCCTTGCCTATCCCAGAACCGATAGACACTACAACCGTATTGTAAGGAGGGAGGAATGTCAGTAAAGGGGCAGATAATCAGAGGAGTAGAGGCAAAAAGTGGAAAAGGTACACATTGCCAGTGGCACTTTGGGCCATTCGGATCTTTCCCGCCCAACGCATTGGCGTTAAATACAAACGAAAAGGGTGGATACTTTTCTGATTTACCAAGCACTTCCCATTATCAATTAATCAGCCTCCCGCTTTCTTGGCTTTATAGCCTTTGGTCCCCAGCCAGGTAACCACTTTGTCGCGGTGGTCGCCTTGCAGCAGAATCTCGTAATCCTTGGCGGTACCGCCGCTACCACATATCCCTTTGAGTTGCTTGGCCAGGACTTCCATATCGGCGAGGGTACCCACAAAACCTTTTACTACGGTCACTACTTTGCCCCCCCCTTTGCGGTCGAGCCAGACGCGCAGATCCTGCTGGGCGGGAGGCAGAGTCTCAGCCTCGTCATCCTCGTTGGACTGGTACTCAAAGGTAGGGTCGGTGGAATAAACGACTCCTGAGCGTGTTTTTTTTGACATAGTCTTTGTAGTGGATGGTTGATAGTGGACAGTAGACAGTTGTTTTTTTAATAAAAAATTGTCAAATTCAATCGGACCCAATAATTTTCATCATTCATCATTTCACGCCTTCACCCACAAGCTTTTCGGGACAATCTTCGCTTCAATCCGGGTGGTATCCAGCTGCCAGGGCTCGCCGTCGAAGTGAACCAGTGCCGGGCTTTTGGTTTTTACGATGATTTCGGGTAGGGATTGGTATGAAACGTACGTTGAGGATTTTAGGTTTTTGGTGAACAACTGATACATGAGTGTCGTACCATACCAATTAGGAAAAGGCGATACTGTACAAATGTCCAGTCGTCCGTCGGTGAGGTCGGCGTGGGGAGCCACCCAGGCATTGTTGCCAAATTGCCCGGCATTGGCGAAGCTGAGCGAAAAAATCTCGGTATCGAGTCCCGCTACCTGTATGAGCTGAGGATGGTAGTCGAGGTAAGCCTGCATGGATACGCGTACGTAGGTGTCGAGCCCGCGGCGTGGGTGTTGCCCAAAAAGGTGTCCTACGTAGGCATCGAAGCCCAGCCCGGCTACGCAGAAAAAAGGCTGCCCGTTCAGCGTAGCACTGTCGATGAGCGAGGTATGACTTTTGAATAGGTGGTTCAGGGCTGCGACCGGGCTAAGCGGAATACCCAAATGCCGCGCCAGTCCATTGCCCGAACCCATCGGCAGTATTCCTAGCGAGACCGGTGAATGCAGCAACCCTCGGCCCACTTCGTTAACCGTCCCATCGCCCCCCACCGCCACCACAGTGTCCCATTTTTGGGAACCAGCGGCTTCGGCTGCCAGTTCGGTGGCGTGGCCCGGAGCCTGGGTAATGATGGCCTGAGCCCGGTGGCCCGCTTCCGTACAGCGCTGTTCGAGCCAGGTTACCGTCGAATCGGCCTGACGCCCCAGAGTAGTACCTGAGCGTGGATTGACCAGAAAGAGAAACGAATGACCTACCACGGTTCAGGAAAAAAAGACAAATAACAGAATAATGAATGCAATGATGAACAGGTAGTACAGCCCATCCACAAAGGGATACTGCTGGCGGTCTACTTTCTTAAAAAGATTCTTGAACATAAGTAGGTGTTAGGTTTTAAGATGGTTAGGTAGTAGGTTCGTTCCTTGCGTTCCTTGCGTTCCTTCCGGCTCCCTTTACCTTATGGTTGTCATCAAAACACTTTCCTTCAAACACAAAAATCCGCAAAATATATGAAAAAGGCTAGGCTGACCCTACTTCTGCTGATGATCACGACCACCCTATGGGCGCAGTCGAACACCGACCGGCAAACGATTCTGGCTACCCTCGACCGCCAGACCAGCGACTGGAACAACGGGAATATCAAAGCCTTCATGCAGGGGTACTGGGAGTCGGACTCGCTGATGTTTGTGGGTAAAAACGGCGTGACCTACGGCTATGAGAACACCTACCAGGGGTACCTGAAGCGCTACCCCGACCGTGCCACGATGGGTACGCTGAAATTCGATATCCTGCACCTGTCCTTTCCGGGAAAGAATGTAGCTTTTATAGTAGGGAAGTGGCATCTCGTTCGCCCCGAAGCCGGCGATGTGGGCGGGCATTACACGCTGCTATGGCGGAAAATAAATGGAAAGTGGCTGATTGTGTGTGACCACACGAGCTGAAAACAACGATTTGATGAAAAGAAAAAGAAAGATAGTACAATTTAGAAAAGCAGTCAGGCCCGTTACATCGCCTATAATCAATCCCATCAAAGACCTGGCAGAAAGCGGTCGGCTGTCGGGTATTTTGTTGCTGATCGCAACGGTGATTGCCATGACCTGGGCCAACTCGGCGGGAGCGGAAGAGTTTCTCTCCTTCTGGGAGATAAAGGTAGGGGTACCCCCTCTCGACAAAACCCTCCACCACTGGATCAATGACGGCCTCATGGTCATCTTTTTCTTTTTTGTGGGGCTTGAAATCAAGCGGGAATTGCTCGAAGGGGAGCTGTCCAATTTCAGGCAGGCGCTGCTGCCGGGCGTGGCCGCCGTGGGCGGGGCGATTGTGCCCGCCGCGCTGTACCTGGCTTTCAATGCGGGTACCCCCGCCGTCGATGGCTGGGCCATTCCCACCGCCACCGACATTGCCTTTTCGCTCGGTATGCTTTCACTCCTGGGCAACCGCGTCCCCTTCGCACTGAAGGTGCTGCTGACGGCGATAGCCGTCATCGACGATCTGATCGCGGTATTGATCATTGCGCTATTCTATACCCACGAGATCGACACGACGATGCTGCTGTACGCGGCAGGTACCCTGGCCGTCCTGTTTGCTCTCAACTATTTCAAAGTCCGCCGGTTTGTCTTTTATCTTTTGCCGGGGATTCTGCTTTGGTTTTTTGCGCTCAAATCGGGTGTGCACGCTACCATCGCCGGGGTACTACTCGCCATGACCATCCCGCTCGATGAGGTGGATGACCTCGAACATGCCCTATACAAGCCCGTCAACTACCTCATTATGCCCATCTTCGCGCTAGCCAATACGGGTATTGTCCTGGCGGGTGATGTGGTCGCGATGCTGGCGGCGCCGCTCAGTTTTGGTATTGTTTCGGGCTTATTCCTGGGGAAGCCGTTGGGTATTGCGCTACTTTCATTTCTGGTCGTCAAGCTGGGCTGGGCCGAACTTCCCGCCGGACTGCGCTGGCGACATATCATCGGTCTGGGCTTTACGGCGGGAATTGGCTTCACCATGTCTATCTTCATCACCAGCCTGTCTTTTTCAGACCTGGATTTGCAAAATACCGCTAAGCTGGCCATCATGGTGGGTACCTTGCTTTCGGGCGTGGTAGGGCTATTATGGCTCGTACGCGTCGATGTGATTTTGGATGACGATGCGCTGCGCGCTTCGAAGTAGTACTAAGTACCTACACAAAGCAGCGGGCCGCATCTGTATAGATACGGCTCGCTGCTTTGTGTAGAAAATCGGTGTTTACTTGCGCTTAAAAACAAAAGTAATGGTATGTTTCACTTTGTCCGCCAGCTCCAGACCACTTTCAGCGAGGCTCATCGTAGTACTGTTGACCGACAGATCCACTGTCTCCACATTGCTGCCAGTGGTAAGGATCAATTTATTATTATCTACCTTCCAGGTAGTGGTGTTATTGATTCCAATAAGAGCATTCAATTCGTCCTTGGTAGCGGTACAAGCCGCCGGAGCAGTGATTTCGAGCGAATTGTTTGATTTGAAGTTGAACGTAGTTTGCGAAGGGCAGGTATCGCCTTTGAGAGTATAGATACCCAGGTAGTCAGTAATGCCACTAAAAGCCGGGACTATATTGATAGCAGTTATTTGCCACGATCCTTCGACTCCATCTTTGGGAGCGGGGTCGTTAGAGTCTTTTTTGCAGGCTACCATACTCAGCAGGACAAACAGCACCACGAAAGAGTACAAACTATGGAATTTAGAGTGGGAGGTTTTCATAAGCATACAGGTGGTTGAATAATAAATTAAGATGAATGGAAAAGTGAAGATACGGAACAGATGGCCGAGTGGGCACAAATGATGCGACTAAAACGAATAAAAAACGATGGTGAGTTAGTAAACGGTTATGCGATCTTGACATAAAACAATAAAATGACAAAATATTCAAATTATCTGAAAAATTGGTTTAATAGCCGATCCGCTGCGGGTAACGGTAATTCCTGGCCTGAGCGGACATTCTGTTCAGTAGCAAGCCACTGTGCCTTAATGTTGGGATGATTCAGGAACCGCTCCTCCAACTCCTGACGGAGGTAGCCCCGTAGCCAATCCAGATTTTGGTGTTGCCGGGTTTGGCTAAAAAAACCGGTAACTTTTGTAGCGGCCTCATACCGCTGGACTATTTCCCAAATTTCCGCTATTCCTTCGTTTTCTAGCGCTGAACAAGTGACGACCGGAGTGATCCATCCCGATTCGGCCGCCGGAAACAGGTGTAGGGCATTCCGATAATCATTGGCCGCCTGCCCGGCTCCCTGACGATTGGGGCCGTCGGCTTTATTAATGGCAATGGCGTCGGCCATTTCCATAATCCCTCGCTTGATTCCCTGCAATTCATCGCCTGCGCCCGCCAGCATCAGGAGCAGAAAAAAATCGGTCATGCCACGTACCAGGGTTTCGGATTGACCTACCCCCACAGTTTCGATGAGAATTACATCAAAACCAGCTGCTTCGCACAACAACATAGCCTCGCGGGTGCGGTGCGCCACGCCCCCCAGCGAACCACCCGCCGCCGAGGGCCTGATGTATGCCCTCGGATTATGAGAAAGTGCCTCCATGCGGGTTTTATCGCCCAGGATACTGCCTCCCGAGCGCTGGCTGCTGGGGTCTACAGTCAGTACGGCCAGGGTTTTTCCGAGTGAGGTAATGTATTGACCAAAGGCTTCGATAAAAGTGCTTTTTCCTACCCCAGGTACCCCGGTAACGCCGACCCGGAGTGATTGGCCTGTATAGGGGAGAATCCGGGTCAGTACCTGTTGAGCTACCGAGCGATCGTTCTCTAATCGGCTTTCAATCAGGGTGATTGCCTGACTCAGCACCACTCGGTCCCGGTTCAGGATTCCTTTTACATAGGATTCGACGGTAAGGCGAGGGCGCATGAAACTGGATTTTGGAAGCTGGACTTTTTTGGTCGTTGCCTGAACCTGGGTATTATCCCAATCGGGTAGTTCGGAACAACGCTGTTTTTGACAAAAATATAGGGTTTTTTATCAAAATATCTTTTTAAAAAGGCATGTTTATCCGTTCCCAGATTTAGAGACCAGAATCCGGAATCTAAAATCCAGTATCATTTTTTTTTCAAAAAGGTCTCCGCCCAAATCAAATCTTCGGGTGTAGTGATTTTGATGTTTTCGTAGGAGCCCTCGATAAGATGGATGGGATACCCGGCGTGTTCGAGCACACTGGCGCAATCGGTAAAGTGGGGGAGGGGCTCGGTAACGAAGGCTTGACGCATCCAGTCGAGGCGAAAGGTTTGTGGGGTTTGTACCAGGCGATAATCGGCGCGATTCACCGCCTGGTTGTTGCCGTCAGGCAACAAATGCCGCGCCGAATCTTTGAGGGGAACGCAGGTTACGGCGGTTCCTGAGTGGGCTGCTTGCTCGAAGCTAGCCTCTATAATGGTAGAAGAAACAAAAGGCCGGACACCGTCGTGCACGGCCACCAAACCTTTGGAGGCATCGATACCAGCCAGACCGTTCTGCACCGAATGAAAGCGTGTTTCTCCACCCGGTATCAAGTGATAATCGAGTGAAAAATCGTATTCATTGCACAGCAATTTCCAGCGTTCCGACTGACTCTCTGGTAAAACCAACAGAATGGTGAGTTCGATCGAATAGGCTCGAAAAGTAGCCAGTGTCCGCATCAGTATTGGCAGACCTCCGATGGGCAAAAACTGCTTAGGCAGGTCGCTGTTCATACGGCTACCGCTGCCGCCCGCGACGATGATGGCAAATTTATTTAGTTGAGAGTGAACAGTGGACAGTTGAGGGTGATTTTGAGATGAAAAGTATTGATTCAAGGTGTCTTGATTATTCACTGTCAACCGTCAACTGTCCAGTATCAACTTACAAAATTAGCATGGCGTCCCCGTAGGTGAAGAACTTGTACTTTTCCTTCATAGCTACCTGGTACGCTTCTTTGATCAATTCATTGCCCCCAAAAGCCCGGGCCGACATTAGTAGAATGGACTCCGGCAGGTGGAAATTGGTGATCATAGTATTAGCGAGTTTGAACTCGTAGGGAGGAAAAATAAAGCGATCCGTCCATCCCTCTACACTTTTCAGATGCCCGCTGGCCGATACCGACGATTCGATGGCTTTCAAAGAGGTAGTACCTACGGCGCACACGCGCTTGTCGGTATCGAGCGCCGCGTTGACAATGTCCACGCTGGTTTGGATAATCTGGTAGTTTTCCGAATCGGTTTTGTGTTTGGTCAAATCCTCTACATCCACGCTGCGAAAGGTACCCAATCCTACGTGTAGGGTAATCGGTGCAAAGCCTATTCCTTTTATTTCCAGGCGCTTCATAATGGCCTTCGTGAAATGCGTTCCGGCGGTGGGAGCTGCCACAGCGCCTACGTGCTCGGCATAAATGGTCTGAAACCGCTCACGGTCCGCATTTTCAACCTTACGGCGCGAGATGATTTCGGCAGGAAGCGGGGTTTCTCCGAGCTGATCCACGAGTTTCATGAAGTCATCGTGCGACCCATCGTACAGGAAGCGGATCGTGCGGCCCCGTGAGGTGGTGTTATCAATGACTTCCGCTACCAGGTCGCTATCTCCGAAATACAATTTGTTACCTACCCGGATTTTACGGGCCGGATCTACCAGTACGTCCCAAAGGCGCATGTCGCGGTTTAGTTCACGCAGCAGAAAGACCTCAATTTTGGCACCTGTTTTTTCTTTTTGTCCAAACAGACGGGCCGGAAAAACTTTGGTGTTATTGATCACCATCACATCGCCGTCGTCGAAATAGTTTACGACATCGCCAAAGGTTTTATGTTCAATTTTACCAGTGTCGCGGTGCACGACCATCAGGCGCGATTCGCCACGGTCGGCGGGGTGGAGGGCAATCAGACTTTGGGGAAGATCAAACTTAAATTCGGATAGCTTCATAGCTTGTTATCAGCAGTATATAATGTTCAAACAGGGTGTGTTAAGTAACCGATGCAGACGGGGTAGGGGTACCTAACGAAGCCCAAGGCGTTACAGACACAAAAATAAGACCGCAAAAATACGTAAAATTTGGGAAGAATTGCGTAGCATTTTCTCATCCCCGCCGGGATTTCCATTTACTGGCTTTACTAGCCACGGCCGTCGACGGACGGGTAGGGGGCAGCACACTCCACAGGCGGGCAGTCAACAGAGCGGCCAGCTCCTGTAAGGAGTGTTCGATCTCGGGAGATAGTTTTTCAGGGGTGAAGTGCTTGCTAACAAAATGCGTATCGAATTTTCCCGAACGAAACGCGTCATGTTCCATCACAAAGCGGCAAAAGGACAGGGTAGTCTGTACCCCTGTGATGTGGTACTCGTCAATGGCCCGGATCATTTTCTGGATAGCCTCCTTCCGATCCTGCCCATAGGTGATCAGTTTGGCTATCATCGGGTCGTAGTGAATGGGAATATCCATACCCTGCTCGAAGCCGTCATCCACGCGTACCCCGTTCCCCTGGGGCCGGACGTAGGTCTGTAGGGTACCTACATCCGGTAGGAAGTTGGTGGCGGGATCTTCGGCGTACACCCGTACTTCTATGGCATGGCCATTAATGGCCAAATCCTCTTGCATGATCGCCAGCTCTTTCCCTTCCGCAATGTAGATCATTTGCTTCACCAGATCCACCCCCGTGATCAGCTCGGTTACGGGATGTTCTACCTGCAGGCGCGTGTTCATCTCCAGAAAATAGAAATCTAAGGCCTCGTCTACGATAAATTCTACCGTTCCTGCTCCGTAGTAGTTGCAGGCTTGTGCCACCTTCACCGCACTGCGGCCCATCGCTTTGCGGATTTCGGGGGTTAGCACAGCCGACGGCGCCTCCTCGACTACTTTCTGGTGGCGGCGCTGTACGGAACATTCGCGTTCAAACAGGTGAATGATGTTACCGTGCTGGTCGCCCAGTACCTGAATCTCGATGTGTTTGGGAGAGGTGATGTATTTTTCAATGAATACGGACCCATCACCGAACGACGACACCGCTTCGCTCACCGCACGGTCCATTTGCTCGTCAAAATCTTCTGGCTTTTCCACCACCCGCATTCCTTTTCCTCCACCGCCCGCGCTGGCTTTAATCAGGATCGGGTAGCCGATTTTTTCCGAAATAAGTTTGGCTTCCGCGCGATCGGTGATGGCACCTGCGGTGCCGGGTACCATGGGAATGTCATGCCGGCCGGCAGCCTCCTTGGCGGCTAGTTTGCTGCCCATCACTTCGATGGACTCGGGCGAAGGGCCAATGAAAATCAGACCGGCTTCCCGTACCTGCCGGGCAAAGGCGGCATTCTCGGACAGAAAACCGTATCCCGGATGAATGGCATCGGCACCCATACGTATGGCGGCTTCGATAATCTTGTCGCCCCGCAAATACGATTCAGACGAAGGTGGCGGGCCAATGCAGACGGCCTCGTCGGCGTAGCGTACATGCAGTGCCAGGCGATCTGCGTCACTGTACACGGCTACCGTTGCGATATTCATTTCGCGCGCCGTACGCATGATTCGCAGCGCGATTTCGCCCCGGTTAGCTACCAGTATTTTATTTATCTTGTGCATCCGATTTTGAATGAGGGAACGTTAGAAGGTCGTTTCTACCATTATGTGATCAGCCAAATGTAGCAAATTGCGTGTAGGCGGCGCAAGTTTGATTTTTTTTCCTATATTTAATTGGAGTTCCGTAGAGAATTGACCCAGAACCTCCTTTTACGTTTTTACAATAAATTCCAGAATCTTTGCAAATAAAGGCCCTACCAGGCATAACCTAATGATCTGATAGTTAGGGACCTGATACTATACCAATATTTTCCCTAATTTTGCATTTATTTGCTATAAAAATCATACAAAAACCCATATAAACAAGTACAAAGTGGATATTTTTGAGAAACTGCGTGACAACTGGGGACCCATTGGTACGCCCGCCAAGATGCTGAACAGCCACCATTATTTTTCATTTCCCATGCTGGAAGGCGAGCTTGGCCCCAGAATGCGGTTCATGGGCCGCGAGGTGCTTAACTGGAGCCTGAACAATTACCTGGGCCTGGCCAATCATCCCGAGGTACGTCAGGCCGACACCGACGCGACGGCCAGGTGGGGGCTTGCATATCCAATGGGTGCCCGCATGATGTCGGGCAATTCAGAACTTCACGAAACGTTCGAGAAAGAACTGGCCGAATTTGTGGGCAAAACCGATGCCTTCCTCTTGAATTATGGTTACCAGGGCGTAGTATCCATCATTGAAAGTGTCTGCGACCACCGGGACGTAATCGTATACGATGCAGAGTCACACGCCTGTATTATCGACGGCGTGCGCCTGCACAAAGCCAAAATGGGGCAATACTATAAGTTCAATCACAACGATATGGACAGCCTCGAAAAAAACCTTAAGCGGGCCACCAAGATGGCCGAAGCTAAGGGCGGTGGAGTGCTGGTCATTACCGAAGGGGTATTTGGCATGTCGGGTAAGGTAGGCGACCTGAAAGCCATTGCGGAACTGAAGAAACAGTATGATTTCCGGTTGTTTGTGGACGATGCGCATGGGTTTGGTACCATGGGGCCGACGGGTGCAGGGGTAGGTGAGCAACTGGGCGTTCAAGATGACATCGACCTGTACTTCTCGACCTTCGCCAAGTCGATGGCGGCCATCGGAGGGTTCGTAGCCTCCAACGATCCCGATATTATCATGTACCTGAAGTACAACATGCGCTCGCAGACTTACGCGAAGGCCCTGCCCATGCCCTACGTGGAAGGTTGCCGCCACCGCCTGAAAATGCTGAAAGCGATGCCTGAGCTGCGGGAAAATTTGTGGAAAATCGTGAACGCCATGCAAAGTGGTCTGCGGGCACGGGGCTTCAATATCGGCGAGACCGAATCGCAGGTGACGCCGGTGTTTTTACATAGCGAAGGGGGAATCCCCGAAGTGACCCGCATGGTGCGCGATCTGCGCGAAAATATGGGCGTTTTCTGTTCCATCGTCGTGTATCCCGTAGTGCCGAAAGGACAAATTATGCTGCGGATTATTCCTACCGCTGCGCACACGCTGGAGGATGTGGAATATACGTTGGAGGCTTTTACCACGTTGGCCGAGAAGCTCAAGAACCGGGTCTATCAGGTAGAAGAAGTACGCGAGACTGCTTGACCAAAAAATGGCTCTAATTGCATGGTATGGCCATTTTTATAAAATTTATTACTTATTTTTATGTCAATCTCGGTGTCTATCTTTTTTGGTAATGATCTGAATTATAGGTAGTTATGATTTTTGAGCTCTGTTGTAGTACTTTTTGAAGTGTTTTTTTTGATTAATTAAGTTGGTAGAAAGGTATTAATTGTTAAATTTCGATCAAAACGGGCCTGAAAAGCTCATTTAGCGCATTTTCTCAACTAAAAAAAACCTCTTAACTATGGGACGATTTGAAGAAGTAAAGAAATTGGTCATGTCGCTCGAAGGAGACTTCGATAAATTCTACGATAAGAAAAACCAGGCTGCCGGTACCCGCGTTCGTAAAGGAATGCAGGAACTGAAAACCATGGCTCAGGATATTCGTAGCGAAGTGCAGAATATGAAGAACACGGAAGGCGAATAACCAGCCCTTTCTTTTAAAAAAAGCAGCGGCCCGACTCTTTCATGAGTCGGGCCGCTGCTTTTTTGTGTAATTGTTTTTTAGATAGACTCAATCCATAAAACAATTACATAACTAAAACTTTTCCTTGTTCATTAGCGAGGCTGCTCCACGTGTGGTCACCTTGCGGGTTTGGCTATCCAGAATTTCGGTGCGTATCTCGGCAGTGTGTTTGTCGGGGTTGATGCTTTCGATAGTAAAGACCGCCTCATAGTCGGTATCCACAAACATAGGCCGCACAAAAGTCAGCGTTTGACCCAAATACACCGAGCCATAGCCCGGAAACTCCGTCCCCAGTACTTTCGTAAACACGCTGGCTCCTAGCATACCGTGAATAATCGGGCGCTTGAAGGCCGTGGTAGCCGCAAAATCGGCGTCCAGGTGCAATGGGTTCGTATCGCCGGTGACACGGGCGAATGCCTCCACGTCTTCCTGGCTAAACGTGAACGCGTGAGTAAAGCTGCTTCCTATTTCCATATTCATTATTCTCTGTCGCTTGTTGATTTATTCAATTCCGCCCATCCAGTTTTTCAGCGGTTTGTAAAAGAGGGTCATCAGGATACCAAAACCCACGCCGAACAAACACACCTGCAGAAACAGATTGGGCATTTCGGCTACATTGCCTTCGTTGAAGTTGCCGGCGAAAAGCCCGGCGATGAGATTACCGAGCGAAGCCGCCACGAACCACAGACCCATCATCTGGCTATAATACTTCTTGGGGGCTAGTTTGGTGTAGGTACTTAGTCCTACGGGACTCAGGAACAGTTCTCCAAGCGTATGGAACAGGTAGGTAAACACCAGCCAGCCGAGCCCTACCTTGATGCCTTCCACTGCATACTGGGCAGCCCAGTACATGATTAGAAAGCCGAAGCCCATTTGAATGAGCCCCAAACCAAACTTTACGGGAACGTACGGATTTATCTTCTTTCTGCTCAGGTATATCCACAGGGCGCCGATAGGAGCGGAAAGTAGCAGAATAAAAAAAGCGTTAGCGGTTTGGAACCACGAAGCGGGCATTTCCCAGCCCGCCAGAAAACGATCGGTGTGGCGGTCGGCGAAGATGGTCAGTGAAGATCCGGCCTGTTCGAAGCCCGACCAGAACAGCGCGGCCCCAATGAAGAAAACAAACAGCACACCCACCCGCTTGCGCTCCACTATACTGAGCGATTTGTCGAGCATCCCGATGTAGAGAAAGTAAAAAATTGTGATGCCGACAATGACGTACGTCATGACATTGGCCAGCGAAATCGCGTTCAATACTCCCGTCAGTACCAGCGTAGCCAGCAGGATCAGCGCGCCAGCCACCACGTACAGGAAGGTAGGTTTTCCTTTGATTGCAGGCGGTTCACCCAGGCCAGCCAAATGCTTGCCGTTCAGCCTGAAGGCTACTACCCCTAGAAACATCGCCACAGCCGCCGCACCGAATCCATAGTGCCAGCCTACTTTTTCACCCAGGTACCCCACAATGGTCATCCCCAGAAAAGAACCCAGGTTGATGCCGATATAAAAGATCGAAAAACCCGCGTCACGCCGGGCACCGCCTTCGGGATACAAATCGCCCACAATGGAGCTGATGTTGGGTTTGAGCAGACCGGTACCGATGGCCACTGTACAAAGGCCCGCAAAGAAAGTAGCATTGCTACCCGGTATGGCCAGCAAGATATGACCGATCATGATGACAATACCGCCCCAGTAAATGGCTTTTTTCTGTCCCAGCATGTTGTCGGCAATCCACCCACCCGGTAACGTCAGCAGATATACCGATGAAGTATACAGCCCGTAGATAGCACCCCCGGTATCTTCCGGTAAGCCCAATGCACCTTCAGAGGCCGATTTGATGAGGTACAGAAGCAGGATGGCCCGCATACCGTAGTAGCTGAATCGTTCCCACATTTCGGTGAAGAACAGGACGTACAGGCCGCGTGGGTGCTTTTGAGGAGTAGTTGTTGTCGATGCCATTCAATAAATGGAAACCGGGTCGCCGGTGCGATGATAGAATGAGTTATAGATTGAGTGAATGATAGAATTATTGAATAATCTTTAAATGCTATCATTCAATAATTCTATCACTCATTCATTGTCTGCGCAAGATAGCGAATCTGATAAAATTACCAAGTACGCCCTACCACACGTGAGATGGAGGGTAAACGGCAGTTTTTTACAACGAAACAAATGTTCATTCCGTCTTTTGCCTTACTTTGCACATCTTGATTTTCCAATAAAGTACCTATGTCGCTACGCAACACCCTGAATTCCGGTGCCTCATTCAGTCCGGTTATTATGCTGGAAAAGCCTTTTCGGAAACTGGACTTTACGGCCGCTAATGCCGATTTACCCACGCTGGATCTGGCGGATACCGAAGCATTTTCCGTTTACGTTTTTGGTACTTTACTCGAGAATAGTCAGTACGTAGGGGTGGGCGGCTACAACGAACACCGGGTTATTTACCGTCGCTCGCCGCATTTCGGCGACTACGCTGAGGAGGGCCGCTGCATTCATTTGGGAGTAGATATTTGGACTGACGCCCTGACCCCCGTGTACGCTCCTTTACCGGGAGTGATAAATAGTGTGGCCTTCAATGATAGCTTTGGAGATTACGGGCCGACCATTATCGTGCGGCACGAGCTGAACGGCATTGTTTTTAACACGTTGTATGGCCACCTGACGCTGGATTCATTGCAGGGTAGGAGCGAAGGAGACGAGATACAGGCGGGCCAACGGATTGCTGCCATCGGAAATTATCCTGAAAATGGTCATTGGCCCCCGCACCTGCACTTTCAGATTATTAAGGATATGGGCAACTACCGGGGCGATTATCCCGGCGTGGCTTCCCTGGCCGATAGGGATTCGTATTTGGTTAATTGTCCTGATCCTAATTTGATTTTGCGGATAGAGGAATTGAAATAGGGTACCCTTATTCATTGTACATACAGATACTGGACGATACTACCGCTTTTTTATAACAACAGAGGCATCTAACAAATACATTTTCGACCCATGGAACCTCATAAATAGGAAAAGTGCAGGGAAAAACCCCTAACACCTTTGACATTTCGTTTCACCATTATTGCTGGTTTGCGTTTGAAACGCGCATCACGGACCGTTCGTGTTTCAAACGCAAACTAGACTTGCACTTTCGACAGTTCGTTTCAACGTTTACCCTTGCCCCCTCTATCCCAAAGCCTCCTTGTACGCTTTCAAACACCGCTCCCGCGCTTCTTTGTGATCCACGATGGGGTCGGGGTAGTCGAGTTCATTAAGTTCGGGAATCCATTCTTTGATGAATGTGAGTTGCGGGTCGAACTTTTTGGCCTGGGTCGTGGGATTGAAAATCCGAAAGTAGGGCGCCGCGTCAGTACCCGAACCCGCCGCCCACTGCCAACCGCCGTTGTTGGCCGCCATATCGTAGTCTTGTAGTTTTCTATCAAAATACGCCTCGCCCCAGCGCCAGTCGATCAGCAGATCTATGATCAGAAAACTGGCCGTAATCATCCGCAGTCGGTTGTGCATATACCCGGTTTCGTTCAGTTGCCGCATCCCGGCGTCCACGATGGGGTACCCCGTTTTGCCCTGGCACCATTTCTCGAATTCTTCTTCGTTGTTGCGCCACTTGATGCGGTCGTACTCGGGCCGAAACGCCTTACCCTCGCCCACGTGCGGGAAATTCCAGAGAATCTGCTGGTAGAAATCGCGCCAGATTAACTCTCCCAAAAATGTCTTACTTTCCTGCATCGCCTGCCGGGCCAGTTCGCGGATGCTGATTGTGCCAAAACGCAGGTGAATGCTCAGGCGTGAGGTACCCGGTGCGGCGGGGTAGTCGCGCAGTTCGGCGTACTTTTGCAGCTTTTCGTCGCGTACTTTTCTGGGGGGGGATTCTTGATCCGGCATCCGCTCGAAGCCCATGTCTTCCAGGCTCGGGATCGGGAGTTTTTTGCTTTTAAGTAGGTTAGAGAAATAATCTTCGGTAGGGTAGGGCTTAACGTAAAAATTCTTCTCCTTCGAGTTATGCAGCTTCTCCTGCCACGATTTACTGTACGGCGTAAACACCGTGTAGGGGGTACCTTTGCCCGTCACAATTTCCTCTTTTTCAAAAATCACCTGATCCTTGAAGGTGTGGAAGGGTATCTCTTTTTTCTTCAAAAAATCCGCCACTTCGCCATCGCGTTTCTTCGCATAAGGCTCGTAATCGTGGTTGGTGTAGACTTCGGCCACGTCGTATTCCTGTACAATCTCCTTCCATATAGTCAAAGGTACCCCGTACCTGACCAGCAGCGACGAACCTTCTTTTGCCAACGTTTCCTGCATTTCCTCCACGGCCCGCATGATGAATTCCAGGCGACGGTCGCGTTTGTCTTCCAGCTCGTCGAGGATGGTTTTGTCAAAAATAAACAGGGGTAGCACGGGGTACTCCGATTTCAGGGCGTGGTACAGTCCGGCGTTGTCGTGCAGTCGCATATCGCGGCGGTGCCAGAATATGGAGATCTTTTTCTTGGACATGATTTTGCTTCAGGTGTGAGATTTTATAAACCTGACTCGCAAAAGATTGTTTGCAGGAGAAAGTAGGAAAGGTACCCTCTCAGGTTGTTTTAGCGCTTTACAGCCAAAATAATTCCCGTAGCCCAGTGCTGTTTGGTCAAAAGCAAGTCCTGTCTTTTTTCTAAATCCGTCACGAATCGAAGGGCTTTCTCGGCATGTCCGTCGGGCCAATTGGGCTGCGGTAGCATGTCATCTACGATGTAGATTCCGCCCGGATTCAGCATCGCCAGTACCTCGTCCAATAGCAGGTACTTGCCGTGCCAGGTATCGGCAAAAATGTAGTCAAACTTTGCGCCCGTATTTTCCATAACCCAGGCTTCACCGTCGCTTTCCACTAAGCTCAACCGTTCGTCGTCACCAAGGTGGGTGCGGGCAATTTCCAGCAGGATAGGGTCATTATCAAAAGAAACAAGAGTCGCGTGCGTATCCATGCCATCCAAAATCCAGGCCGTCGAGAGGCCCGTGCCAGTACCCAATTCCAGAAACCTGCCGCCCGGCTTGGCGGCGGCCAGCGTCCGCAGCAGCGAGCAGGTCAGCGGATCGGAGGGCATCGTGAACCCGTGCGCGCGGGTAGCCTTGTCGATGGCGGCGTAAGCGGGTGGATAAGGGTGGTTAATTTCGTCGGTCATCAGGTAGTTTTATATTTTTATTGTATCAATCGTTTCTTTGGCTTCTCCCGGACCAAATAATAATCCCACCTAGGAGTGCCAGTGCATACAGGCTCGGCTCGCTCGTGCGCCGGGTCCGCTGCATGGTCAGTAACTAACCGATCGAGCTGAGCAACGGATCGATATCCACCGGCTTTGATACAAAATTATTAAAACCTTGCTCTATACTCTTTCATAAATTCGAGCCGAAAACATTGGCAGAAAAGGCGCTCATCTGGGTATTGGCCAATGAGAGATTTTCTTTTATCCCTCCCCCGGCTTCGTAACCATTTAGATGCTAGCGCTGGTGGTTCAAAATTTGCCACATCGCGGGCTGGCCAGTGGGCATCGCGGGTCGGCCCGTTCCGAGAGTTCCTGGAATTCTATTTGCATTTGCTTCTATGTTTGGTTACTCAAAAGTAGATGCACCGATGCCCTATTTGAATTTTAAACATGTTCTTATTAGTTTGCC
The DNA here is from genome assembly GCA_038204185.1 of Cytophagales bacterium. GTDB lineage: Bacteria > Bacteroidota > Bacteroidia > Cytophagales > Spirosomataceae > Salmonirosea. Next base: position 50,474 of record JBBRDE010000006.1, read on the forward strand.
ATCAGTCAATTTTGCGAAAATCCTGGGGAAGAAAATATTTGAATATGGTCTTATAGTTATTTTGTGGTTAGAAGCATTCATTTGAAGTTAACGTTCTTATGCCTAGTTTTGTCGCTGAATTCACACAGGCATTATGCGTCACAAACCATATAAGTAGGTGAAAATATTAGGAATTTCGGCCTTCTACCACGATTCGGCAGCGGCATTAATTGACAACGGTGAAATCGTAGCTGCGGCTCAGGAAGAGCGATTTACCCGCAAAAAGCACGATCCAGGCTTCCCTTCCAACGCTGTGCAATTTTGTCTTGAGTACGGCGGCGTGACACTCAATCAACTCGATGCTATTGTCTTTTACGACAAGCCGCTGCTCAAATTTGAACGTTTGCTGGAGACCTACTATGCTTTCGCTCCCAAAGGCATTCGTTCCTTTATTACGGCTATGCCCGTGTGGATTAAGGAGAAGATGTTTCTTAGGCGCCTGATCAACGAAGAATTGGTAAAGTTAGGCTACGACAAAAAAAAGCCTGTCAAAATACTTTTTCCTGAGCATCACCTCTCCCACGCAGCTTCGGCCTTTTATCCTTCTCCCTACGAAAAAGCCGCCATCCTGACCATCGATGGGGTAGGGGAGTGGGCCACTGCCTCGATTTGTTTGGGAGAAGGTAAGGATATTACCATTCTGAAAGAACTCCGTTTTCCCCACTCATTGGGTCTTTTATATTCGGCTTTTACCTACTTTTTGGGTTTTCGAGTCAACTCGGGGGAGTATAAACTCATGGGGCTGGCTCCTTACGGCAATCCTTCCTCACCAGATGTGGACCGCTACATGGACATCATCCTGAAAGAACTCATCGAGTTGAAAGAAGACGGTTCGGTTTGGCTCAATCAACAGTACTTCGACTACGCAACGGGCCTGAAAATGGTCAACGAATCGGAGTGGGAGCGACTATTTGGCTTTAAAAAGCGTAATCCTGAGGATACCCTCGAAGCCGAGCACTGTAACCTGGGCCTGGCCATTCAGCGCGTGACCGAGGAAGCTGTAATCCGCATGGGCCGCGAAGCCAAACGCCTTACGGGTGCCGACTACCTATGCATGGCGGGTGGGGTAGCGCTCAACTGCGTGTCGAACGGGAAAATCCAGAAGGCAGGAATTTTTAAAGACATTTTCATTCAGCCAGCTGCCGGTGATGCGGGTGGCGCTTTGGGCGCGGCGCAGGCAGCCTACCATATTTACTTCGGGCAGGAGCGTAACATTACCTGGAAGAATGATAACATGCGTGGCTCTTATCTGGGACCTACCTTCTCGGATTTGGAAGTAGAGCTGACTGCTAAAAAGTACGGAGCTGCCTACAAGCGATTTGAAGATTTCAAAGAATTGAGCCAAGAGGTGGCCAAGCTACTGGCCGATGGAAACGTAGTGGGCTGGGTGCAGGGACGCATGGAGTTTGGCCCGCGTGCGCTGGGTGGGCGCAGTATTCTGGGCGATCCGCGCAATTCCGAAATGCAGAAGAAACTGAATTTAAAAATCAAATACCGCGAATCGTTCCGGCCTTTTGCGCCTTCGGTACTCGCTGAGAACTGCGCCGAATATTTCGATTACGACGGTATTTCACCCTACATGTTGCTGGTGCACCCCGTAGCCGAAGACCGCCGTAACCCGCTGCCAACGGACTACGATTCCATGGATTTGCGTAATAAGCTGTACTATGAGCGGTCGGACCTACCTTCGATCACCCACATCGATTATTCAGCCCGGATCCAGACGGTGCATAAGGAAACCAATCCGCGCTACTGGGAACTCATCAATGCTTTCAAGGAACTGACGGGCTACGCCGTGATCGTGAACACGAGTTTCAACGTGCGCGGTGAACCCATCGTGTCTACGCCCAACGATTCGTACCGCTGCTTCATGCGTACCGAAATGGATTATCTGGTTGTGGGCAACTACGTATTCGACAAGCGCCAACAACCCGAATGGCAGGAAAAAGACAACTGGCAGGAAGAGTTTGTACTTGATTAATTTTGAATGAGTGAATGATAGAATGATAAAGTAGTCAGCCGTAAGCAATATTCTATCATTCAAAATTGAAGTCCATGTCCAAAATCATAACAAGCTTCATCCGCCTGGCTTTATTAGCGGTATTATTCGTGTTTCTTTTCTACCCTGATAAGTTTCAC
>JBBRDE010000007.1:0-48885 GCA_038204185.1 Cytophagales bacterium
CCACACGTCACCACTTTGGGTGGTCGGTACAAGTACTGCCAACTCTTCGGGCCTATTTTTGGTTAGTATTTGTATATAACCATCAAAAAAGAGCGACCCATGAATTGGAACGATGTAATACAGTACGCCAAACAAGGCAACCCCACGCCACCCCAGCGGGTGGAGAAAACAGAAGCCGAATGGAAGCAGCAGCTTTCGTCGGAAGAGTACCATGTGATCCGTCAGAAGGGTACCGAACGGGCTTTCAAGGGCGAGTACTGCGAGCGCCACGAACCCGGACTGTACGCCTGCCGGGCCTGCGGCACCCCCCTCTTCGACTCCACGGTAAAATTTGAATCCGGTACGGGCTGGCCCAGTTTCTCCGCACCTGTGGAGCAGGATGTGGTCCAGTATGACCTGGACACTAGCTACGGCATGCAGCGTGTGGAAGTGATGTGCAATGTCTGTGACGGCCACCTAGGGCATGTATTTCCCGACGGCCCACCGCCCTCGGGCTTACGGTTTTGTATTAACTCCGCCTCGATCAAAAAGGCGTAAGGAGAATTAAGGATGATGAGTGATGAATGTAAGCAGGTTCCTATCCACTCATTCACCATGGGGGCTGGATCAAATCATTCATCACTCAAAAATCTTTGGCGCAGAGGATCGGGGGAACGTATACGTAATCGTCAGGCCGCTTGACGTAGTCAGCTTCCGCGTTCTGACGAGCGCGTGCATCGTTGTTGGTGGGCGTTGGAATCCACAATCCGTAGTTGAGCGTGTGCTGAATGCGGTCGCGCTGGTTGCGGGTCAGGGAATTTTCGTAACCCAAATAGTAGTCCATGATATTGGTACTCACGTAATTGCTGCCGTCGCAGGCAGTGCGGCGCTGACGCAGAGTTCGGTAGTTATCCATGTACAGGGCGCGGTCGTAGTAGGGCGTGTCAGCGCAGTAGTCGGGGTCGGTGGTACTGCATGATTTAGACTCCTTACCGTTGCCATCGAAGACATGGTTGAGGCCCAGTACGTGCCCGGCCTCGTGCGCCAGGGTGCTGGAACGGGTGTCGCTTACGTCGCTTTGATTGAGATAGATACCGTAGGGTAGATCGGGAGAGGTACGGCTGGCCGATAACACACGGGAACCCACCAACGGACGGGTGACGGGCAAATGATAGGCAAAGCCACTAAGGCTTTCTTCTTTGGCAATCGAATAAATCCAGACATTCAGGAAGCGATTGGGATTCCAGTATGCTTTCCAGGCCTCGTCGACAGCCTGTTTAGAGGTGAACGTCTGGCGGGACGACGATACGGCATTGAGCCCTTTGACCGAAAGTGTCAGCCCGGTGGGGTTCATCTCGGCGGCATAAAACTCGATGAAATTGTCTACGGACCGTTCGTCTTTGGCCCCGCTGTATGGATTCCAGCGGTTCCCGTAGGCCTCCGTCATACCCTTCAACAGCCGGTCTATCTGGGTTTGCGTAAGGGTAGAATTCACCGTATGGAACACTACGGGAATTCGGATTCGTGAGTAAGGCAGCACCGTCACGTTAACGGTATTGCTAGTGCGGTTCCCGATTTTGACTTCGAAGGTATAAGTACCTACCTGCGCGGCATTGAAGGTGGCAGGTCTATTGGGCTGGTTATTTATCACAAACCGATACGCGTTTTCCGGTACCGTTACCCGCTGATTGGCCTGGTCGGTTATCCGTACCAAGCCACGCAGATCCACCTGGTCGCCGATCAGAATTTCCGAGCTTGTGGGTCCATCGAGTCCCAGGGAGTAGCTAGCGTCAAGCTGATAGTCCTTGGGTGCCACGTCAGGCGGGGTACAACTAGGTACCAGGGCCATCATGAGCAGCGCAAAAAAAAGGATAGGCTTCATAGTCGACAGGAATAGCAAACGTTTTTCTCGGTAGGATACTACCGGAAATTAAAACGGACGAAGCCGATTTTCCGTATGTACTTTTTGCCAGCTGGGCCGCAAGTGCTTTTACTTTAAATCAAACGCGGGAAGGGTACCTAAAAAAAAGGTACCCTTCCCGCGTTTGAAATTTATCTTTTGCCTTTACGCTACCTTTTACTGCGCCAGCTTACTTTTCCGATAGCCATAGGTGAAATAAATAACCAAACCGATCGCCAGCCAAATCACAAAAATCAGCCAGTTGGATGACCCGAGTTCGGTCATCAGGTACAGATTTGTCAAAATGCCCATGACCGGCAAAATGGAGAAATTATATTTATAACTCATTACCGACATCACAATCCAGGTGATCCAGAATATGATCGTCAATACTTTGTGTTCAAAGATGTAAGCAGGAGATGCCGTGCTCCATTCGGTAAGTACCCCCTGCCCGTATACGAACAGTAGTACTACCGCCACGATCAGCCCCAACCCCACCAAATACTTGCCATTGAGGTAGGGTACCCGGAACTTCGACTGCTCCGAAATCCCCGAGTAGTCGAGGTAGAGTACCCCGCCGCACACCAGAATAAAGGCGAAGAAGGTACCCACGCTGGTGAGATCAACGAAGAAATCCATCTTGAAAAACAAAGCCGGAATTCCTACGACAAATCCCGTAACGATCGTGGCAAAGGAAGGCGTGTGGTACCTGGGGTGAATCTTGGAAAACCGCTTCCATAGTAGTCCGTCGCGGCTCATGGTCATCCAGATCCGGGGCTGACCGAGCTGGTACACCAGCAGGGCACTGGTAATGGCTATGACTGAACTGACCGAAATAATGCCCGCCATGAAGTTCATGTTGATGCGCTGGAATACAAAAGCCAACGGGTCGTTCACATTCAGTTCCTTGTAGTTGACCATGCCCGTAAGCACCAGCGTGATCAGCACATACAGTACCGTGCAAATCAAAAGTGTGTAGATCATTGCCTTGGGCATATCGCGCTGTGGGTCTTTACATTCTTCCGCCGTCGTAGAAATAGAGTCAAAGCCAATAAAAGCAAAAAACACCGCCGCCACGCCGCTCAGGACGCCTTTGACGCCGTTGGGGGCAAAAGGGGTCCAGTTTACGGGCTGTACGTAGAAAGCCCCGACCGAAATAACCAGCAGCACCACCCCCACTTTCAGCACCACCATGATGTTGCTTGCCGTGCGCGATTCCCGGATACCGATATAGACCAGCGCCGTGACCAGCAGGGTGATGATCCCGGCGGGCAAATTGAAAATAACACGTATCCCCCCGATCATTGGGGCGGTTTGGTAGGCCAGGGCTCCCCTTTGCTCCGCTACCGTGAGGGCACCCGCCCCGACTTCCTGTAATCGGGCAAACCCTTCGGCCGCCGTGGCCGGGTTGGTGGAGAGGTACCCTGGAAACGTAATGCCGAAACCGGACAGCATACTCACAAAATACTCCGACCACGCAATAGCCACGACCATATTGGAAACGCCGTATTCCAGAATCAGCGCCCAGCCAATAATCCAGGCAAACAGCTCCCCGAACGCCACGTAGGCGTAGGTGTAGGCGCTGCCCGACACGGGTACTGTACTGGCGAACTGCGCATAGGACAAGGCTGTGAATATACAGGCAATGGCCGTAAAGACGAACAGCAGCGAAACCGCTGGCCCCCCGTTGAAGCTTGCCAGACCAATGGTACTAAAAATCCCGGCCCCGATGATAGCCGCGATTCCCAGCGACACCAGGTCACGGACGCCAAGCGTTTTGACGAGTCCCCCCGACTCCATGTCGGCCTTGTGGGCGTCGCCCATGATTTGGGCTACTGTTTTCTTACGAAAGAGAGAAGAGTTCTTGGCCATGCAGAGAAGGGTTTGGCGAATGGGTAGTTTCAAAGAAGGGGCTAAAATAATGAATATCCGTTAGGTTGAATGAATTGGTGCCTGATTTATGAGCGATTGGCCATTTCCGATGAGCATTACAACCTTTGTCCAGGCCTCTAAAAAGTGCCAATGGCAGTAGTCCCATTGATTTGAATCTCCCCGAACCTATCGGAGTTTTTTCGGGTTACTACCAGGATAACCTAACCAGCCGAATTTCCCTTTTGAAACCACAGCATCTTCCCGACCCGACGGGCTACGACCACATCGACGTACAGGGCGCCCGCGAGCATAATCTTAAAAATATCGACGTATCCATCCCGCGCAACCAGTTGGTCGTGGTCACAGGCATCAGCGGCAGCGGCAAGTCGTCGCTGGCGTTCGACACCATCTACGCCGAAGGACAGCGTCGCTACATGGAGAGCTTTTCGTCCTACGCGCGCGGCTTCATCGGCGAGATGGAGCGGCCCGACGTGGACAAAATCAGCGGCCTGTCGCCCGTCATCAGCATTGAGCAAAAAACCACCTCCCGCAACCCCCGTTCGACGGTAGGGACCGTCACCGAAATCTACGACTTCCTGCGTCTGTTGTACGCACGGGCGGGTGAGGCGTTCAGCTACGTAACGGGTCGCCGGATGGTGAAGCAGTCGCAGGATCAGATTATCGACCAGCTGCTGAGCCAGTTCGAGGGACAAAAAACCACCCTGCTGGCCCCCGCCGTGAAGGGCCGCAAGGGCCACTACCGCGAGCTATTCGTGCAAATCGCCCGCCTCGGCTACACCAAGGTACGGGTAGATGGCGAGGTACTGGACATTGAACCCAAGATGCAGCTGGACCGCTACAAAGTCCACGATATCGAGATTGTCGTGGATCGCATCGTTCCCAAAGCCGAAGATCGTTTTCGCCTCAGCCAGTCGGTGGCGACGGCCCTGAAACAGGGCAAAGGCGCGATGATGGTGATGGATGCGAAAGGCGAAGCGCAGTACTTTTCCCAAAACCTCATGGACCCCGAGTCAGGCATCAGTTACGACGATCCGGCGCCCAATTCGTTTTCGTTCAACTCGCCCTATGGCTGGTGCCCTACCTGTCAGGGCCTGGGCGTGGTGGAGGAAATCACCGAGGAGTCCGTCATTCCCGACCGCTCGCTGAGCATTAGCCGGGGCGGCATTGCGCCCATGGGCGAATACCGCGAAGCCTGGATTTTCAAGCAATTGGAGGTTTTACTGAAAAAGCACAAGGTCAGCCTAAGTACCCCGCTCGAAAAATTCCCGCCCGAAGCCATCGAACTGGTGCTCTACGGTACCGACGAGCCCGTACCGGTCCCTTCCAAGAAGTACCCCGGAACCAAATGGGACACCAAGTTTGACGGTATCATCAATTTTCTGAAACGTCAACAGGAAAACGGCACCGACAAGATTCACGACTGGCTGAAAGATTTTATGGTGATCCGCACCTGCCCCGACTGCCAGGGCGGACGGCTGCGGCGGGAATCGCTGCACTTTAAGCTCGACGATAAAAATATCGCCCAATTAGCCGAAATGGACATTCGCGAACTAGCCGAAACGCTGGAAGGCCTGGAAGATCGGCTACAAGATCGGCAGAAAGTCATCGCCCACGAGGTACTGAAAGAAATCCGTAAGCGGGTTGGATTTTTGTTGGATGTAGGGCTGGACTACCTCACGCTCAACCGGGCTTTGCGTACCCTATCCGGCGGTGAGGCACAGCGCATTCGCCTGGCCACGCAGATCGGCACCCAGCTTACTGGGGTACTCTACATCATGGACGAGCCGAGCATCGGCCTGCACCAGCGCGACAACGAGCGGCTGATCAATTCTTTGAAAAACCTCCGCGACCTGGGCAACACCGTGCTGGTGGTGGAACACGACAAAGACATGATGTTGGCGTCGGACTACATCGTAGACATTGGCCCCGGCGCGGGCCGTCACGGCGGGCAGGTGGTGGGACAAGGTACCCCCGACGAGTTCCTGAAAAACGGCTCCACCACCGCTGACTACCTCAGTGGGCGACAGGGTATTGAGATACCCCAATCGCGACGCAAGGGCAACGGAAACAAACTCGTTTTGAAAAACTGCACGGGTCATAACCTCAAAAACGTCACGCTCAAAATTCCGCTGGGTACCCTGACCTGCGTGACGGGCGTGAGCGGGAGCGGCAAGTCGTCGCTAATCCACGAAACATTGTTCCCGCTGCTGAATCAGCATTTCTACCGCTCGCGCCGCGAACCGCTGGAACACAAATCCATCGAAGGGCTGGAACACCTGGATAAGGTAATCGAGGTGGACCAGTCGCCCATTGGCCGCACGCCGCGCTCCAACCCAGCTACCTATACCAATCTGTTCACCGACATCCGCGCACTTTATTCTGAACTTCCCGAATCCAAAATCCGGGGCTACAAGCCGGGGCGGTTTAGCTTTAATGTCAAAGGCGGCCGCTGCGAGGATTGCGAGGGCGCGGGCATGAAGAAAATTGAAATGGATTTTCTTCCCGATGTGCACATTAATTGTGAAACCTGCAAGGGCAAGCGCTTCAACCGCGAAACGCTGGAAGTACGCTTCAAGGGAAAATCCGTCGCCGACATCCTGGATATGACCGTGGAAGCTGCGCTGGAATTCTTCGAAAACCAACCCCGAATTCTGCGTAAAGTACAGACGCTAAGCGATGTCGGGTTAGGCTATATCACGCTCGGTCAACACGCCACTACGCTTTCGGGCGGTGAGGCACAACGCGTGAAGCTCTCCGAAGAACTCTCCAAGCGCGACACGGGAAAAACGCTGTACATCCTCGACGAACCTACCACGGGCCTGCACTTTCAGGACATTCGCCATCTGCTGGCTGTACTCCAAAAACTGGTTGACAAGGGCAATACCGTACTAGTCATCGAACATAACATGGATATCATCAAAGTAGCCGACTACGTAGTGGACCTCGGCCCCGAAGGCGGCGGACTTGGTGGCGAGATCATCGCCGAAGGTACCCCCGAAAAGGTCGCGAAGGTGAAGGGGAGTTATACGGGGCACTTTTTGAAGATGGAGTTGGGGGGGTAAATCACAACTTCCAGGCATGAATCATTAGAATATAAAAACCCCGGCGAGTTTTCACTCGCCGGGGTTTTTGCTTTTCGGATACCTGGGGTACCCTACGGATTCTGAATCAGTTTGCTGTTCCGATCGATCTCAGCCTGCGGGATGAAGAATATCACACGGTTGTTGTCGGGCATAATCTTCTGGTACACATCGGTCGTGGGTGTGTTGTTGAGTGAGTGCGTTCCGGGGTAGTTCCGCTCCATGGGCAGGTTGTTACGGAACAGGTCGTAGGCGCGGTGGCCCTCAAATGCCAGTTCTAGCCAGCGCTCTTCCATCACGACGTCAAAGGCGGTTTTACCTTTCAGGTTACCCACGGTGTACAGCTTGTCGCCGCTTAACCCGGCCCGCTGACGCATTAGGTTGATATCCTTCAGGGCGTCTTCGGTTTTGCCCAGCTTGGCGTTGGCTTCCGCCCGGTTCAGGTACATTTCAGCCAATCGGAGGTAGACGGGCGAACTGAGGTTGATGACGCCTTCCTGCAACGAGTACTTATTAATATAATTCATCGGCGTCACGGGCGTCAGTTTTCTATTGTACTGTAGCTCCCCCCCGATTTTGTAAGGCGTTACGAAGTTGTTACGTAAATCTTCGGGATTTTTTCCAAGGAAATCCACATACTTTTTTGACGCATAAATCTCAGCCCAGCCGCTTACACCCTGTCCCTGCGCGGTACCCGTGGGGTCGCTGCTAAAATACATGGAGCCGATGGCCGAGAAACCCCGATCCTGCACCTTGGTGTGGCGGATGGCAAAAATAGTCTCTTGATTGCTCGTCGGGACAGCTTTATAATACCCGCTGTACTCTGCGCCCTGCACCAGTTTGTAGCGGCCGGAATTGATGACCAGGTCGGCGTATTTAATCGCATTCTGATAATCCTCCTTGTACAGGTACACGCGCGAAAGCAGGGCGAGCGCAACCTCTTTCGAGGCAAAGGAATTTGACTTGTTGACCGACATCAGCTCTGAGGCTTTCAACAAATCGGCAATGACCGAATCGTACACATCTTTTACCGGACTGCGCGCGATGCTGTTGGTCTGCTCGTCGGTGAGTCCATCCAGCAGTAAGGGTACCCCCGGATTGCTACCCTTACCCTGCGGGTAGGGACGGCCAAAAACCCGCACCAGGTTGTAGTGCATCATGGCTCTCAGGTACAGGTTCTCACCTTTCAACTGGCGCAGTATCACCGACGCGTCGTCGGGTACGTAAGCGATGATTTTATTGGCGGCAGCAATCACTTTGTAGGCTTGTCCCCAGAAGTTGGTGGCGTGGCCCGACGTGTTGATGTGCGTGTACCGATAGGCGCGGGTGAGGTCATCCCCGGACGACTGGCCCTGGGCGATTTCGTCGCTCGGGTATTCCATCAGGAAGTGTACGCTACGAACATAGGCCGCATTGAGTAACACCGCATAGGTACCGATCGTGGCGGTTTCGACATCGCCGGCATTGTTCAGGGCCGACTGTTCATCGATGGAGGTAGTAGGCTCAAAATACTGCTCACACGATACCGACCCCAGGGTCAGCACCGCCAGAAGCAGTACCTTTAGTAGTGAATACGATTTCATGTTCTGATTCATTATAATGAAAAGTTAATGCCGAAAAGATACTTTTTACTGATGGGGTAGCGCAGGTTTGAATTACCCGAACTCAGGTTTACCTGCGTGAGGGAAACTTCCGGATCTGGCCCGGAGAACTTCGTACCCGTCCATAGGTTGTCGCCACTCAGAAATACCGATACCCGCGAGAAACCCGACTTGCCCAGGATTCGGGCGGGGATTGCATAGGCCAACCGAATATTTCTCAACCGTATGTAGCTACCATCTTCGATGAAGCGGCTTGACGATTGATTAGAGTCCTTATTGCCTCCCACGTTGGGCTTGGGATGCGTGGCGATGTCGCCGGGCTTGCTCCACCGGTTCCAGCCATCAGGCAGTACCATGGCGTTATAGCTCTCGTACAATCCATCGCTATCGAAGTAGAAACGGCTGTTACTATACACCCAGTTGCCGTACACAAAATTGAAGAAAGCCGAGAAGGTGAATGCCTTGTAGCTTAGAGTATTGGACAGTCCGCCGGTAAACTTCGGTGAAGCGGATTTGCCCAAAAACTGGCGGGAAGTCGCGGTCTGTGCCTGGTTGTAGGTGCTGGTTAGGGACTTGGTGATGTTTCCACTGGCATCCTTCGTGAGCTTCTCCCACTGCGGATCGCCATTTTCCGGGTTGACACCCGCCCAAACCGGCATGTTCCACTCGTCCATGTTATGGCCCACCGCGATGGGCTGCTGGGCACCGGAGTTGAACACCAGGGCGCCGTCACTCAGCTCCAGTACTTTGTTCCGGTTGAAAGCCATATTCAGATTGGTTTCCCAGGTAAAATCCTTCGCCCGGATATTGGTGGAAGTCAGGCTGAACTCAATGCCTTTGTTGCGCACCGACCCGGCGTTCACCCACACGTAGCTGTATCCGGTGGTAGCGGCCAGTGGCTTGCGGTACAACAGTTCACTTGCTTCTTTAATGTAAGCATCCATCACCAGGTCGATCCGACCAAAAAAGCTCAGATCCAAACCAATGTTAGAGGATTTGATTTTTTCCCAGGTTAGGTCAGGATTACCTTTCTGCGAGGGTGCAGCGCCCGGTAGGTCAGCGTAGCTGGCCGACTGCGAAATGCTGTATAATCCGAGCGAGGCGAAATTGCTGATGCCATTGGCATTGCCTACGGTACCGTTGCTTACCCGTAATTTGGCGAAGGTCAGCAAGTTGTTGTTGCGCAGGAATGCTTCATTGCTCAGCACCCAGGATGCGCCCAATTGGTAGAAATTAGCGGTGGAGTTATTCTTGCCAAATAACGAAGAAAATTCATTCACAAATGACCCTACCAGGAAATACCGGTTATTGTAGTTATAATCTGCGGTGGCCAGGTATTTGCGAAATCCCACCTGATCGTATTCTCCCGTCGGGTTAGTCAAAATTCCGGTAGCAACGGACATAACGTCGCGTCCGGGAGGAAGGCCTTTGCCCGAGGAGGATGCACTGCTGTTGTAGTTGCGCTCTGCCTCGGCCACACCGAGTAGCGAGAACGTATGCTTATCAAATGAATTCTCGTATCGAACACGATTCGACGTCAGGAGCCGGGTGCCGAACGAGCTACCGGTGTACAATTCGCCACCGTTGGCCCCACCCTGCTTGGTACGTTTGTCATTATAGCTGAAACTCTGCCCATTGCCGAAAAAGACCCGGTTGTAGGTAGAGAGCGTGATTTTGTCGGTCAGGTCATAGTCAAGGTTCACATCCGTGGTGATGTTAAGGCTTTTTGCATTGGAATAATTGTACTGCACCGAATGCAGGAAATTTTCCTTGTCGCGACCCAGCCAGCCGGGGTAGTTTCTGCCGTCCGCCGGGGTACCGTCTGTATTATAGGCCGGGTCGAAGGGCAGGTTGTTGTAGGCATCATAGAGCGTATTGCTGTTATGATAATTATCCTTGGTAAAAGTCCCGTTAACCAGAAACTTAGCCGTAAGTTTTTTGGTGAGCTGAGTTTGTAAATTGGTACGGAAATTATAGCCGGTTTTGTCGTTCTCGATGATCGTTCCTTCCTCCTTGTAATAGTTGGCGGATACAAAGTAGGTCGTTTTCTGGTCGCCTCCCGAAATAGAAAGATTGTGGTTGTTGACAAATCCCCTCCGGAACGCCTCATTCCACCAATTGGTGTTTGTATTGACCACCGAGGGATCACGCTTGTAGAAGGTAGTCTGATAATCGTACAATTCCTGGGAATTCATCAGCCGAAAATTTCCGGTCGTTGCCTCGGCAAAACCCAACGTGTTATTGAAGTTGATTTGGGGTTTGCCTGCCTTTCCCATCTTGGTCGTGACAATAATCACCCCATTGGCGGCCCGTGAGCCATACAATCCGGTAGCCGCTACGTCTTTCAGCACCGTGATGTTTTCCACATCCACGGGGTTGTAGGTTCCACCGATGTTGCCATCCACCACGATAAGGGGAGCAGTCCCGGCCGAAATCGTACCTGCACCCCGAATCAGAATTCTTGGCGCACTGGTGGGATCGCCGGAAGGCGAAGAAACCACCACGCCCGCCGCTTTTCCCTGCAACAGGCTGGGCAGATCGTTAGCGGTAACGTCCCGAAGTTTTTCGTTGCTAATCGACGAAACCGAGCTGGTAAGGTATTTCAGTTTTTTAGAAGAGTACCCCACGACTACGAGCTGATCCAGCAAGCTGGCGGAAATATTCATGGTGACGTCGATCCGTGATCTTTCCGCAACTACTATTTCCTGCGACTCGTAACCCACAAATGAATAGACCAAAGTTAGGTTTTGTTGCTGGACAGAAGGAACTGTGATGGAATACCCTCCCTCTGTGCCTGTGATGGTACCCAGGGAGGTACCTTTCACCACCACGGTCACGCCGGGCATGGGTTGTCCTTTTTCATCCTGGACAGTTCCGGTTACTTGTTGGTCTGCCACGACTTTAAGAATGGGCACACGCGTGCTTGATGGAGCGGCAAGTGCGGTTGGGGCCTTTACAGATAACAGGCAGGCCAGGATTGCTAACGTATAGCACATCGCTCCCTTGCCTGGCTGTACGCTGGATAGTACTATTTGTGTTTTTTTCACCGATTTAGTTGAATTAGTTGAAGAACATAGGGAAAAATCGTGAGGGTTGGATTTTTTTAAGCCATAGACATAAGGTTATGTTTTTTAAAGTTCTTAGCTAAACTAGTAGGAATTGTGAAAATATTTTGATTTATGCCGTAATATATTATATTAAATTAAATATTAATTTGATAATCAACTGGATACATTAATTTTTGCCTCCTGACTATGTTACCTTGTGCAGGATGAAGGTGCCCTCAGCGAACGAATACCTGGCGCACGTTTTGAAGAGGAAGCTGGAAAAATAAAAAGGCGGATGGGGAAGTACCCCATCCGCCTTTTTAGTCGAACCATGGCAAAGTTCTAAAGCCGCTTTATTCATTACTCACCCTAACGGTAGCCTGATCGCCTGCCGCTTCGCGCAGCCGGATCAAGTATACGCCCATCGGCAAAGTAGCCAGCCGCAAGGCTATTTCGTTTCGACCTTCTTGCAAAATCTGCCGCCGCGACTGCCACACCCGGCCCACCAGTTCGAGCACCTCCACGCTCACCGCGTCGGCCACCGGGTTGGGGTAAGCACGCAGCGTGAGTTACAGGGGGGAGCTGCTGGTTTCCTCCACGCCGATGCGGGTGTTGGCGGTACTGCATGGCCCAATAGTGGCGCACTGCTTGAGGTAGCGGTCTGCGGGCTGACGCACTGGGTGGTGCCTACTAGCAGATCCGAACGTTCTGATTCTTGTTGCCGCAGCGCACGTCATTGACCGTCACGGTCACTTGGGCCGGGGCCGAGGTGCACATACTGCTCTCCTTCATCCCGACTTCGTAAGTCGTCGTCGTCTCGGGGCAGACGCTGACTGTTTTCCCGCTAAAAGGACCTGGCGGCAACGAGGTAGTTTGGGCTGGAGTAACATTAAAGCTGAGCCATAGAAAAAGGATCAGCTAAATGAATATTTGATTTGCTTTTGATTTACAATACTACAAGGTAGTTGAAAATAGAATAATAGCCCCAAAAAGCGGACAGTTCCCGAAATACGCGCTCAACACAAGAGGCTGGCTAATGTAGGGTGAAATAGAGTTATTGTTCCACAATTGTAACCTGCATTGTGAACTTTTGCGCTTAAGTAGCAATAAGACTTAATGGATTGATAATAAAACAGTCACTCAGGTAAAAAATACCCGGGCGACTGTTTTATTTCAGTTCCCTCAATTTGTAACAGTATAATTTCATTACCAGACGCTGACCTGTCCATTAAGTACGTCAAACATCGGCAAATTAGGTTTGGTGGTACAATCTACTGGAGTATATGAAGCATAGGAAAATGAAATTTGATCACCCTCTTTAATATTAACAAAGTTATTTTTTGCAAAAAAATAGTCTCTAAATTACCCTAGTGTATTAATAATGAAGTGATTATTTAAAAATAAGTTCACACCATAGGTAGGGTAGTTGCTGGGGAGACCGTTATCTGTTGCTGAGGTCACCAGGCTTAACCTGACAAGGGAATAACCAATAAACCTGATACCCGTTTTTCCCAGCCCGACCAAGATCGGGCTGGGATATCAACCGCTTACTTCTTAAGTACCTTGAGGGTTCGCACCACGCTGGCCGCATCGGTCAGCTGGACAATGTACACGCCCGGAGCCACCCGACCCGTTTCCAGGACAATCCTGTTGGGCCCCTCCACCAGGAGTTGTTTTTTGCTCACTACGGAGCGGCCCACCATGTCGACCAGCACGATATCGGCGCTGCCCGCGGTGGCGGCGTGCAGTTGCAGGGTCAGTGTTTGCTCAAAGGGGTTGGGATAGGCCAGCCAGCCCTCCGCCGGCGCTTCGATGGCAGGCTCGTAGGCGGCCACACGGCTATTGGCGGAGCCACACGGCAACTCCGTATCGCAGCTGCCCAGTTTGTCGCCGTGGGCCAGGTGGTCGGCCACTCCGTTTTTCCCCGTTTTAGACACGCACAGCGTTTGGCCTTTGTGACAGACCAGTACTTTGTTCTTCTCGCAGGCTACGTTGATCACGTTCACCGTCACGGCGGCCGTTGCCGAACAGCCCAATTTGCTGGCGGTGACCGAATAGATCGTCGTTGTGGCGGGGCTCACCGTGATACTGGGTGTGGTAGCGCCGTTGCTCCACAGGTACGTATAGCCGCTGCTTCCCTGACCCGAGGCCGTAGCCGTCAGCACCGTGCTGTTACTGGCCGCATCGTAGCCCGCATACACCAGCCGACAAGTCGACCCCACACTCACCACCAGGGTACCAGGATCGCTATCATTGCAATCTGTTCCAAGCGTGGTGGTCTTATAGCCCGCAGGAATAGCAGCACCATAGCAAACCGGTTCCTGGCCTCCATCGTACCCATCGCCATCAGCATCTATGTAGAGCAAAGCCGATTGCCATACGTCTGTGTTTGCATCATCACAATCTGTATTGTTTGTCGAATAACCAATTGTCGCAGTTAAAGAACAAACCATTTCAGTTGAGGTGGAACCAAAACCATCATGGTCGGCATCTACATAGTATTGAACAGGTGCATGAATGGCTGCTCCACCAGCATTCGGGTCATCGTTGCAATCGCCGGGGAGACCAATTGTTGTGGTATAGCCTGCGCCTGGGCTTGTGCAGGATTGGGTGCTGCTCACATAATAGCCATCGCCATCCGCATCCAGGTACCAAGTGGGCGGGTCGGTTACGGTTATGGTTGGTGTACCACTGTTACCCGTTCCGGCAATAGCACCGGCGTCTGTTACAGATACTAATGAGTAGGTCGTGCTCACTGTGGGTGATACGGGAATATTAGCACCGCTTGTATAACCGGGTACGGTAAAGTTGTTTGTACCATCGGAATACACAACCGTGTACGGTGAAGTACCGCCGGTAATCGTCACGATCAAATTAGCTGAATTTCCCCTGCAAATGGTGGATGATCCATTTACACTTAATACCGAAGCCGTTGGGCCGGGAGGAGCGATATTTTCGTAGGCTCCCATATCGGGGTTGCCTACTCGGTTGTTGCCTAATATATCGGTAGTAGGTGCATTTGTAGCCGTACCGGTGTTACGGGCTGGCGAGTTGTTTTGCAGCGCCAGGCCATCATCGGCTGTGCCAAATACATTATCGGCACCATCGGGGTCGGCGGCATTTACAAACAGCGGATCCTGGTTGATATTACCGATGCCGGCATATACCCCACTTGATCGCTCTATATCTGAATACGTAGCGGAGTTAAATAACTCACTTTCGCTGCCACCGTAGGATACGCTGCTGATCACATTTCCCGTTTTTCTATTGCCCCAAAAAATGGAGTTGACAATCGTTAAACGGGTTGGTGCATCGGTACCAAAATACAAACCACCAGAATAAAAACTAGAAGATGATGTTGTGTTTCCATACACAGTAGAATTGAAAAGAGAGACGCTACTACCGTAGCTGAAAATACCACCACCTCCCGAAGAAGCGGAATTAGTAGACACCACTGAATTCTCAAGGCCTACCTGGGCATCCGCAATATAAACTCCGCCACCATAACCGCTCGAATTATTGGATACGGTAATCTTTCTTAAGAATAAAACGCCAGAGAACGATGGTGTGGTTTGAAAAAGGTATAAGCCGCCACCATTCTGTCCTGCCGAATTATTAAGGAAAGAACAATTGACCATGCTCAAATTATCGTAGCTATAATAACTGGCAAATCCGCCACCGTATTGAGCTGAATTACCGGTGAATATACAATTGGCTATGGTGGGGGATGCATAGACATTTGATATGCCGCCACCAAATATTCCAATGTTTACACTACCACTAGGAATAGTCACATTTTTAGTACCGTTAGCATTACCACCCGTAACGGTAAATCCGTCTAAGATGGCTGTATTGTATAACCGTGCGGCTTCAAGATAGGCGTTTAAAATAACGTTTAGGCTATTGTTGCTCACATCATTGTCTTGTTGAATTTCACCGCTCAGTATCGTTTTGTTTGCTATCCAATCACGTTGTGATAATGAGGTTTCTGTACCAGAGAAGCCTCCATAAATAGCCAGGTTGTTTTTCATTCTGAAAGATGCGTTCCTATCATTATTGACAGCAGCGCCGCCCTCATCTGGAAAATATGTGCCCGCGGCTACCCATATTTGGGTAATGGAGGTACAGGTATTGGTAAATGTCAATGCATCCTGCAAATTGGTAAAGGCGTCTGTCCAAGAAGAACCATTATTAGCGCCTGTTGCATTGGCATTTACATACAAAACACTACCGCTTGGACAAGATGCATCATCATTGGTAATCGTACCGAGGCCCTGGGCATCCGTAACGAGGGCCCCCGTTACATTGGTGATGTTGACAAAGAAGGTTTCATCCGGCTCAAATGTGGCATCGCCAATTACTGTTACGTTAAAGGTGAAAGTGCTGTTACCTGCTGGAATGGTTCGCCCGATAAGAGCATTTAGCACATAGTCATTATCTGCAGTAGTAGCTGTGTTATTTGCCGTAGCAATATCAAAAGAAACACCACCCGCGGGGGCAGGTGCTGAAAGACTTACAGTAAATTGAAAAGTGCTCACAACACCCAATTCATTTTGGGTAACATCGTTGATTGTCATAAGAGGATCCATTGAAGCCGTTCCCGCATAAGCCGAGATGGTACTCGTACCTGTCTTGATGGTAGGTGCAGCAAAGGTCATTACATCGGCTACAGCGTTGTTATTTGCGTCAACAATAGCTTTGCTCAATGAGCCTGCGCCGGCATCGTTGGTATTGGTTACGGTGTAAGTAGCGGCAGAGGCTTGAATGGTAAGCCATAGTAAGGAGACAAGGGGCAATAATCGTGTGTTCATGGGAAAAGTTGGTTTTGAAAATTGGTTTTGCATTCTCAATCGAAGGTGTATCACGCCCCTGCGAAACGGCGGACTACTGAAAATTAAAGGAGTGGATATATTAGTTAGCTTTTGCATCCTCGTTGTTGATGTCTCTGATGCAGATCCATTTGCCGTCCCGGTTTTCCCAGATGGCCATGTACTTGCCGGTAGACATTACCTTGCCGGTCGAGTCCTTCCGGGTTGTTTTACCCGTTTCTGTCACATAATTGCCGCTGCCAAATACATCCATTAAATCGTACGAAGTAGTCGCGCCTTTGGGTCTTTTTTCCATAGAAGCTTCCAGGTCTTTTTTGATAGCCGCGCTACCAACTTGCATTGGGGCGTTGTTGGCCATACTGACGGCATCATCCGAATAAAAAGCCGTTAGGGCACTCGCATCGCGGGCATTGTCGGCCTGGGCCCAGGCGTTCTCCAGCGCCTGGATGTCGGCTTTTAGGGCGGCAGGGTCAGCTTGTGTGGTCATTGCCTGCGTGGTGTCGTTTTTTACATCTGATGTTTTATCGGCACCGGACTCATTACATCCGGTGATAAAGAAGAATGAGGCAATGAATACTATATAGGTAGGGTAGTTGCTGGGTAGACCGTTGTCTGCTGCTAAGGTCAGCAGGCTTAACCTGACAAGGGAATAACCAATAAACCTGATACCCGTTTTTCCCAGCCCAATCAAGATCGGGCTGGGATATCAACCGCTTACTTCTTAAGTACCTTGAGGGTTCGCACCACGCTGGCCGCATCGGTCAGCTGAACGATGTACACGCCCGGAGCCACCCGACCCGTTTCCAGGACAATCCTGTTTGACCCCTCCACCAGCAGTTGTTTTTTGCTCACTACGGAGCGGCCCACCATGTCGACCAGCACGATATCGGCGCTGCCCGCGGTGGTGGCGTGCAGTTGCAGGGTCAGCGTTTGCTCAAAGGGATTGGGATAAGCCAGCCAACCCTCGGTCGGCAGTTCGCTGGTAGGCTCGTAGGTGGCTACACGGCTATTGGCGGAGCCACACGGCAACTGCGTATCGCAACTGCCCAGTTTGTCGCCGTGGGCCAGGTGCTCGGCCACCCCGTTTTTCCCCGTTTTAGACACGCACAGGGTTTTGCCGTTGTGACAGACCTGTACTTTGTTCTTCTCGCAGGCTACGTTGATCACGTTCACCGTAACGCTACCCGTGGCCGAACAGCCCGATTTGCTGACGGTGACCGAATAAATGGTCGTGGTAGCGGGGCTTACCGTGATGCTGGCCGAGGTAGCGCCGTTGCTCCACAGGTACGTGTAATCGCTGCCATCCTGACCCGTGGCCGTAGCCGTCAGCACCGTGGTGTTACTGG
Organism: Cytophagales bacterium; assembly: GCA_038204185.1. GTDB lineage: Bacteria > Bacteroidota > Bacteroidia > Cytophagales > Spirosomataceae > Salmonirosea. The sequence goes on from JBBRDE010000007.1 coordinate 17,676, forward strand.
CTTCATCGTAGCCCGCATACACCTGCCGACAAGCCGACCCCAGACTCACCTCCAGGGTACACTGGCAGCTCGTAATGACGTTGCCGTTCATGACGGGGGTAAATCCGGTAGCACAACCGCAGGTAGCGGGGTCAAAGTTGGTAATGCCGCTGATCGCCAAGGGACAGGGATCGTTGCAGTCGGCAATACCGTCGCTGTCCGTATCGGTATCAGCAACCCCGCAACCACACGCACCAGTGGCAATCTTGTTAGGGTCATTGGGGCACGCATCCAGGCAGTTGGGCGTTCCATCGCCGTCCGAATCGGTATCGGCAATGCCACAGCCACAGGCACCGGCGGCCTGTTTCAGGGGATCGGTGGGGCACCCGTCGGTATTGGTGGTGGAGTAGCCTTGTGGAGCCGTCGACGAGCAGAGCATCTTCGTTTCGGCTGAGCCCACGCCATCGCCATCAGCATCGACGTAGTAAAGTTGGGGCTCATGGACAGTCCTGTCAGCGTCGTTACAGTCGGTATTGGTGGTGGAGTAGCCTGCCGGAGCCGTGGCATCGCACAACAGGGCCGTGGTGGTGGAGCCGTAGCCGTCCCCATCAGCATCGACATAGTAAGTGTTTTTACATGCCTGCTTTTCATAAGCACCCATGTCTGCAGGATCTGCAACGGTAAGTGCACGTGGGTTGCCTTCAATATCTGTAGCAGGTGCTCCGGTATTGGTTCCTGCGTTGATGGCCGGTGAACCGCTTTGAAGGTGAAAATCGCCTGCATTTACAAATAGCGGATCAGCGTTTATATTTCCTGTGCCGGTATAGCCGCCTTTTACATCGCAATAAGTAACAACCGGAGCCGCACCATTAAAATTGACAATCTCAAGGGTGCCATTGCCCCAGAATATACAGTTTTTTACTGTGGGCTGGCAAGCTGGTAAATTGTTGGTCATCCCACCGCCGTAAGTATTAAATGCCGTGTTTGCTGAAAAAGTACAGTTTACAATGCTCGCTGTGCATGTACCGCGATTGTACATCGCACTAAACTGATTCCTAGAAAAGATACAATTACTAACAACTGGGGAGGAGTAATCATTAAGCATTGCACCATCACTACTACCTTGTAGTCTATTATCTGAAAAAGTGCAATAGCTTACGGTTGGCGATGATGAGAAAAAGTTGGCCATTCCACTGCCTCCATAGCCGCTGCCGCTGCTTAAATTATTTGAAAAAGTGCAATGACTAATATTCGGAGAGGCGTTTCTATTGTGCATGCCGCCGCCATAGCCACCGCCAGTGGCTTCATTATTTGAAAAAGTGCAATAGCTTATGGTTGGCGAGCAGTCCTCATTGTACATCCCGCCTCCGTTGCTGACGAGGACTCGATTGTTTGAAAAGTTGCAATGACTAATGGTTGGCGAGGCGTATTTATTGTACATGCCGCCGCCGCTATAGCCAGATCCGTAGCCGCCGCTGATAGTAAAGCCATCTAATACGGCACTGCTGCTTAATGGAGCACCTGAAGTGAAATTATTAAAAATAACATGGCGGCTGTCGACCGCATTGTCGGGGTTGTTGTTTTTATTAATATCTCCGCTTAAAATGGTGGGGTTCGCCATCCAATCACGTTGAGAAAGGAGTGTTTCTGTACCATTTCCAGAAAATCCCCCGTAGATGCCGAGGTTGTTTTTCATGGTAAAAGCAGCAGTGATGTTATTGTCAACAAAGCCACCGCCCTCATCAGGAAAGTACGTGCCTTTGGCTACCCATATCTGTGAAATGGAGGTACAGCTATTGGTAAGCGCCAATGCATCCTGTAGTTTGGTAAAGGCATTTGTCCAGGAAGAACCATCGTTGGCACCAGTGGCATTGGCATTTACATACAAGATATTTCCCGCAGGGCATACTGTACCCAGGTCTTCAATAATTACCTGGCCGCCAGCTGCATTGGCCCCGGCCGAGTTGACCTGATTAGTGCCCGCGTTGAAGGAGCCATCAGAAAAACGAAAGTCTAAGTATTTTGTAGTCGATGTAAACGTCACCGCCGCCCCCACCGTGGAGGGGTTGAGGCTGGAAGCAATCGTGGTGTAGGTGGAATTGGCAACCGCCAGCCGGGAAGCCGGGTGGCCGGGTATCGGGGTCGTTTCGGCAAAGGCCTGGCCAAGGATCAACAGCAGGCCGACGAGGGAGAGTAATCGTGTGTTCATGGAAAAAGTTGGTTTGAAAATTGGTTTTGAAAATTGGTTTTGCATTCTCTATCGCAGGTGTATCAAGCCCCTGCGAAACGACGGACTACTGAAAATAAAAGGAGTGGATAGATGAGTATTAGTTAGCTTTTGCGTCCTCATTGCCAATGTCTCTGATGCAGATCCATTTGCCGTCCCGCTTTTCCCAAATAGCCATGTACTTGCCGGTGGACATCACCTTGCCGGTAGAGTCCTTCCGGGTTACTTTGCCGGTTTCGGTAACATAATTGCCGCTGCCAAATACATCCATTACATCGTAAGAAGTAGTCGCGCCTTTGGGTCTTTTTGCCATAGAAGCTTCCAGGTCTTTTTTGATAGCCGCGCTACCGACTTGCATTGGGGCATTGTTGGCCATACTGACGGCATCATCCGAATAAAAAGCCGCCAGTGCACTCGCATCGCGGGCATTGTCGGCCTGGGCCCAGGCCGTTTCTTGTTCCTGGATTTCTGCTTTCAGCCTGGCAGGGTCAGCTTGTGTTGTCATTGCCTGCGTGGTGTCGTTTTTCACCTCTGATGTTTTATCGGCACCGGACTCATTACATCCGGTGATAAAGAAGAATAAGGCAATGAAAACTATGGCGGATTTGAAAAGAATAAGTTGTTTCATGTTGTTTATTTATTAAGGATGAAATAATGTTCTAAAAAAAGCTATTTGTAAGAAAAGAAAATAAGGATATCGCCCAACAAAGTTCGTTTTGGGCGATACTGTAAAAAGTTATTTTGAACTTAATAAAGGCTTATATGTAAGCAATTCCGACCAGCGGTATTGCACTACATCGGCATAATCCTTTAACCACGAGTCAAACGAGCCGGCCCCATTGGCCGCGTTAAATCTTTCAGGCGTTGGTTTACGATAATCGCTGGCCAGTTCTTTTAAACCATTTTTTAAACGGGTAACCGTAATATATCCTGGTTCACCGGAAAACGCCACTGAATAAACAGCAACAGATTCTTTATCTGCCACCCACATTTTTTTAAGCTGCTGAATCAGCATCATCGTATTAGTGATCTTCCCGGGATTTGCGGTCATATGATTGATCACGATTTTATCAGCATAATCCGTTAACTGTACGGTGCTTAGATCGGCCTGGAAATCGTAAAAGCCAATTTGGCCCCGGCCCTCAGTAAGCGGCAATACATTTTTTTCCCAGTCAGCCGTATGCGCTGCACTAATGTCGGCCCGGGTATCCAAAGTGCCCCAGGTGGTTGGCCCTTCGGTTACCATATAGCCCCCGGCATCAGGGCCCGAATCAATGCTCCATACCCGCCAGGCAACATCACCTGTATGATACGTTTTTGCATGGCTGGAAAGAGCCTTTTCAAACTCACCGACTTTGTCGTTTTTGGCAAATACACGGTTGGAACTAAGTAAACTTTTTGTCTGTCCAATTCCAAGTACAGGCAAAAGCAAAAACAGGAAGAAGAACTTTTTCATTTTTAAGTTTTTTTTATGATGAAAAAAATGGTTGCTACAATTCTATTATTGTCCGTCCTAATTTTTGGCGTTAGAACGAGTGCCAAAAAAATTACTGAATACGAAACCATATCCACCGCCCAGGGTCTTTGACAAGGAATGGTTTTTCAGTGTAAGAGTTGAAATTTCTCATGAGAAGTAGTTTAAAATGTTTGAAATATTTATACGGCCTGACCAATGAAGCAATCATCAGCGGTTTTCATGTGTGAAAATGGTTTTTTGGGTGAAGTGATACTTATAAATGTGTGTATAGTAGGCTTCATGGGGCACCATCCGGTTGGGTTTCAAAGCTGTATAGCCGGTCGATAAGTTTTTCTTGATTGAAGTGCAGCCATAGGCTTACGGGCCGCTCCTGCACCTGCCCCGAGACGTACGTGATGCGCCTGCGGTAAATCACCGGTACGTACACTCCCGGCAAATCGGTCAGGGGAAGTGCCTTAGAGCTACGAATCGGGATGATGCTGAATTGGGAGAGATGTATTTCCCGCACCCGCCGGCGGCTTTTCCAGGTCTGCCAGTAGGCCAGCACTTCCTCTTTGCCCCGGAGCCGCCACAGGCTATCGCCGACCGGCACGTGGTACTCCACATCCCCGGCCAGCAACTGTGCCCAGGCTTCGAGTTGGAAGTCGGCCTGGTAGGTGAGGGCTTTTTGGGAAAGTACGGCATAGGTAGCGGGCGCGATGACAAGCGCATCCTCCTGGGGCGGACGGCGTGATTCCGTATCCCGGCAGCCAGGTAGGCAAACGGTAAGCAAAAAGCAGAGGCGGGCGACAGTCAGCATTGATTTTCGGCTTAGAGCGAAAATGACACTGCCAAGGTAAGGGCTAAAGGGCCCAGCCGTGTTTGCTTTTTCTGGTCAAAAACTTAGAAAAACCGAAAAAAAACTTAGAAAAAACCGAAAAAACTTAGAAATTTTTAAAGTGCGGTTCAATACCCCGCCGCCGGGCTCATTAAACCAGGCCCAGTTGCCGCAGCACTTCCTGAAAGCGGGGGTTGCCTTGTAGGAAGCTGTACAAAGGAGATATTTTAAGGTACTCGGGAGCAATGCCAAATTGGGCACCTATTTCAAGGTAGTGCAGACAACGGTCGGCGTCGCGCAGGCCCGCGTACAGAATGGCCTTGGACACGTAGTGGTCGGGTATGTCCGTCAGCAATCGCAATTGGGCCTCGGCAGGGGCCCGTTCGCCCAACCGCGCCCGGCAGTACAGGCTGAACATCGTGATGGTCTTAATGCCGGGATTCAGGGAGTCGCACTTGGTAAACTCTCGCAGGGCCTGTTGAGGATCCTGGCGGTTGAGATAATAAAAAGCCCGCACGTAGTAGTACATGAAAAATTCATCCATTAGCGGCTCGTTGTCGCGGATCAGTTGCCAGGCCTCGTCGAAACGTCCGGCGTAGGAGTAGTTGCCCACTTGTCCGGCCATGATGGTGGGATACAGGGGATCGAGGGTCAGCGCCCGGTCGCCGTAGCGGATAGCCTCGTCGAAACGCCCCAATGAGCGCAGGGTAAGGCTGTACCAATAGTTGATCACAGCATCGTTGGGGCTGTATTTAAGCGCAATCTCGTAGGTAGTCAGAGCCTCTTCCCACTTGTTGAGCTGCCGATAGCCATTGGCCAGGGTAGCATAGGCTAGTCCATTATCTTCGTCAATCCGGATAGCTGCCAGGGCGTTTTGCTCCGCCAGGCGGATGCTCACGAAAAGCTCCATATGGTCATCACTTCCCAGCAGGTAGTAGGCCAACCCCTTGTTGGCCAGGGCATCGGCAAAGAGCGGGTCCAGGGCCAGGGCCCGGTCGAAGTACCGGATACCGGCCAGGAGTTTTTCCTCGTTGCGACTCTTCATGAGCTGTACCCCGCGCAGGTACTCGTTATAGGCCTGTATGTTCCGGGTGGGCAGGCGATCCATACGCCGCGACTCATCCGTACTGAGCTTCTGATCCAGCTCCACGGTAACCTGCCGGGCCACCGAGTTCATAAATGACATGGCCTGTCCGTGGGTGCCGTCGAAGCTGCCGGCCCAAACCGTCCGGTTACCGTCGGCTTTGACGAGTTCCAGACTCACGTGCAGGGTACCCTGTTGGCGGGTAACCGAACCCACTAGTACGTGGCTGACTTTCAGGTCGGCGGCGATAGCGGGAATGGATTTGGTGGAATCTTGAAAAAGGCCCGATGAGTTTTTGGAAATCACCGCCAGGCTTTGCACGGAAGCCAGCGAGGCATACACCTGGTCGAAGAGGCCTTGGGAGATACGGGCGGTTACGGCATCGTTGCCAACCCTGAAGGGTAGAATCGCGACCGATTGATCAGCAGCGGTCTGCGATGCCGGGCGTAATTTCAGGAAGGCTCCCCAAGCAACCATTCCGAGAACCAAACCCCCCAGGAGCGCTACCCGGCGTACCGGAAAACGGAATCTGCCCGTAAAGTCGGTGGGTACCTCTTCCTCTGTTTCCTCCTGCCCGTCGGGTGGGGCGGCCATGGCGGGCGGTCCGGCTACATCGTGCAGCTGTACAAAGGCTCTTTTACGGTACTCGGTGGGGCTCATCCCGTATTCCTGCGTAAAGTACTTGGTGAAGGTCTGGGGGCTGTCGATTCCCACGGCATCCGTGATTTCCACTATGCGGAGATCAGTATTTTCGAGCAATACTGTGGCTTTTTGCAACCGAAACTGACGAATGTAGAGCGGTAAGGTGAGACCGCTTTGATCCTTTACAATTCGCGAAAGCTGCGACCGGCTTATTTCCAATTCCTGGCACCAATCGGTAATGGAGTAGGCCGGGTTTTCAAGATTTTGATCCAGAAGGGCAAGAAACGTATCGAATTGTTCTTTTTCAATGTTGTGCATAGCGTGTATGAGGCCCGACAAGGGCGAACTTCTTTCTTCGGGTAAGATTAAGGGAGGGATTACCAAAAACAACTACCTTCGCGTAAGGGCTCAGGGTTGCTTTTAGTACGCTAATATACAACCATAAACGGGCAGTTCCTATGGAACTACCCGTTATATCCATCCCGGTGCGCCTCGACATCTTCAAGGATTAGCCAGGGAGGGGAGCTCCAACAGTACTTCCAACTGGTGGTACCCTATCCCAAAATACATTTTTGAAGTCTGAATTTTTTTCAGAATCGCGGCTTGATCGGGGGTACCCTTCTTCCGCTTTTCTCCTACAATCAACACATTCTTAGGCGTGTGCGCGTCGGACACGAACTCGAATACCTTTGTCGCATAACCGTGGTATTCCAAAATCAGCGCGCGCAGGCCGTCGGTGACCATTTCGGCCTGGCGTTCCAGGAAAATACCGTGCTTCATCAAAAAATCCAGCTCGTTTTTGGCTTTGTGTTTCTCCATTTCCCGGCGGATTTGTTTGTGGCAGCAGGGCGCTACCACGATCAAATCGGCCCCGGCCTTTATCCCCTGATAGATGGCCTCATCGGTAGCCGTGTCGCAGGCGTGGAGGGCAATGAGGACGTTAAGCTCGTTTTTTGGGATATAGTTTTCGATGGTACCTTCTTCAAAACGTAACCCATCAAAGCCCGATTTTTGGGCAATAACGTTACACAAATCCACCAAATCTTTCCGAAACTCCACGCCCGTGATTTGCGTGGGTTTATGGAGAACGTTGTTCAGATAATCGTAGAGAGCAAAGGTAAGGTACCCCTTGCCCGCGCCCATATCCACAATAGTGGTTTGTGGCCGTTCGGGTAGGTCTTTGAGCAGCGAACTCAGAATTTCGATGTAGTGGTTGATCTGCCGGTACTTGTCCTGGGTATTTTTATACACCTTTCCTTCGGCGTCGGTAATCCCGAGTTCGTGCAGGTAGCTGTTACCTTGGGCCTCAATTTTCCGCTGCTTCGGCTTGTCGTGTTCCAGCGAGGGGAGTTCGTGGAGGGTAGGTTCTTCGGTTTTCAGCACAAAATTTCCTTTCACGAAATCAATATATACATCCTGCTTCAAAGTGAGCAGCTGCCCGTGCTGAAAACCCTGCTCTGTGAGTAGGGTACCTAGTTCGGTTATGGCTTCCTCCGGGAAATAGTTTTTGGTAATGTCCTTCGTTTTATAGCGATACAGAAACGAAATCTTTTCCTGCCGCTTGACGACTATCTTTTTGAGATAAAGGTTTTTCAATTCTTTTTCCTCGCCCTGATAGTTGCCAAAGTTGGCTTTGATAAAGGAATTATCGGTAAGGCTGGTTTTGATAAAGCGAATGAATTGTGGGACTTGGGCGGACATAAGAGAGAAGATGCTGGATTTTGAAAAATAGACTTGGGAGGGATTTGCGGATATTGTTATCCGCAACGGCGAACCCACGAAGGTACCTCTACAACCGCAGAAAACCAGTATCTACGTCCAGCGGCTCACGTAATCCGAAAACACTTCCTTGTACTGATCGCTGACCGGGATGGTCGTGTCGCCGATTTGGATGCTGGTGCGCGTGATGGACTCGATGCGTTCCAGATTCACGATATAGGAGCGGTGGATGCGCATGAAGCGGTGCGCGGGGAGTTTTTCTTCCAGGTTTTTCAGGCTGGTCAGCGAGAGTAGGGGGCGGGTCTCGCTTTTGAGGTGTACTTTCACGTAGTCTTTCAACCCCTCGATATAGAGAATATCCTGGTAGGCGACCCGCACCAGCTGGTACTCCACTTTCAGAAAAAGGTACTCTTCCTGCGACACAGCCGGCAGATGGGGTACCTCCACCGGGTTGGCGGAATTTCCATGTTCAGCTTTTCGCACCAAATCAAAATACGTACTAGCCTTGGTGGCCGCGCGGAGAAACTCCTCGTAATTAAAGGGTTTTAGCAGATAGTCCAGGGCGTCGACCCGAAAGCCTTCGAGCGCAAAATGGTTGAAGGCCGTGGTGAACACAATACGGGGAGGGGGCGCGCCGGTTCCCGATTTTTCCAGTACCCGTGCCAGCTCGATGCCGGTCAGGTCGGGCATCTGGATATCCAGAAACAGCACATCTACCTGCTGCTCATGTAATCCCTGCAAGGCTTCCACCGCGCTGGAATACCGCCCGACCAGTTTCAGAAAAGGCGTTTTTTCAATAAAGGCGCATACCAATCCCAAGGCCAGAGGCTCGTCGTCTACTGCGATACAGTGGAGCGGGGTCATGCGGCGTCGAGTTCGAGGTGTACCTTATATTCTTTTTCGGTTTGGTTTTCCTCGACATCCAGTTCGTAGCGTCCGGGATAGAGCAGATCGAGGCGGCGGCGGGTATTGACCAGGCCAATGCCGTTGCTTTCTTCGAGATTGGTCGATTTTTTGTCAGTAAAAAGCGTATTGCACACTTCCACGTGGATTTTAGCCCCTTCCTGCCGGATGATGATTTCGATACGGCTGGGTTGAGTTGCGCTCACGCCATGTTTGAAGGCATTTTCGATAAAGGGCAAAAACAGCATGGGCGCAATGGGTACGTCGTGCATGGGCTGGGGTGGCGTCAATTGCACGGTCACTTTATCGGTCAGGCGCAGCTGCATGAGCTTGATGTAGTCCTGGGCAAAAGCGATTTCCTGGCTGAGGTGTACGGTACCCTGCTGCGATTCGTAGAGCACGTAGCGCATCATGCGGGATAGTTTGTGCAGGGCTTCGCGCGAAGCCTCCACGTCGATCACCGTCAGGGCGTAGATATTATTGAGGGTATTGAAGAAAAAGTGCGGGTTGATCTGCGCTTTCAGGAAGGATAGTTCGGAGTCGATTTTGGCCCGTTCCAGCTTTTGGCGCAATTCGGCGTCGAATTGCCATTTATGCACCGCTGCCACGCTGGTGCTGATGCCGATCACCATCATGGCCGTCAACAGCGAGAAGTAGTCCAGCCAGTCTTCCCGGCGCATGACTCCCGAATTACGAACTGCCTTGAAAGCGTTCTCCATACTCTCCCGCATATTGACCCATATCTCGACCCTTTGGATGAAAAAAGCAACGAGCAATACCGCCAGGATGTTGAGTACCACAAAAATAGCCGTTCGGTTTTGGAACAGGTACCGCGGAATCCAGACGCGGAAATTGATATAAAAAACTGCCAACAGCAGGCCGAAAAGCACGGCCTGTTTGAACCAGAACTGAACTGGAATATCAATACGCCAGGTAAGCGGCTGCCACAGCAATAATATAGACCCCAGCAGGGCCCACACCATCACGTGCACCAGCCACGGCATGTATTTGCGAGTTGAAAGCGTCTCCATACGATGGGTTCAATGGGTATAGGTTCGGTTGAGCAAAACGAACGGTAGCGGGCCTTTGTTGGGACCAACCGCCTGACAAGACTACATAGTACTTTCCAAAGAAATAGGTAAAACTAGACCAAGAGACAAAGTACATAGACCGGGACGGCGTTTTACTCTACGAAAATTTCCAAGTGGGCTGAATGTCCGGAAAACAGAATTTCATCGGTAAAAAAAGACCATTGGTCTATGCTTTCAGGTCATCTGTCAACTTTGCCGGATATTACTCCAACAAAGTATGTTATTTTGATGTAGTAACAGTGTTTCCATCGATATCTACCCTAGTTTGTATTTTTTTTATTTAAAGTAATCCTCAATTTTCGCCATGAGCAAGATTTTCACACTTATCACACTACTAACGCTCGGCCTGGGTGCTTCGGCATTTGCCCAGTTCCCCACGGGGGGTGGACGTCCCCAACCCGAAGCCCCGGCTATTCCCGGTACCGTTGACAACTCGGCCCGGGGCAATGGTAAGATCAGCGGGACGCTGATCGACTCTGTTTCTAGGCAGCCCGTTGAATTCGCCTCCATTTCGCTGGTCGAAATTAAATCCAATCAGCCTATAGATGGTACCACGACGGATGACAAGGGAAAATTCACGATAAAGAACATCGCCGAGGGCGACTATAAACTACTCATTTCTTTCATAGGGTACAAAGGCAAACAGATGCCAAACATTACCATCGGCCGCCGTACCAACCTGGAACTGGATAACGTCGTACTGGTACCCGATGTAATTCAGCTGAACGCGGTAACCGTGACGGGCCAAACCGAGCTCATTGAGGAGCGCGTGGACCGGCTGGTCTATAACGCGGAGAAGGACATTGCCAGCAAGGGCGGCGATGCCACCGAGATCATGCGCAAGGTACCCATGCTGAGCGTGGACCTGGACGGTAACGTGTCGCTGCGGGGTAGCTCGAACGTGAAGGTGCTGATCAACAACAAACCCTCCACCATTCTGGCTTCCAGCGTGGCCGACGCACTGAAGCAGATTCCGGCCGACATGATTAAGTCGGTAGAAGTGATTACCTCTCCTTCGGCCAAGTACGACGCCGAGGGTACTGCCGGTATCATCAACATTATTACTAAAAAGAATAACCTTCAAGGGGCCACGCTCAACTTCGATACGGGTGTCGGAAACCGGGGTGCTAACCTGGGCCTGCGGGGTAGCTACCGCACCGGCAAGATGGGCTTCAACCTGGGCGGTTATGGCCGAATGGGCTACAACGTGATCGGAAAAGGCGAGAGTATTCAGGAGGGCACCAAAAACGGCACTGCCTTTTCGGTACGCCAAAGCACCGACTCGCGCAACAATTATTCCTTCGGCTCTTATAACCTGGGCTGGGACTATGACATTACGGATAAGTCGTTCGTAACGGCCAGCATCCGCTATGGTGCCCGTAACTCGACCAGTACGCAGGGCATCTCGACGCGCAACTCATTCGGAGATACGCCAGCCAAAACTTCTTTTCGTGACGTAGACGTAAAAGACCTATCCGGTACGGTGGACCTGAATGTGGATTATACGCGCCAGTTGAAAAAACCGCAGCAGGAATTCAGCATTCTTACGCAGTTTAGCCGGAACAACCGCACTAACAATTTCGACGCTGATCTGTTCGATTCCGCTACCTCCTCCACGTTGCTGGGTCAGGAAGGTAACCGTAATGGCAGCTTTAACCAGGAGAGTACTGTGCAACTCGACTATACTACGCCAATCAAGAAAAATCAGATCCTCGAATTTGGCGGTAAAGGGATTTTCCGCGAGGTAAACAGCGACTTCACCTACTTCAGCAGCCTGTCGCAGCCCCGGCAGCCCAACAGCCTCGACTACGGCCAGAACGTAGCCGCCACCTACCTGTCCTACACCTACTCCACCAAGAACAAATACACGCTCAAGGTAGGTAGCCGCTACGAATACACAACCATTGACGCCACGCAGGGTGAGGGACAATTAGCTATTCCCAACTATGGCAACCTGGTACCGAGTGTGAACCTGTCCAAAACTTTCAAAGGTGGACGCACTGTAAAACTGGGCTACAACCGCCGCTTGCAGCGTCCGGGCATTCAGTTTCTGAATCCCAACATCAACGCCTCTAATCCTCAGAACATTACAGTGGGTAACCCGAACCTGTCACCCGAGTTGACCGACCAGTTCGAGGCCAGCACAAGTTGGTTCAAGAAGTCGGTGTACGTCAACATGTCGCTGTTTGCGCGCAACACCAACAATTCTATCGAGAGCATACGTACCACCGACGAGCGGGGCGTGATAACGACCAGTTACGGCAACATCGGCCAGAAGCAGAACTACGGCATGAACCTGTTCGGTAACGTGACCCTGTTTTCGATCTGGCAAATTGGTGGCGGCTTCGATGGCTACTTTGCCTCGCTGACCAATAACTCGGGTAATTCCGCCCTGGGCGCCAGCAATTCAGGCGTTGTGGTGTCGGGCCGGGTATTCACCAACCTGAATTTTAAGAGTGGCTGGGGTTTTCAGGGATTCGGCTTTACCCGGGGACGTGAAGTACAGCTACAGGGAAGCCAGACGGGCTTCCGTGTCTATAGTCTGGGCGTGAAGAAGGATTTCAAGAACAAGCGCGGCAGTGTTGGTCTGGGCATGGAGAACTTCCTGCAGAAGTCGTTCCGCCAGGAGACTATGCTCAAGACACCTACCTTCACGCAGACCAGCGTGAATAACCTCTACAACCGGGGTGTCCGGGTAAACTTCTCTTACAAGCTGGGCAAAATGAGTTTTGAAGACCAGCAGCCACGGCGTCGCCGCAAAAGCGTCAACAATGATGATGTGAAGGGCGACGGCGGTGGCGAAGTCGGTGCTCAGCCGGCCGCACCGGCCACAGGCGGCGGAAGGCCGCAGGGTGGAAATAAGTAGCTTTTTATAAGGTAATAGATCATAAAACAGGGACGCATTCGGTTTTTCGAATGCGTCCCTGTTTTATGCTTATCCTACTGCCGCACCCCAGGCTTTACTTCAAACGTGAACTGCGTACTCCCAGCCTGTCCGTTCGGCGTCAGGCCCTGCACCACCACCCGGTAGGTACCGGCTTGGTCGGAGGTGTAGAAATCGAGGCTGGTTTTGCCTTGGGCATCAGGAATGAGGGTAGGTGACCAATGGAGAAGATTGCGAAAATCGGGCAGACGGCTGGTGCGGTTCGTGGCGTCGTAGCGCGGAGCGTAGAATTCCTTTTTGGATTGGGCAAACTGGTAGGAAAGCACCAGCACGCGCGGGTCGAGTTCGAAGCCCGCCAAATCGCCTTTATAAGTAGTGTAGCTGACAATACCGGAAAATGAGCGGTGACCCAGGTAGTACAGACCATCCACTACTTCAAGCTTCTTCACTTTTAAAGGATCGAACGCCATGATCTTATCCGTATCGAAGACAGGTACCCCATCCAGCAGGATGAGCGGGCCGTCACGGAATATGCCCTGCGAGGTAATATTATCCACTACCCGAAACTGGAACCGACCCTGCTGACGGCGTAAAAACACGCCCGGCACATACTCCCGCATCACTTCTTCCATCGTAGGAAATCGGGTAAAGGCATCCAGAAAATACTTCTCGTCAGGCTTACCGAAGAAAGCCAGGCTATCCACTCCTATCGCGACCGAAGGTACCTGGGGGCGGCTTGTGAAGGCATTGAGGGTTTGCATGTTGATGCTGCGGGTTAGCAGTTGGACCGGGTTTTCGCGCCCGACTGCATACGGTGGCCATCGCCGCGCCGAAATCTGGTCGGAATAGGGACTACTGATTTCGACCCGGTAGATGCTGTCCTGTCGACTTGTCTGCACGATAATATCCTGATTATCATGCAGCTTTTTGACCTCGAACCGGACACTCCCCAGCGAATCGCTTTGGGCCAGGAATAGTTTGGCCTGCGGACTGGGCGCGGCCATAAACACGCTGATGTTCGAAGCAGGCTGTCCGGTCATTGTGTTAAGTACCTTTCCCCTAATAAAATGACCGCCCATCTCAGATAGGTGCTTATACGTCGGCTTGGGAGCGGCGACCATTTCTTCCCAGCGAAAACGGTTCCAGCCGTGGGTGAGCATGACAAAATCAAGTGCTTCATCCGTTTCAGTATTCGGACGCTCGAAATAATACGCGGGTGACTCTACGGTACCTTTCAGATCGGACGTGAGTAGCAGGTAGCTGTCAATGGTAGCCGGTTCGGGATGCGGGAGCGAATCCAGTAAATAAACCGAGGCTGACAAGGTAGCGGGTTCGGTTCCGGCCGCCAGATCCATGAGGTCGAGGTGTACTTTTTCGCGGGTCGTATAGCCGCGTTTGTCTGGTACCCCCGAAATTTCCAGGGGTTGGGCCGGACGCTGGAAGTACAGCCGTTCGGCCACCGGGCGGGTAGCCTGGTCAAAGATCGTGAGGTGCGTAATACCCTCGCCCAGTGTGCTTTTATCCACTAAAAAAACGGCTTTTCCATTTTGTAAAGTACCCCTCTCAGTATAGGCGGAACCCAGCCGGGTGTGGGCTAGCAGGAACACGCCGACCAGTGCGGTACTTTCCTGTCGTGCGAGTACGGTTATCTTCAACTTTTGCTCTCCCGACTCTTCCACCTGCATCACGTAGCCATGCTTCTGGGGTTTGGGCAACGGGTAGGTAGCCGTTTTTCCTGCCTCGTCCTGAATGATAGCCCGGTATTCGCCTTCGTCGGCGGGCGTGAACATGAAGCTACCCAGGCCAAAGCGTTGCGGCTGGAACCGTAGCAAGGTATCGTTCTGCCCGTTGACCAGGGTACCCTTGAATTCAATGCCTTTGCCGTCGCCCCCAATAGCCCGAAAGGCTACCTTGCTGGTAAGACCACTGACGAGTTGCCCCCCTTCCGGAAAAAATTGCACATCGTAGGCGGGCGTTTGCTGGTTGGCTACGGGCTGGTCTTCTGGCCGTACGAAGGGATTGAGGATCGTAACGGTCGATTCAAAGTAATAGTCCGGGCTGAAATTCTTCATCCAGTTGGTGTAGCTACGCACGGTGTAGGTGCCGCTGGCAAGGGTAGCAGGCAACAGTAAATTGCCTGCCCCCTGCCCGTTGGTCAGGGCTAGTTTTGTTTGCACCACCGGATTGGATTCTTTGTCAAGTACTTCCAGATAGGCCACCTTGCTCACATCCAGCGCGCGATGCGAGGTACCTTCTACGCAGTACACCTTGAACCACATGGTTTCGCCTACCACGTAGAGCGGGCGGTCCAGGTGAACGAATATTTTTTCCTGCAAGGTTTGGCTGGCGTACTCAGAGTAGGCCTTCTGCACTTTATCCATCGGCTGCCCTTGCCCCAGGGTTAGCAGCGGCAGGATGGCCAATACGATCGCCCGACCTATTGTTATTTTAATGCGTTTTTTCATTCGTCCAATACGGCGGATGGAGTGTTTATTTGTAAAAACCTGCTTTGTGCCTTTGCTAGTGTGCCAGCCCGGAACTCTTTGCCTTCTTATTCCTTTGCCCCCCTGAAACCTCCCCTACTTCCAAAAAAGCGGCCTATTGATTGTCCCCCCCAGGAGTCGACAATCGGCACAGTTTGCGGAACCCATCAGGTATTGGGGAGTGAAAGCGCCTTCGGGATAATACTCCGTCAGAATCAGATCCAGGGATTCGGGTACCTCGGCGGCCGTGAGGGTGTCGGTGGGTTCACATTGTAGGCCACGGCTCAGGTACTCGCTGACAAAAAGGCGCTGCTCCTGGCGGTTGGAAGCACTGAAATAGCCGAAAACCAGTTCGGAGGGATTGCTAACGGACTTGATGTTGCCCGTGACCTCGGCCGGTTGTGGATCGAATAAACTGCCCGTGCGCTCGGTCGTCTTGGCCAGGATATTCCAGTATTCAAACTCCTCCTGCGTGAGTGCGTACTGCTTCACCAGAATGCTGTATTTGGCTTGCAGCTTACCACTCGAAGAGGCCACGAAAGTAACGCCCTGGTCCTTTATAATATCCTTGCTGAGTTTGATCGAAGTACCCAGCACAATGTTAGTGGGGTTGGCGCTGCTCCAGCAGGTATTGATATTCTGATCGCGGAAAACGATTTCTTTCCCTTTCAGCTCATAGCCCGAGTGTAGGGGCATGGAGTATTGCCAGGTTTCGTCATAGCTCCAACGGTAAAAGCGCGTTTTATTCAGCGGATCGTGGGTATTGACGTAAATCTGTACGCCTTCCCGCTCGCCTCGCACTTTATAAGTAACACTGTCGATCGGTGGGTTTTTCACCACCGGCACATAGACCGACAGATACTCTTTTCCCCCACTGGTTTTGATGCGGAGTCGGTATTTTTCGGTATCCCTGAATGATTTTGCCGTGAGCGTGTAGACTCCCTGGTTAGCTTCAACAAAAGCAAACGAGCTGCCCTTATCACCCTCCACGGTCAGTTTGGCGCGTAATTCCGGTTTTGGTCCACCGTTATCGTAGATATTCTGGGTACGACTCAGTTTGATTTGGCTACTTCCCTGCGAACTGGTGTTCAACGACCCGTCCACTACAAGGTAACGCTCCGCAGAGGTGATCTCGGGCGGCGCAAACGGCTCGATGCAGGCGTGGAGCGTCAGGAGCAGTATGGCCAATAGGAATAGCTTTTTCACTTGATTCATTGAATCGTTTATTGTGTAATTGTGTAATTGTGTAATTGTGTAATTGTGTAATTGTGTAATTGTGTAATTGTGTAATTGTGTAATTGTTGAAGGGAAATTCAGACCTCAGAGGTACCTACTCTTCATTCTAAAAATACTTTGGCCTTGAAGTACTTCTGAACTCCTGTACTTTGTGCCTTTGCCCCTACCTCTCTCAAAATCTAAAATTATACGTCACGGTCGGAATCGGCTGCCCGAAAATCGAGAGCTTATAGCCGTTGACGACCCCACCACGGGTTTGGAAATAGACTGATGATGGATTTTTGCGCCCCAGCAAATTATACACGGCCACCGTCCACGAACTGTGGGCCAGTTTCCGGATCTTGTGATTGCCCTCAATATTCATCGACGCATCCACCCGGTAGTAGTCGGGAATGCGGTACTGGTTGCGGGCGGCGTAGTAAATCCGTTGCGCGCCTTCGATGGTATACTTGCCGATGGGCGGCGTGTAGGGCCGCCCCGTACTGTACGTAAAATTGAACGATACACTGAACCGGTGGCTGAGCCGGTAGTTGGTGATGGCCGTAAAATCGTGGGGTTTATCGTAATTGCTCGGGTAATAGTTACCATCGTTGGGTGCGTCGGGTGAGGTACGGTCACTGGCCCGCAGTAGTGAGCGCGAATAGGTGTACCCGATCCAGCCGTTCATTTTTCCCGTCATTTTGCGCAGCAGCAGCTCAACGCCGTAGGCTTTTCCCTGCGTGTTGATGACTGCCGCCTCAATACGCGGATTCATGATGAGTGAGTCGCCGCCCTTGTAGTCTAGGAAGTTTTTTATGTTCTTGTAGTAGCCCTCTACGGATAGCTCGATCTGATTGCCGCGCAGGTTGCGGTAGAGTCCCACGGCAAACTGGTCGCCCAGTTGAGGTTTGATATAGCCATCACTTAGTTTCCAGATATCGGTCGGTGAGGCGACCATCGTGTTCGAAAGCAAATGAATGTACTGCCGCAGCGTGTTGTAGCTCACTTTCAGCGAAAGGTCGCCCGTGAGCATCCGACGCAACGAGACGCGGTACTCAGGACCACCGTAGGTTTTGATAAATTTCCCCGCCGTATAAGTCTGCGTACCGGTATCATACAACTTGTCGATGGGTTGTCCCGGCAGGTATTGATTGACTGTTTTGGGCCCCAGGTAGTTAAACACCGAGAAGCGTAGCCCGGCGGTGATGAGCAGCCTGGGATTTACCTCGAACCGATCCTCGATGTACACCGCACTTTCCTGCCCCTGCTCGGCTTCCAGCTTGTCGGGCAGAATCAGCGATTCGCTGCTCCGGGGTTGGAAGGTACCCGGCGACAGGTGGTAGCGGATGGTGCTGACGCCAAAGTCGAGCGTGTGGCGGTCGTTGAGTAGGTAGCTGAACTCGGCTTTACCGCTGGCTTGCCTGATGCCGAATTTGAGGTCGAAGGCATTGAGGGGTACCTGGATACTGGCTACGGCATACTGGTAGTTGGTATAGGCCGCCGTGAAGGTGCCGTACAGTTTGGCGTTGAAGGTATGCTTCCATTTGAGCGAAGCCAGCTGATTCTGGTAGGCATAAATGGTATCGCCGAAGAGCCGGAAACGGTCTTTGCTGAGGTAGCCCGTCATGTACACGCTGTTTTTCTCGTTGATTTCGTGGCTGATGTGGGCGTTGACGTCATAAAACGACGCAGTGCTTTTGTTGTATTCACCGGTATCGAGGCGTTTCAAAAGCCAGTTGGAGTAGGTGGAGCGACCGCCGATGAGGAAGGACGACTTGTCCTTGACAATCGGCCCTTCCAGTGATAGGCGACCGGTGATGAGTCCAATGCCACCTGTGCCCACGAATTTTTTCTTGTTGCCATCACGGCTGCTGATGTCCAGCACCGACGACAGCCGCCCCCCCAGCCGCGCTGGAACCGAGCTTTTATACAATTCCACTTCTTTCAGAATATCGGGATTGAAGGCCGAGAAGAAACCGAATAGGTGCGAAGGATTGAACACCGTGGCGTCGTTAAACAAAATCAGGTTCTGGTCAGCCGAGCCGCCCCGGACATTGAGGCCCACGCTGCTTTCTCCCACGGACTTAATGCCCGGCAGGGTCATCACCGTACGGAGCAGGTCGGTTTCGCCCATCACGGTGGGCACCTGTTTGAGGGTTTTGATAGAAAGTTTTACCTGTCCCATCGACGAACTGGCCACGTTCGCATCCTGCCCGGCCTTAATCGCCACTTCTTTCAGGGCGGTAACGCTTTCCAATACGTCGACATCCAGTTTGCCGTCGGAGTACAGCATGATCTGACGGAAGGTTTCGCGCATGCCCACGCTCTTGACCCGGGGCCTCTGCCGCCCCCTGGGAATGCTAAGCGAATAAAAACCAAAAACATCAGTTGTAACGCCGATCTGCGGGGAATCAATGAACACTGCCGCGCCGATGACCGGCTCGCCCGTGACGGCATTACGTACAAAGCCCGAAACGGTGGAGTTGCCGGGTATAATCCGCACCTTGCGGGGACCTATCTCGTACAATTTATTCTCCGCCGTAGCCAGCAATTTTTCCTGCTCGTCGCCAGGTGGTGCGTAGCTGATGGCTTCCTGACTGGCCGCGTCAGTCGGAAGTTGCGTAATGATGGCCGTACCTTTGGTGATGTACACCCTGTTTTCAAGGTCTATGGCGTAGGTGTATTCGGTATCTTTGAATACCTGCGCCAGTACCGCCCGCAGGGGCTGGTTCTGTACCTGCATGTAGATTTGCAGGTTATCCAGCTGAGTAGCATCGTAGTAGAAATAGTAGTCCGTCTGCGACTCGATGGTTTTTACGAAGTCCTTGAACTTGATGTCGTTGAATTGACCGCTGATACGTGACTCCCCGGTGCCCTGCCCCACTACCCGGTAGCCCATCAGTATACAGACAACAAGCAATAGTACGGATTCGTAAATTTTTTTCATGGGCAAAGACATACTGGATTTTAGATACTGAACAATGTCAATGTTATTAAAATCAGATCGTTGGTTTTTGTTGTACTAGAAAAATCAAGGAAACTCTATTGTTAAGGCCTGCCTACACGATTGGGTTGAATAGCATACAAATCCAGAATCCAAAGTCTGGTATTCAGAACTTACTCAGTCAATTCATCATAGTAGGCGGCGAGGCCCAGAATCACGGCCTCCCTATTATCGCGGAAGTTCAGGTTGTGCTCGCGCAGGTATTGTTTCAGGGGTCGTTTCTGATCTTCCAAATGGCTCAGTAGCGATTTTTTAGTACGCACCGGATGATACTCCCCATGCCGGTAGAGGTAAAACACATCTTTTTGAGGGAACTTGATAATGACTTTACGGTCAGTCAGGTCTTGTTGCCGCTCCTTAGTACGGCTTGCCACTACTTTTGTTTTTCCGCCGTAGAGCTGATCGTAAAAACCGGTGCGAAGCCCTTCCACCCTTCCCGTGTCGGCTTCCACCCGCACGAAGGTATGCCCCGGCAGCGTAAAGTACCCTACCTTCTGACTTTGCAACGCCACATTGCCAATTCCCAGCTTGTAGCGCGCCACGAGCTGATCCTTTACAATATCGTACAGCAGGGGTACCCCCCGAAATAGCTGACCATCGTAGAAAACCGAACCGATTTCCCAGTCCTCAGTCTTGAAAAACTGATGTTCCTCAGCCGGGCTGTCGTAGATGTAATATTGCGTGCCGTTGTACAGCTGCTGCGACTCGACGGTGGCCGAATCGTACAGCGCGAGCGCGGCCTGGGTACCGGGCGAGCCTGAGACCTGCGCCAGGGTACCCGTAATTTGCCCCAAAGCACTGACTGTCAGACCCCAAATCAAATAAAAAGCAACTGAGAAAAATTTCATGCAGAGAAAAAAAAAACAGGAGTAAGCAAACAGAGTAAATCAGAGGGCGAAAATACTACAATCCCTATTATATACCTGTACTTTTCAAAGCTGAATTTTGTGGCAAAAAGGGGGTAATTTTCTGGCCTGGAATAGAATTTATAGTCTTCATATCTTTTCATCCAAACAAACCCCCTTATCTCATGGGCAATCAACCAGACCAGGACAAAAACTCCGATTCCGAGGCCATCATGCACAAAGTGGCCGACGAAGGCCGCAACGCCAACGACGATTTCAACGAAGGGGAAGTAGACGATTACGGCATCGACGAGAGCAAACCCAGTGCTGACGAAAAACTGGAAGAGCGCGACGAAATCAAAGGCGGCGCAGGAGCCCAAAGTGGCGAGCGCAATCGGAATGATGATTTTGCGGAGGAGAAGTAGGGGTAGGGAATGAAGCTGGTGATCCCACCAGTGTGGATATAGTTATAGACCCGTGGCACCACTATGAGCGGTGCCACGGGTCTTTTCAAGTAATAATCCATTCTCTCCCTCTTTGTAGAAATGTAGTTCCATTTGTTTCTCTAAACTACCCCTTTCTATGAGCCTCTCCCGACGCGAATTCCTCCGGCGCAACTCCCTCACTGGCCTGGGTGCCGTGTTGACCCCTACCTTACTGGCCGAGACAACTCCGATGACTTCTGTACCTCAGCGAACCGGAGCCGCCATTTCGTCCCAAAGCACAAAGTTGGCTACATTGGGAGGAAACCCAGCACGTTCCAAACCCTGGCCCGCCTGGCCCATCTGGAACCCTGAAACCGACGAAAAGCGCTTGTTGGAAGTGATTCGGAGCGGCGTATGGTCGCGGGCGTCCATGGTGACTGAATTTGAAGAGAAATGGGCCGCCACGGTCGGGTCTAAACGCTGCCTGTCGGTGGTGAACGGAACCAATGCGCTCATTGCCTCGCTGGCGCAGTTCGGTATACAGGGTGGCGACGAAGTACTCGTACCTGCTTACACCTTTATCGGAACCGTGGCGCCGGTACTGACCACGGGCGCCATGCCGATTTTTGTGGATGTGGAACGGGATACTTTCCAGATGGACCCAGCCAAGATTGAGGCCAAAATTACCCCTCGCACCAAAGTCATCCTGCCCGTGCATATTCTGGGCCTACCAGCCGACATGACCCGCATTATGGCCATTGCCCTCAAACACAACCTAATCGTGATTGAGGATGCCTGTCAGGCGCACATGGCCGAAATCAACCACCGGAAGGTGGGTACCCTGGGGGATGCCGGTTGTTTTAGTTTTCAAAATTCCAAAAACCTGGCCATCGGCGAGGCCGGCGCCGTTGTGAGTGACAATGATGCCTTTATGGATCGTTGTTTTTCGTACCACAATTATGGGAATCCCTACGGTACTGTATCCGGCGTGATCGGCATTGGCACGCTGATTCAGGGAACCAAACTGCGCCTGACCGAGTACCAGGCCGCCATCGGACTAGCCCAGCTCGAGCGTCTTGACCAGCAAACCACCCTTCGCAACGAGAACGCCGCCTACCTGAAAGCCAAAATCGAGAAGATTCCGGGCATCCTGCCCTACCGCCTTTACGACGAAGTCACGCGGGCAGCCTACCACCTTTTTCCGTTCCGCTACCAGCCGGAGGCTTTCAAAGGGCTCCCACGCGAGCAATTCCTGAATGCTTTGTCAGCCGAGGGTATTCCGTGCTCGGGCGGGTATACTCCGCTCAACAAAATGCCCTACCTCAATGATGCCTTCCAATCCCAAAACTATCGGAAGATGTACCCAAAGCAGCAACTGAACTATGCCCGGTACCTGGAAAATAACCAGTGCCCCATAAACGATCAGCTCTGCCAGGAAGCCGTATGGCTGGCACAAAGTATGCTCCTGGGTAGCCGGGCCGATATGGACGACATTGCCAACGCCCTCGAGAAAATTCATGGCCAAGCCGATAAACTCGTAATGAAAAAATGAGAAAAACGTCTAGTTCATGGTTCGGCTTTATACTCCTATGGCTTCTGTGGCCAGGGCAGGGCACCGCAGCAGGCTGGAAAGCAGGCGTTGCCCGAACCATCATCACCCCCAAACAATCCCTATGGCAGGCTGGCTACGCTGCCCGCACCCATGCCTCCGAGGGTACATTGCACGATCTATGGGCCAAGGCCGTAGCGCTGGAAGATGAAAACGGCAAACGTGCCGTGCTGGTTACCAGTGATCTTCTGGGTATTCCCAAAGCTGTTTCGGACCGAATACGCACCGATTTGCAAAAGAGCCTGAATCTTTCCAAAGCCCAGATCATCCTCAACAGCTCCCATACCCACTCCGGCCCGGTGCTATCCAATGCTTTGGTGGACATCTACCCACTGGATGCGTCGGAACAGACCAAAATTGACACCTATACCCGCCAGCTGGAAGCGCAACTGGTACAATTGGTGGAGGAGGCTTTCAAAAAACTTGAATCGGCCACCTTATCGGCCGCAAACGGCGTCACGCGCTTTCAGGTCAACCGCCGGAATAATAAAGAAGGAGCCCTGCTCGACCAGTCCGAATTGCAGGGCCCCAACGACTATGCCGTTCCCGTCCTCAAAATAACCGATGCCAGCGGTACCATCAAAGCCCTGGTTTTTGGCTACGCTTGCCACAACACCGTCCTGGATCAGTACCAGTTCTCGGGCGACTACGCCGGCTTTGCCCAGTTGGAAATCGAAAAAGCCTATCCCGAAGCCACCGCGTTGTATTTCCAGGGCGCCGGTGCCGACCAGAACCCCATGCCCCGCCGCACGGTACCCCTGGCAAAGCAGTTTGGCCGCGAACTAGCCGCCGCCGTGCAACGTGTACTCGACGAACCCATGCGCCCCCTGGCTCCTCAACTGAGCGTAGCCTACTCGGAAATTGACCTCGCCCTGTCGCCCCCGCCGACCCAAGCCGAACTAAACAAAATCATCAGCCAGAACGAACCCTACCAGCAGCGTTGGGCCCGACGTATGCTGGCGCAGCAACAGGCAGGTAAGCCATTCCCCACCTCCTACCCTTACCCCGTGCAGGTATGGCGCCTGGGCAATCAAGCCCTGTTTAGCTTTGGTGGCGAATTAGTGGTAGCGTATGCCCTGGAAGTCAAAAAGCGATTTGGACACGAGGCCTTCGTTTTAGGGTATTCCAACGACGTCATGGCCTACATCCCCTCCGAAACCATCCTGAAAGAAGGCGGCTACGAAGGTGCATCATCCCAGATGGTCTACGGCCATCCCGCCCCCTGGGCCCCCGGCCTGCAACAGCAAATTTTGAATGAGGTAGAAAAACTGGCTGCGCAGGTAGAATTGGTAAAAAAATAGAAAAAAAACGAGGCATAAAGCCACCAGAAAACCGAATTATAAAATAATAACAGCTCTCTCATAAGCCGCCTATTTCACAACCCTGTGTGCGGATGCCTTGCGCAGGGGCTGTGAAATAAAGCGGCGTTGAGAGAGCGAGGCCCGCCCGGCCGTGAGGGCAAAAGCCAGCATTGTCTTGATTTTGAATAGAGCCTTTGTCCAATTATATTCAAACTATAAATATATCAAATTGCTCCTCGCCACCCCCTACTACTCCGGCTTTCCGCTGGCCCACGACACCTACAACGCCATCACCGCCGCCAGCGACGGGAACATCTACTACGTCCTCTGCTCCGACTCTCCTACGGTGGGTGGCCAGATGTATAAATACGAGCCTGACACCAACCAAACTCATTTCCTGGCCGACCTGACCGAAATCTGCGGAGAGAAAGGCGCTATTCCCCAGGGCAAAAGCCACGTGCGCTTTTACGAGCGGCGGGGCAAATTGTACTTCGCCACCCACGTGGGTTACTACGAAATGATCAACGGCATGGAATGCCTGCCCGTACACCCACCCAAGGGATTGAACCCCTACCCCGGCGGCCATTTTCTGTCCTACGACCTAGCCACCGGACAGTTTGAAGACCTGGCCCTCGCGCCCCACGGTGAAGGCATCCTGACCATGACCCTCGACAAAGACCGCGGCGACCTCTACGCCATCACTTGGCCCGTGGGGTACCTCCTGCATTATGATCCACGGACTAGTACCCTCCACAACCGGGGGCCGGTCTCGGCCCAGGGCGAGGCAGGTACCCCCGGCAACGACTACCGGGTACTGTGCCGCTCCATGTTCGTTGACCCGCGCGACGGAGCCGTGTACTACTCCACTTCGGAAGGCGTTGTCGGTCGCTACCGACCCGAGACAGGCCTACTGGAATCAGTTGAGAACACCGAGCTGAGGCTCGACTACTTCGGCCAATACGATCCGACCCGCCCCGGGAGTATGGGCTATAACTGGCGCAAAATTTTCTGGTATGCCCCGCAGCAGGTGGCCTACGGCATCCACGGCAGCTCCGGCTACCTCTTCCGGTTCGATCCCCGGCAGCCCGGCATCGAACTCGTGGAACGCCTCACCTCCGAGCCCTCGCGTCGGAGCGGTATGTTCGATCAATTTAGCTACGGGTACCTGGGCTTTCAGTTGGGCCCCGACGGGCGTACCATTTACTACCTCACGGGCGGGCCCATCTACGAAAATGGCCAACGGGTCAAAGGTCTCGATCAAATCGCGAAGGGCGGAGCCCGTGGCCTGGAAAATCTCCACCTCGTTACCTTCCACCTCCCTACCCGCACCTACCGCGACCACGGTCCCATTTTTTACACCGACGGCTCCCGGCCCACCTACGTCAATTCACTGGCCGTGGGCATCGATGGGTCGGTGTATTTTCTGGGGCGGTTTATGCAAGAGGGGAAGGAGATTGAGGATTTGGTGCGGGTGGAGATGTAGACCCGTGCCACAGCTTTGAGCCGTGGCACGGGTAGGTATAGGGCATAGTCCCTGGTTCAAATATTTTGTAGTAATTCATCCTCCATTTCCTGATACCAACCTATGAGGAATTATGCTCTGTCCCCACCTACCCTTCTCAATCCACGCGCCCTAGCAGTATGCCTACCTCTACAAAGACTTTGTGTATAGGCAGACCCTAATACAAATCTCCTCCCTAAAACCGTAAGTAGGATGTTGCAAAAAATGCTTCCAAAACTCCTTTTCGCCTTGCTAATCGGTGGTGGCTTGCTTGCCTTAAGCAGTCGTCAGCCACCTTTGGCCGATGTTTCGCCGGAAGACGCCCTGGCGACCTTCCAACTGGCCGAGGGCTTTCAGATTGAGTTGGTCGCTAGCGAACCGCTTATTTCCGATCCAGTGGCGATGGAGATCGATGAACGGGGCCGCCTGTACGTGGTCGAGATGCATGGCTACCCGCTCGAATTGAGCGGCTCGGGTAAGGTCGTGCTGCTAACCGACACCGACCAGGATGGTCGGATGGATCAGAGCCAGGTATTTGCCGACAAGCTGACGCTACCGACGGGCATCATGCGCTGGAAGCAGGGCGTGATCGTCACGGACGCGCCCAACGTGCTGTACCTTGAAGATGCCGACGGCGACGGGCGGGCCGAAATCCGGGACACGCTCCTGACTGGTTTCGCACGCTCTAATCCGCAGCATAATCTCAATTCCCCCTTACTCGGCCTCGATAACTGGATTTATCTGGGTCACGAAGGGGCGGTCTCAACCCAAGCTTTCCAAAAAGAATTTGGCGACCGGGGTGGCGATGTCCAGTATCCGGGCCGCAAAAACAGCCCTCACCTACCCGACAATGCCCAGGGGCGTGGCGTGCGCTTCCGACCCGACCACACAGCGCTGGAAATGCTCTCGGGCCGAACCCAGTTCGGCCACACCTTCGATTCGTGGGGACGGTATTTCACGGTGAGCAACGCCAACCACGCCATGCACCAGGTAGTGCCGGCGGCTTACCTGAACCGAAACCCTAACCTGCTGGTGAGCAACGCCACGCAGACTATTTCAGATCATGGTGCGGCGGCGGAGGTATTTTCCATTACCAAAAACCCGCTCAACCAACTCCTGACCGACCTGGGGGTATTCACCTCGGCCTGCGGCTCCAACTACTACCAGGGCGGACTTTTCCCCGCGCCCTTCGACCGCGTATCGTTCGTGGCCGAACCCGTCAGCAACCTGGTTCACGCTGATGTTTTGCGCGACGAGGGCGCAACTTTCACCGCCAGCCGCTTGTATCCCGACAAAGAGTTTCTGGCTTCCACCGATGCGTTGTTTCGTCCGGTCAACCTGTACACCGGGCCGGACGGGGCGTTGTACGTAACGGACTACCACCGCCAGATCATCGAGCACCCCGAATGGATGGCCGACGATGTGGTACACTCGGGGGCCCTCTACAACGGCACCGACAAGGGCCGCCTGTACCGCATCACGCCCAAAGGTACCCCTCCCGCATCCTGGCAACGTGACCTGGCCCGCGAACTCACCAACGTCGAACTGCGCCAGAAACTCGCCGACCCGAACGGCTGGTGGCGGCGCACGGCCCAGCGGCTACTCATCGACCGCCACGCCACCGCTGATATTCCGGCCCTGCAACGCATGGCCACGGAAGAACCCAACCCGCTAGGCCGACTTCATGCGCTCTGGACGCTGGAAGGTCTGGTAGCAATCAGCCCGCAACTACTGGAAAAAGTGCTGGACGACCCCATTCCCGGCCTGCGGGAGAATGCCATCAAACTGGCCGAGCCTTTTCTGAACCAAGCCTTTTTGAATAAAAATCCTGACCTAACCCTAAAACTGCTCTTCCTGCAAAATGACACGGATGCCAAGGTACGTTTCCAACTGCTAGGTACCCTTGGTTTCCTTGAAAGCCCCGAAGCAATCAAGGCACGGGAAGATATACTTTTCCGGGATATTCAGGACCCTTGGGTGCAAATTGCCGCGCTGTCGGCCCGGCCCACCGAGAGTAATCACCTGTTGAACGCGGTACTCGATCGCTACGATAGCGGAAATGAGGCACACCGTTCGCTCGTCCAGCGACTTAGTACCCTGAGCGGAACGGGGGGAACCGCCGCCGAAATAAAAACCATCCTGGACCGAAGCCTTCAACCCGAGTTGGGCAAGCACAGCGGCTGGCAGGGCGCGGTGCTGCAAGGATTGGCACAAGGATTGAAAAATAATAAAGCCGTCCTTTCTTCGCTCCGAACGGAGCAGAAGTTGCTAATGAATTCGGCCTTGACGCATCCGTCCGAGGCAGTGCGGGAGGGAAGTGTGCAACTACTCCGCCTGGTGGGTTTGCCAGATGGCGATGCGAGTAAAGCAGCTCAATCAGTAGCTACCAAAATCGCTACCACCCAAAAAGAATCCGCCGGGAACCGTACAGCCGCCTTGCATTTTCTGGCTCTGCAATCCCAAAATAGTCATATTGATTTACTCAAAAAATTAATCGTGCCGAATGAACCCCTCCCTGTACAATTAGCCGCGCTCAGCACCCTATCGGCTAGGCCTGGCCCGGCGGTTAGCCAGTTTAGTACCGCCAACTGGGCTTCGCTCGGCCCGGAAGTGCGTAACGCCGCGATCAACACTTTTCTGGAAAATAACCAGCGCGTCGGCTTGCTGCTGGATGCCCTCGAAAATCGCACCATCGACCCCACAAGCATAGGTTGGCCGCGCACCGTACGCTTAATGAACTACCGCGACATCCCGCTGCGCACCCGCGCCCGCGCGCTGCTGGCCAACCCCAGCAGTGGCCGAGCGGAGGTAGTAGCACAGTATGCCCCAGCCCTCAGGATGGAGGGCAATACGACGAAAGGGCGAATGGTTTTTAGTAAAAACTGCTCAGCCTGTCACCAAATCGGCGGTGCATTGGGTACCCCCTACGGCCCCGACCTCGCCACGATCCGCAATCGGCGGGTCGAATCCATCATGGGCGACATTCTCAACCCGGCCTTCTCCATCGCCGACGGATACGACCTGTGGAACATCGAAATGAAGTCGGGTGAAACCGTGCAGGGACTCGTTGCCACGGAGTCACCCACCGCCTTGACGCTACGGGGCTACGGGGGCGAAGAAACCATCATTCCTCGTCAGAATATCCAGTCGCTGAAATCCCTGAATGTGTCGGTGATGCCCGCTGGACTCGAAAGCCAGATTAGCCCGGAGGATATGGCGGATCTGTTGGCGTTTTTGAAAAAAGGCGCTTAATTGTCCCGCGTTCGTAGTTCTGAGTTCTGCCCAACGGCCCGGTTTGTTCCTTATTTTTTGTGATAGAGTAAAGACCTGTCCAATTGATTAACCAGCCCGCAAAGGGCCTAACCCCAGTAATATATATACGATGAAACGCTACTTCCATTTTCTGCAACTTGTTGTTTTGACGCACCTGAGCCAAGGGGTATTTGCCCAATCGCCAAACCCGTTCGCCTGGCCCGAGGGCAAACAAATGGCCATCAGCCTTTCGTTCGACGACGGGCGGGATAGCCAACCCCTGGTGGGTGTCCCGCTGCTGGATGAGTACGGTGTGAAGGCGACTTTCTACATTGTGCCGCCCCGCGCTGCCAAACAGCTGGATGCGTGGAAGAAAACCGTCGCCAGCGGCCACGAAATCGGCAACCACTCCCTCAAACACCCCTGCAGCGGGAACTTTGTCTGGGCACGACCCACGGCTTTGGAAGACTATACCCTTGAACAAATGCGGGCCGAGTTACGCGAAGCCAATAAACAGACTGAAGAGTTACTGGGCATAACACCCACGGTGTTTGCCTACCCCTGCGGTGCCACCTTCGTGGGCCGGGGCGTCAACACCCAAAGCTACGTTCCCGTGGTCGCCGACCTCTTTCAGAGCGGCCGGTTGTGGCTAAGCGAGGCGCCCAATAGCCCCGACTATTGCGATTTCGCCCAACTCACCGGGATGGAGTCCGACGGTAAAGATTTTGACCAAATCCTCCCCCTGATCGAAGCGGCCCGCCAGTCGGGCCAATGGCTGGTATTGGCGGGCCACGACATCGGCGAGGACGGCCGCCAAACCACCCGCGTCGCCATGCTGCGCCAACTCATTAAGTATGCCCAGGACCCCGCCAACGGGATATGGCTGGCCCCGGTGGGTACCGTGGGGAAGTACGTGCAGACGAAGCGATGATGGGTTTGACGGAGCGGCCTTATTAACCGATGGATTAAGTCATTGAGTTTGTTGTAGTCGCATCTTGACATTTTCGGTTAAATGGCAGCCCCCGGTTTTAGAAGCACCTCTAAATTCTATAAGGTGGGTTGCGCGGGCTATGCGAAGATACCTTTCAATGGTTGGCTTTGATTTACTGCTCATCTTTGCAATGTCCTGCGCCTTCATCCCTTCCTGATTGAGAACTAGCTGTACTACTTTGGCTGTCTAGATTTTACACCATCATTCTTATCATTTACACCGCCCTTCTTGATCCAATCAAAGCCCCGCTACCCTTTTCTCCCTTTAAGAACTTCACGGGCCGAACCCAGAACGAGATCAACCTGTACTCTACAGAGTTGGCCAATGCCCTGTGTGCCATCGACAACGCGCGGATTAGGGCCAACATGAGCAATCGTCTCTCGGGGGCTATCATCAACGCCTACAAGCGCACCCGGAACCTGACTATTACGTTCTAACTGATTATAAGCGAGTACACAGCACTCCAACCCGACAAAGAGAAGGACAAAGACGACAGCATCAAGTTGGTATTTAAGCAGTTGATCCGCAACAACCTCTTCACGCCCGATGACCGCATCGACCTCGTGAAAGACAGCTAAATAATCGAAATGGACTCATTCCCCAAAGATGGGCCCGTAGCCAAGGCGATTGTCTACTTTATCGTATCGAAGCTTAACACCATCTACGAGCGACTTCCCAAACAGGCCATTGATGAGAATGGTGTAGAACTGCGGCACTTCACCATTATTGATGAAGCGCACTATATGCTGGGCTTTGATAATAAACCCCTCCGCGACTTAATTGCCGTGGGTCGTAACAAAGGGTTGTCCATCATCCTGGCTACGCAGAACATGGACAGCTACAAAAGCGACCATTTCGATTTCTACGCCAATGCCCAGTACCCGCTGATTATGAAGCAGCAATCCATCAACGACAGCGTCATCAAAGATTTGTTCGGCGTAGCGGGCGAAGAACTTCAAGAAGTCCGGGAAGCTATTTCTGGTTTGCAGAAAGGGGAGTTGATTATTGAGGATGCCCTAGCGATTCAGCTGAGCATGGGCAGAAAGTTCAAGAAGATTATGGTAAGGCATTTGATCTGATGCTAACCGAATTTCTACAAACACTACTCGTTGTGTACTAATTCGTAATCCACCAAAGAAAAAAGCACCTAGCGAATAAACGCTAAGTACTTGATTTTCAGGCTCCCGAAGTTGGGCTCGAACCAACGACCCTCTGATTAACAGTCAGATGCTCTAACCGACTGAGCTATTCGGGATCGGTTATGTTTTTAATGTTGATCTTCTGATTAACACTCAGAGGATCGAACCGACCGGCAAACGGTTTGTGAGCTATTCAGGATCGGTTATTAAAAATTTAGAGTCTGCCACTGGGGGCAAATCCCGTAATTGTGGGTGCAAATGTAAGTCGTTCCCGAAAGCAACGCAAGCATCTGCCCCAAATTTTTATCAAGCCTGCACTTTCGCCAGCAGTAAGTCCTTGACTTTCTTAGCGTCGCCCTTGGTAAAATTATTCATAATAATCTCGGTACGCATCCGGGGAATGACCCGAATCGTGGAAAAGAAGACACCGGAGTCGATCTCCACACCGGAAATATCATTGTAAAACACAAAATTATCGGTGCTTTTGAGCGCCTTGCGCACTTTGAAGGTCACACCTTTTTCGCCGAAGGTGATCTCGTCGGGAAACATAGGGTTCATCAGGCCGCTGGCTTTGAATCGTTCGTTCATGAGTTGGTTTATGGTCAAAAGTTAATCGTATGAG
>JBBRDE010000008.1:0-48293 GCA_038204185.1 Cytophagales bacterium
CAATGGTTCGGTAATAATTAAGCGGCCTTGCAGCCAAATCGGTAAAGTGCCCGGACTTTGGGGTCATTTTTATCCAACTCAACGCCCAGTGGCAAGATTGAAATAAATCGGTCGAGCAGCAACTGGTTGTGGTAAAGCGTCTTGATATCAGCCATTGAAAAGGGCTGGTCGGCCTGGACGCCATGCTCGATTTTAGCGGCGTTGACTGCCGTTAGGGCGGTGTTGACGTGGTAGTCAATCTTGTTGGCCGACCTGGCCTGGCAGTGGGACAGTCCCGTGAACTGTTTGGCGTCGCGGATGAGGTACTCCTGCTGGTAGCGCAGGCCGTAGTATTTGGCGATCATCCAGGCGGGCAGGTCGATGTCAGTCGAGAAATAGAGCTTGTAGTGGGTCGGCAGGCTGGCCCCGTCGAGGTACTGCGTGTAAGCCACCCTGATGTTGCGCCCCAGGAAGGGGCAGTTCAGCACGGCCGAGTAGACGCGCAGCTCTTCGTCCTGGTGGCTCAGGGTAAAGTAGGAGAAGTCGGGTTTGGCCCAGTCGACCTTGCCCGCGTAGAGTCGGGGCCGCCCCCGCCCGCCGGATCGGGGGCCGTCGTAAAGGTAGCGCAGGCTGGCGTCCTGGCGCAGCCGACTGACGATGTGCAGGCCCATAGAGCTGCACACGCGATCGATGAAGCCGGCCTTGGCGAAGTAGGCGTCGGCGGACAGGTAGCCGCTCAGCGCCCGGCAGTTATCGGCCTGCCAGGCAATGAGTTGGGCGTAGTGGTCGGTCAGGCTGATGTCTTTGTCCTCCCGCTCGGACGGTCCAGGCGTCTGGACGGCATCCAGGTGCCAGGCCGTGCGCTTGTCCACGTCGACGACCGACAACAGACTCACTTCCAGGCCCCACAGGCCCTTTTGGGCCATCCCAGACCAGTACTTTCCCAGGCCGGGTGTCTTCTTGCCGCTCTTGGGAAGGTGGGTCGGGTCAAGGGCCAGCACGAAGTGGCCCGAGCCGTGCTGGCGTATGAGTTGGTGGTTGATGGCGGCGAAATCGACGAACCGCTCGAAATGGTGCCGCATCGTGCGCTCGCAGTACGCGTCGGTGTGACGGGCCAGTTGCGAGAAATTGATATGGTGGCGAATGCTCATGAACAGTACGAGGATGTGACTCAGAAACTGGCGGCGGCACTTGCTAAGTTCGGCCGCTTTGGCTACTATTGCGTCGGTGAGGGCTTGCCCTTCCATAGGCGTGTTGTGGTTTGGATGTCAGATACCCAAAACTAACACGCCTTCTTTTATCTAGTGCTTTGACTCAAAATATTACCGAACCATTGACTTTAAAGAACCCGCTCATAAAAATTTATATAGACTACTTGGCATAACCTAGTACCTTTGATTCATCAGTAACGAAAAATAATAGAGCCATGAACACAAATAACAGATTATTTCGCAACATGAATCAACGGGTCATTGGTGGGGTCGCCGCTGGATTGGCCGATTATTTCGACGTGGATGTCGTCCTGATACGCGTCCTGTTCGTCCTCGCCATCTTTATCCCCGTCCCCACGCACATGGTACTGTTGTACATCATCCTTTGGATTGTGATGCCCAAGCAGTCTGCGCCGGTTCATCAGTTACCCGTCGGTGCTAATCCGCAGGGATAGGGAATAAAGTAGCCAAAGCATCAGAAACCGCCGCCCGGAAACAATTGGGCGACGGTTTTTTGTTTTGTTATAAATCTGTACTTTTACAATTAGTATGCAGGCATACTAATTTATCCTAATGGCGGATAGTAATTGGTAAATGGCTTAAACAGAAAGTTTTCTAAACAACCCATAATCTATGAACGCATATATTGTAGCTGGCTATCGGTCGGCAGTAGGTAAAGCACCCCGGGGCGTGTTCCGTTTTACCCGTCCGGACAACCTGGGAGCCGACGTAATAAAGTATATGATGGCCCAGATCCCACAACTCGACCCCGCACAAGTGGACGACGTGATCGTGGGAAATGCCGTACCCGAAGCTGAACAGGGGATGCAGATGGGACGCTTCATATCCCTGCTTTCTTTGCCCGAAAGCGTATCGGGGATGATTATCAATCGCTATTGCGGTTCGGGCGTGGAGGCTATTGCGCTGGCTGCTGGAAAAATCAACGCCGGGATGGCCGACTGTATTATCGCGGGCGGCACGGAGTCCATGTCAATGGTACCGGTGATGGGCTGGAAAACGGCTTTGAACTATGAAATAGCGCATACGAATCCCAACTATTACCTGAGTATGGGCCTGACCGCCGAGCAGGTGGCGCAGGACTATAAAGTAAGCCGAGAGGATCAGGATCAATTTGCATTTCAATCGCACCAAAAGGCTCTGGCGGCTCAGCAGGCAGGGCTGTTTGATAGCGGTATTGTACCCATTAGCGTTAAGGAAACCTACTTTGACGCCGAAGCAGGCAATAAGAAAACCCGCGAATATACCGTGGCTAAGGACGAAGGGCCCCGTGCCGATACCACGCCCGAAGCCTTGGGACGGCTACGCCCCGTGTTCGCGGCAGGCGGTTCGGTGACGGCAGGCAACTCTTCCCAAACTTCTGACGGTGCCGCTTTCGTAGTAGTGATGTCGGAAAAGATGGTGAACGAACTGGGCCTGAAACCCATTGCTCGCATGATGGCCTACGCTACGGCGGGCGTCGATCCCCGCATCATGGGCATCGGTCCAGTGGCGGCGGTACCTAAGGCACTGAAACAGGCCGGTTTGCAACTATCCGATATAGAACAGATTGAACTGAATGAAGCCTTTGCAGCACAGTCGCTGGCAGTGATGCGTACCCTGGGTATGAATCCCGAAATCGTCAATCCCAATGGCGGCGCTATTGCCCTGGGCCACGCGCTGGGTTCCACGGGCGCGCGGCTTTCCGTACAGCTATTCAACGAAATGCGCCGCCGCGACCAAAAATACGGCATGGTAACGGCCTGTGTGGGTGGCGGCCAGGGCGTGGCTGGAATTTACGAATTGCTGTCTTAACACACACGGGTAAACCAGATACAAGTAGAGGGCGTATCCGAAAGACTGGAAACGCCCTCTACTTGAATTCTTCCGTTGTCATTTACTCTTCCCCAACTTATACCACTCTATATCTTTCAACGGTTCCCGCCGGTCAAAGGCACCAATCGGGCCGTAGTGCTTCACGAGGTAGTCCAGGATGGGCGGCTCGGATTCCCCCAAGTCCCACAAATTCTGCTTACGTTGCATCCAGCGTATTTTTTCGATCCACACCTCGCGCGTACCGCCAAACTGCGTGATGAGCTTGCTAGAATGGCAGGCCGTGCAGTGAGCCCGCACCATATCCAACCCTTCATCAATGACCAATCCGGTAGTGGGGTCTAAACTCTTTTTGGTCGTGTCCAGCCTAATTTGGGAGGTACCTTTTCTGGAACTTACCAGTGGATCAGACCGAAAGGCAGCTCCCATGAGGAAGCAGGCCACGATCAGGGTAGGGGTGAGAATTTTATGTGATTTCATTTTTTACGGGCAAAGAATTGAAGTGGCAAAGGCACAAAGTTCCAAAGTGACAGAGCGGCAAAGTTTTTTAAAAATTGAGAGTAGAGTGCAGCAAAAGCTGAACTTTCCTTCAACAGTTCAACAAATACATAAATCAACATCTACACTACCTTTACAGCAATGCGGTGGCAGGAGTTATTTATATAGCCCTTAGGGTTCCAGGGGGACATGACCATGGTTTGAGAGGTACCTTCGCTGTCGGTGGCTTTGGCCCAGATTTCATAGTACCCCTTTCCGGGGAATTTGAGATTGGCTGACCATTGCTGCCACGCCAGCCGGTTTTTAGGTGCTTTCAGAGCGCAGGCCTGCCAGGTAGCTCCGTAATCCATCGACACCATCATTTCTTTTACGGATAAGTCACCGGCCCAGGCATGACCCCGCACCGCGAGTGCCTGCCCCTTTTCCAGGGTAGCTCCCGTCCGGGGGTAAGTGATGACCGATTTGATGGGCATAGACTCGATGATTTTCATATCCTCATCGGGTACCTTGGCTCCCGGCTGCACCGGATAGGCAGGAACACGGTAGCTATCGCCACCCATTTTCTCGCCATCATGCACAATATTCCGCACTGAAATTCGGCTCAGCCACTTGCCCGACGTAGAAGCTGGCCAGCCCCCAATCACCAGTCGTAGCGGATGACCGTGCATAATTGGAATGTCCTTACCATTCATGGCCCAGGCCAGAATGGTTTCGTCTTCCAGCGCCTTGGACATAGGTACCCCCCTCGAAATAGGTACCTTCTTGGGGTCACCGCTGAGGTGCGTGTCTTGGCCGTAATAGCCAATGTAGACTGCATCGGGCTTTATGCCCACGCTCTCGAGTACGTCTTTGAGGCGAACGCCCGTCCATTCGGCGCAGCTTACGGCTCCCTCAGCCCATTGATTACCACTCGTAATGGGGTAAAAACCCTTGCGTCCGTTACCGCCACATTCCAGGGTGAGCTGGTAGGTATGGGACTTGAACTTGGTTTTCAGGTCTTGCAGCGAAAACGTTTTCTTTGACTTTACCGATTCGCCGTCGATGGTTAGGGTCCAGGTTTTTACGTCCACTTCCGCAGGTGGGTTGCCGTTATTGCGGATGAACATCTTGTCGGCGGGGGTGATGGCATCATCTAGCAGATGCGGGGGCGTTTCCACGTTCCACGGTCGGTCGTTGAGCACGATCAGCTCTTTATTTTTTCCGGCAGGCAATTCACCGCCCTCCAGAATAAGGGGCATATAGTGAGCGGGTATTTTATCAGCAAAGGCCAGTTCGGTACCCAAGGCGGCTGTGAGTGACGCCAAAACGCTCTTTCTGAGAAAGCCACGACGATTGTGGAAGTTGTTACTTTTCATATACTACTAACGCAAAAAGTGATGATTCCTGTTAAAACGGCAATTTACCAATGGTTAAAAAAAAACCAAAGCCACGATCTGTATTCGCATAATCTTGCTTCCTATAAACTATTTGCCGTTGGTTTGACTTATTAAGAGCATGCAAGACCCCACCTTAAATTCTAAAGCGAAAAATTTAGAAGCTGTTTGAGTTAAATTTTAATAAGGTAAATGAGCGATTTTTTATCAAGACAAGGCACCAAAACCGCAGTTTGGCAGCGCCAACCGGGTGGCCGGCGCCATGAGGATTTTGGTAACGCGGGATTGATGAAAAATCACCATTTTAACATTAAGAAGATTAATTCAAACAGCTTCTAAGTTACCCAAAGTTTGAGAATCGGCATTTTCAACCGCCAGCGGCCCTGTTTTCACTATCAACTGTCAACTAAATAAATGATTACCATTGTCGCCGGCACCAACCGTCCTGATTCAAAAACAATTCAGGTTGCCGAATTTTATCATAAACTGCTCAATAGTCATAAGGCTGAAAGTCAAATCCTGGATCTGGCCGATCTTCCTAACGATTTCGTATTCTCCGCTTTGTATAATAATTCCGGCAAAAACGAGCAATTCAACACGCTGAGAACCATGATGGAGGACTCGGAGAAATTTGTTTTCATTGTACCTGAGTACAACAATTCCTTTCCCGGCGTTTTTAAGGCATTCATCGATGGGCTTAGCTATCCCAATGCCCTCATTCACAAAAAGTGCGCTCTGGTAGGCCTTTCGGATGGTGTTCAGGGGAATGCGCTGGGACTAAGCCATCTTACTGACGTACTCAATTATCTGGGTATGCATGTACTGGCGCAGAAAGTGCGGATTCCGTTTATGCACAAGAATTTTGTTAAGGGAAAAATTACCGACAAATTAGTCGATCAATTAATCGATGACCAGGCGCGCTTGTTCCTGGCATTTTAAAGATAGAGCATACAGGCAACTACTTCTTTTTCAATTTCAGCAGGCGTTCGGGTTCATCCGTTGTGAGGTAGTCAAAGCCTTTCTCCATAAACCATTCCATGGAGGTACTATCATTGACCGTCCAGGCATTGAGCGTCAATGTATGCTGCTGAGATTCCTGAATCCAGGCTTCGTTTTTCTTGTAGACATTCTGATTGTAGTCCAATCCATCAAGCCCGTCGGCTGCCACCTGCGCGGGAGTCTTGTCTCCATTGAGATAAGTCACTTGGGCCGATGGGTCCAGTTCCTTCACTTTTTTGCACACATCATAATCGAAGGCAATGTAATCTACCTGCTTTTGTGTTTTGGTCTTCCTGACTAATTCAACACATTTTTCGGCCAATGCCAGTGAACGCTCTTTGCCCAATTGTGAAGTTTTTATTTCCAACACAAGACGCATCTTTTTCAGTTTTTTACCCTGCAAAAGGTATGATTCAACCGTGGGCAGGGGTTCGCCGTTACTCAGCTTTAGCGCCTTCAGGGTAGGGGACGTACTTGTTTCGATGGAAACTTCCTGAATCGTGTGGTCGTGATTGACGAAAAGTACCGAGTCAGCAGCCATGTGGACATCGAACTCACTTCCATAGCAGCCCAGTCGCGCGGCTTCTCGCAGCGCAGCCAGGGAATTCTGGGGTACCTTTGTGTTTTTCCAGGCGCCCCGATGCGCAATGACGCGGGTAGTCGGCCGTTTTTTTGCCACGAATGCAACCAAACCACTTAGTAGAAGTGAACCAAGACCCAGGAATAAAACGAATTTTTTCATGTGAATGCAGCAAAAAAATTTAGAAATCAGATATGAGAGGTTGGCAAATAAGAAGCTTTTTTTCGACTTGTCCGCCACACAAACCACACCAGGCTCACGACTATGACCAGGGAATAATCCTTCACACTGGACGAGCCATGGAGCATCCAACTATTGTTATAAAAAGCGTGAAACAAGGTCGTAAAGGCTATATTTCGGGTAGCATAGTAGACAAAAAGAAAGGCGGTTCCCATCGAAAAGGGATTCCAGAGCGACCAAAGGGTACTGTGGTATTGCCAAAGGTAAGCAGGGATATGAGTGGCTGTAAAAAAGATCAGTACGGCTAGAAAGAGTACTACCGTCTGCCGGCGGGAAAAACCCTGAATCTCGGCGAAGCGAACGGGCAAAAACCGAAACAGGTACTCCTCAATTAGTGCGCCCGGTATTGAATTGAACAAAAAAATGGGTAAAAAACGGGTAAAGCTACGCGTTGAGTTGAGTTTGGGGAAACTGCCTGGCAGTAGGTACCCCTTGGCAGCATTGGCCACTAGCCACACGATAAGAGCCATGCCTAACCCCCAGAGCCACTCTTTCCCCCGGAAAGGCTGAAAGAGCCAGCGGGTAGGCGCGTACTTTCTGACCAGAAAATAAATAAGACCAACCTGAATGCTGTACACCATCAGGCCCAGTAAAATGAAAGGCCATTTGTTGGGAGAAGTACTGATGGGTGCGATGAGGTTGAAGAAAAACAGCAGATTAGCAAACAGGGCAAACAGGCCGTTGGCCAGCAGTATTGTCCACAGGTGCCGCTGCTTCATGCGATGCGGCAAAGTGGTTGCTTTCGGTTGTGGCTCGTCAAGACGGTTTGGCGGTTCGATCTCGGCAGTTTTTTTACAAATATACGGAGCAGAATGAAAAGCGGGGCTAAGTCGGAAAGACTGGAGAAACCCAGGGTTCCCTCAAAGTACCCTGCATTGAACAGGTCATGCTAAAACTGCGTCTTTATACTATTTATTGCGGTA
Source organism: Cytophagales bacterium (assembly GCA_038204185.1). Classification (GTDB taxonomy): domain Bacteria; phylum Bacteroidota; class Bacteroidia; order Cytophagales; family Spirosomataceae; genus Salmonirosea. Next base: position 7,634 of record JBBRDE010000008.1, read on the forward strand.
CTCCACGGGCGTCAGTACTGTAATTTTCTTGAACAGCTCGCGGAATGCCTTGGTGTCCGTATAGCCCACATCGAACATCCCTTCCCTGATACGTGTACTCTCAAAACTCCGCTTGGCCGCCTCTACTTTCACCCATTGTATATAGTCCACTACCGAGTGATGCATGGCTTTTCGGAACCGCCATTCAAAACTTCGGTGGCCTACCGCCACCAAATCGATCAAATCATCCACAGCGATTTTTTCACCAGATATAGCAGTAAGTTCCAGGAGGAGTTTATAATTCTACCCTACTTATCGAATTCACGTTAGAATCGTAAAATTCCGGATGGAATAATTTTTCCAATAAAGGATTTCAGCAAAACAGTAAGAAAGCTAAAATTACAATACAAGTCTCAATAGATCGGTACGTAGCCGGGCCAAACGGAGAAATGGGCTGGATGGTCTTGGGGGAATAGGACAGCAACCTCGTAGCGTACGTCCATGCATTTACCGATAGCTCGGACACCATTTTGCTGGGTAGAAAAATGACGGACGGGTCCGTGAATTACTGGACCGATGTAGTAAACAACCAGCCCGATAGCCGGGAATATTTTTTTGCCAAGAAAATGGTAGACAAACCCAAAGTGGTTTTTACGAAAACCCTCGAAGCATCGCTCTGGGCCAATACGATCCTGGCCAAAGGCAATCTTGTGGACGAAATCAATCAACTCAAAAATCAAGAAGGCGAAGACACTCTCGTGTACGGCGGAGCCGAATTTGTTTCGTCGCTCATCGGAGCCAGACTGATCGACGAGTACCATTTGTTCGTCAATCCCGTCGCCATAGGCAGCGGCATGACCATCTTTGGTGATTTAGAAGAAAGGGTGAATCTTACTTTGGTAAAATCCCAGGCATTTGACAGTGGAGATGTGGTGTTTTGCTATCAGCCTAAAGCGAGTTAGGGTGCGTAAGAATAAAGCGTAATTTAGCTGGACAGTAATTTTTCTGTTTACATTATTCTGGTTTATGCTGTTTGATTACATCATCGTGGGGGCAGGTTCTGCCGGCTGTGTGTTGGCCAATCGCCTTTCTGCCGACCCGGCGATCTCGGTACTACTGGTAGAAGCGGGCGCACCTGACCGGAAAATGGAAATCCATATTCCGGCGGCCTATGCCAAACTCAACCACACTACCGTAGATTGGGGGTACTTTACCGAGCCCCAGTCGCACGTTCTGAACCGAAGGATATACCTGCCCCGCGGCAAAACGCTGGGTGGGAGCAGTTCGACCAATGCCATGGCGTATGTGCGTGGCAATCGCGCCGACTACGACGAGTGGGCGGCTCTGGGCAATGCCGGATGGAGCTACGATGAGGTACTGCCCTACTTTATCCGCTCGGAGCACAATGAGCAAATTCATAATGGCTACCACGGCCAGGGCGGTGAACTGAACGTAACGTATGCACAGCGGTATCGTACGCCCGTCGCCGATGCTTTCGTGGCAGCTTGTGTCGAGCAGGGCCTACCTGCCAACCCGGATTACAACGGACAGGAGCAAATCGGAGCCAGTCTATTTCAGTTTACAACCAAAAATCAGAAACGACATAGTACCGCTGGGGCCTTCCTAAAACCTGCCATAAGTCGGCCTAACCTGAAAGTACTGACTAATACCCTTACCCACCGGATTTTAATCGAGCAAGATCGGGCAACGGGCATAAAGTTCCAGACTGGAAAATCGACAGTGCAGCAAGCCTTGGCTACCAAAGAAGTTATCCTGTCGGCAGGAGCCTTCAACTCGCCCCAACTATTGATGCTATCGGGAATCGGAGCGACCGATGAGCTAAAAAAACATGGGATTCCCGTAAAAAAAGATCTGCCGGGCGTGGGGAAGAACTTACAGGATCATTTGTTTCTTCCCGTTAGTGCCTTGTCTACGGTTAACCTGGCCAATCATGAACTGCGCCCCTGGCGGCAGGTACTTGGGCTACTGAACTATGCCCTTTTCAAACAAGGGCCGCTTACCATGGGCCCGCTGGAAGCAGTAGCTTTTCTGAAAATGACCGACTCGCCCGACCCAGTTGATTTTCAGTTTCATTTCTCACCCATTCACCTTGGAAATGATTCCACGGCCAGTCTATACGACCTCAGCACCTTTCCCTATACAAGTGGCTATACCATACTGCCTACACTGCTCAAACCCTGTAGCCGGGGCTACGTGGGACTTCGCTCCGCTAATCCAGGTGAAGCTCCGCTGATTCAACCCAGTTTTTTGTCCGAAGAGGAGGACTTAAAAACACTTCTGGCAGGTACCAAACGTGCTATCGAACTGATGGAAGCAGATGCTTTCGCTCCTTATCGCAAAGAAATCACCGCCCCGCCGGACCGTAGTTCAGACGAAGCAATGATCATATACATGAAAAAAATCATGGAAACCGTTTATCACCCGGCAGGTACCTGCAAGATGGGTCAGGATGAAAATGCAGTGGTGGATGAAAAGCTGCGCGTGCGGGGTATTGAAGGATTACGCGTGGTAGATGCCTCCATCATGCCGCGAATCATTGCCGGCAATACCAACGCAGCCTGTATCATGATTGGAGAAAAGGGATCGGATTTGATTCTGGGAAGCTAATGCATAAGTATCTCCCCAGCTGTAATTGCTAATTATGTTGCTCCCTGCTATAACTAAAAGAATGCTTTTACCATAAAGTTGAAGGTATTTGTTACCCTTAAAAGTGCCGTTCTCCCAATTCCCTTTTTCCCAGCATCACAGCACCTACCATTGCAATTAGGAAAAGTACCGAAGCTAGTTCGAAGGGCAGCAGATAATCACGGAACAAGACCTGCCCGAGGCTTTCCACCATACCCGCTTGCGAGTTGAAGGTAGCAGGATCGTAGGTACCTACCTGTGATTTGCGGTAGGCGCCAAAAAGAATAATGAAAACGGTACCGGCTACGATGGAGGCTGCTATTTTGGTCACATTAGGTACCAAATCCTTCTCATCTTCCTTCATGTTCAGGAACATGATCACAAAAAGGAAGAGTACCATGATGGCCCCGGCATACACGATGATGTTCACCACGGCCAGAAACTGCGCGTTCAAGAGCACGTAATGACCCGACAGACAAAAGAATGTCAGGATCAGGTACAACACGCTATGAATAGGGCTCCGTGAGAAAATCACCATCAGCGCGCTGAGGACCGTCAGAAACGACAGGAAATAAAAAATAGAGAGTGTTAATGGAAGCACGTCTACTAATGAATTATGAATGATAAATGATTCTCGCTTGGGGTAGGACTGTTGATAATCCAGTAAATCCGCTACATTAACAAATCTCCCTTATCAACTAACTTAGGGTATCGCCCGTGGCTGTACCTCAATTAGTTCACCACGGACTTTGGCGTCGTCCTGGGCCTGAGCTTCTTCTTTGGTCCAGGCTTCGCGGAGATAGCGGTTGTTCATGTTTTCTACCAACAGGTCTTTTCCCCAAATCACTTGATCCCGCTCGGTAAATACCGGCACGAATTCGTCATGGCGTAAATACACGGCTTGTTTGGGGCAGGCTTCTTCGCACAGACCGCAAAAAATGCAGCGTAGCATATTCACTTCGTAGATCGCTGCGTATTTTTCTTCGCGGTAGAGGTTTTCTTCGCCTTTTTTACGCTCATCAGCCACAATCTGAATTGCCTCCGCCGGGCAGGCTACCGCGCATAAGCCGCAGGCTGTGCAGCGCTCGCGGCCTTCGGCATCACGCTTCAGCACGTGGCGTCCCCGGAAAACGGGCCCCAGGTACCGCTTCACTTCGGGATAGCGGATCGTGACCTTTTTCTGGAAAAAGTGCTTAATCGTAATCGCCATGCCCGTCGCAATGGCCGGGAGGTATATCCGCTCGGCCAGCGTCATCTGTTTATTACTTACTTGCTTAGATCGGTTGGTCAGTTGCATTTTTTAAGGGACAAAGTGGCAAAGGCACAAAGCGGGGCACCCCGTGGCGCTCAAAGTATTTTTGAAATAGCAAGAAGATGAAAGTGAAAGCCGGAGTCGCTTTCAACAATTCAACAATTTTCATTTCAGCATCGCGGTCAGGGCTGGTTGCAGAAACATGACTGCCAGGCCTGTGATGACAATATTCAGCATTGCCAGCGGAATCAGGGCTTTCCAGCCCAGATTCATAAGCTGATCGTAACGAAAGCGAGGAAGCGTCCAACGCACCCACATATAAAAGAACACACCAAAAAGCGATTTGGCAAAAAATACCGCCGTGCCCAGCAGGGTAGCTACATTATGGCCTGCAACGTTGCCAAAAGCATTGGTGAGCTGCGTATACACCCAATCCATACCGGGGTAGTTGTAGCCGCCAAAGTAAAGCGCCGAAATCACCGCCGATGAAACGAACATATTAATATACTCGGCAAAGAGGTAAAATCCCAGTTTCATGCTGCTATATTCCGTGTGATAGCCGCCTACGAGTTCGGTTTCGCACTCGGGTAAGTCGAAAGGAGTCCGGTTGCACTCCGCAAAAGCACAGGTCAGGAATATAATGAAACCTAGCGGTTGGTACCAGATATTCCAGTTGCCGCCATGTTGCTGGGCCACGATGTCGCCGATAGACAAAGAGCTGCTAATCATTATAATTGCTATGATCGAAAGGCCCATTGCTACTTCATAGCTAATATTCTGCGAGGCGGCACGAATGGCTCCAAGCAACGAAAACTTGTTGTTGGAAGCCCAGCCGCCGATCATTAAGCCATATACCCCTAGCGAAACAACCCCGAATATGTACAGAATGCCGATATTTGCCTCAACGGCCTGCACCGCCACTTCGACCCCGTCGTAGCGCAAAGTACTGCCAAACGGAATGACGGCACTCGCCATCAACGCGGTAAGCATGGCCAGACAGGGTCCGGCAATGAACAACCATTTATTAGCCTGGGCAGGAATGAAATCTTCCTTAAAAAACATTTTTCCGGCATCGGCAAGGGGCTGCAAAAGACCCCAGGGGCCAGCCCGGTCAGGCCCGAGGCGGTCCTGAATAAACCCGGCTACCTTACGCTCGCCATAGGTAGAGTACATGGCAATAAAAAGCGTCAATCCAAAAATGACGAGGATAATGACAGCCTTGATGATAAATGCGGTTAATTCCATTTACTTAGTTCGGGGCGCCCCGAGGCGACAGTTGATAATGGATAGTTGACAGTGACGATTTAGTAGATAGTGGGTTCTTTTATAAGATAACTCCCCTTTCCCTTATTCCCTTCCTGCTCTTCTCCCTAAATCTAATTATTGCTGTTTTCCGCTAACGATCGTTCGTTAGCTTTTTTGTTATTCTCGATGCTCAGTTGACGGATGGTAGCATCGTCGGTAATGAACGGGCGCGCATCGTCAATGGGCTTATATTGGGAATTAGCCAGCCGAAGGGCGAAATCAGGAGTCTTGATCGTATCGGCGCGGTACTTATTGGCCGACACCACCGAACTCCGAACCACCTTCGTAGGACCTTCAATGACCCAGTCACTTGTTTTCTTCTTCTCAAAACGGCAGGTGTTACAAATGAACTCCATTACTTCCCCCCATTCGTTTTTGCGGGCCGTAACCCGAATTACTTCTTCACCCCGGTACCATAGCGTCACGTGACCGCTGCATTTGTCACAGTCGCGGTGTGCGTCCACGGGTTTGGAAAACCACACACGGTTCTTGAAACGATAGGTCTTATCCGTCAAAGCACCTACCGGGCACACGTCGATCACGTTGCCCGAAAAATCGTTATCGATGGCTTTCTCAATGTATGTACTGATCTCGGCTGCATCACCCCTACCCAATACCCCGTGCACACGCTTATTGGTGATCTGGTCGGCGGTATAAACGCAGCGGTAGCACAAAATGCAGCGCGTCATATGCAGCTGAATATAGGGTCCGATGTCGTGCTTTTCGAACGTACGGCGTTCTTCCTCATAGCGTTGATTGGATGAACCATGTTCGTAGGCAAAATCCTGCAAGTGACATTCCCCCGCCTGATCACAGATAGGACAGTCGAGGGGATGGTTTAACAGCAGAAACTCCACGATGGCTTTCCGCTCTTCCAGCACTGCCGGGTTGGTCACGTTCTCGACCACCATCCCGTCTTGCACCTGCGTAATGCAGGAAGGTATGAGCTTGGGCATAGGGCGGGTATCCTTCGCCGAACCCTGCGCTACCCGTACCAGGCAGGCACGGCACTTGCCGCCGCTGCCTTCGAGGGGCTTATAATAGCACATGGCGGGCGGCACCAGATGCCCCTGACTAGCGTCAGCCTCGGCAATACGGCGCGCCGCCTGCATGATGGTCGTGCCGGGTTCTACCTCGACCTCAATGCCGTCGAAGGTTATCTTAAATAATTGCGGTTTGGTATCTTCCATCTTTTGAATGATAGAATGATGGATTGATAGAATGATAGAATAAATTAAATTAGCGAAAGCCCTACTCTATCATTCTATCATTCACTCATTCAAAATTAAATTAAACTAACTCTACTTCACCCCTATACACCGCCCCCGGCTGGGTAGCCTCTTTGGGATGCGTCACGTGCCACTCGAATTCGTCGCGAAAATGGCGGATGGCACTGGCTACGGGCCAGGCCGCAGCGTCGCCGAGCGGGCAAATCGTATTTCCTTCTATTTTTTTAGCGACATCCACCAGCAGGTCAATATCGCGCATGTGGCCGTGGCCATGTTCAAGGCGGTGCAATACTTTCTCCATCCAGCCGGTACCCTCCCGGCAGGGACTGCATTGTCCGCAAGATTCATGGTGATAGAAGCGCGAGAAATTCCAGGTGTTACGTACAATGCACGCCGTTTCGTCATAAACAATGAACCCGCCCGAACCCAACATGGTACCCGTGGCAAAACCACCGTCCGAAAGCGACTCATAGCTCATCAGGCGGTCCTCGCCGTTGGCCGTCTTATACACCAAATTGGCGGGAATGATAGGTACGGACGAGCCGCCGGCTACCAGGGCTTTCAGTTGATGACCATCGCGGATACCGCCGCAGTACTCGTCGGAGTTCATGAATTCGTCTACCGACAGGCCCAGTTCGATTTCGTACACGCCGGGCTTTCGGATATGGCCCGACGCGGATATGAGCTTGGTTCCCGTGCTACGTCCGACACCAACGGCAGCATATGCATCGCCGCCGTTGGTGATAATCCAAACCATGTTGGCGATAGATTCCACGTTATTTACAACCGTGGGCGACTGATACAGTCCCTTCACAGCCGGGAATGGCGGTTTGTTCCGGGGATTGCCCCGCTTGCCTTCCAGTGATTCGAGCAAGGCGGTTTCTTCACCACAGATGTAGGCGCCACCGCCAGGATGAACGATCAGTTCCAGATCATAGCCCGAGCCCAGGATATTTTTTCCCAGAAAGCCCTGAGCTTTGGCTTCGGCAATAGCTTTTTCCAGAATCTGAATTACGTACATCAGCTCGCCCCGCACGTAAATGAACGACTTATTGGCCCCCAGCGCGAAGCTGGATATGATCATACCCTCAATCAGGAGATGAGGGAGCGTTTTCATCAGATAATGGTCTTTGAAGGTACCCGGCTCCGACTCGTCGGCATTGCAGACCAGGTAGCGGGGTACCCCCTCAGGCTTAGCCAGAAAGCCCCACTTCATGCCCATTGGGAAGCCGGCACCGCCACGTCCCCGAACGCCCGATTTCTTGGCTTCTTCCACCACAGCTTCGGGGGTCATGGTTTTTATGGCCTTTTCCAGCGCTTCGTATCCCCCGTTTTTGCGGTAAGTGTCGAAGGTTTCGATGCCGTCGATGTGGGCGTGTTCCAGTAATATTTTCTTTGCCATGTTTTTAAAGCTATTGGCTCAATTCCTCAATGATTGAATCCACCCTTTCATTGGTCAGATTCATGTAATACTTTTCTCGAATCTGAAACACCGGTCCCCAGCCACAGGCGGCCAGGCATTCTACCTCTTTCAAACTGAATAGCCCATCGGCGGTAGTCTCTCCGGTTGTAATGCCGAGTTTCTGCTGCAAGTGGTCGTACACACTTTCGGCGCCCATCAGGCAACAAGGACCTGTGCGGCAGTACTCGATCACATTTTTTCCAACGGGTTGGAGATGAAACATCGTGTAAAAAGTAGCTACCTCATACACCTCTATGGGTTCAATGCTCAGCAATTCGGCCACATGATCCATCACCTCGCTGCTGAGCCATCCCCACTGATCCTGTGCCACGTGTAGCACAGGAAGCAAGGCGGATTTCTGCTTTCCCTGCGGATAGCGGGTAATCATGTCCTTAACCAAAGCCAGTCGTTCCGGCGTAAATTCTATGGGATTAGCTACCTGAGTCATTTTTTTAATGGAAACCGAGTCGCCGGTGCGATTGAAAATTGATAGTAGAAAATTAAAGGTAATTCACTCTTAAAAACTCTTTAGTTAGTCCATCAACTCCAACTTGATACTAATTTCAATTGTTAACTATCAGCTTTTTTTAACTATCTAGTTCGCCCGCGATTACGTTCAGGCTACTCATGATAACGATTGCGTCCGATAGGGTACTACCCACACACATTTCAGGAAAAGCCTGATAGTAAATGAAACTGGGACGCCGGAAGTGCAGTCGGTAGGGGGTACGTCCACCGTCGCTGATCATATAAAAACCCAATTCTCCGTTGCCGCCTTCCACCGCGTGGTATATCTCACCAATAGGTGCGTCGATTTCCCCCATCACGATTTTGAAGTGGTAGATGAGTGCTTCCATGCTGGTGTACACGTTGTCCTTTGGGGGCAAATAGTACTCGGGTGCATCGGCGTAGTAGGGGCCTTCAGGCAGGTTTTCGAGGGCTTGTTCAATGATCTTGAGGCTTTCCCAAATCTCGCCGTTACGTACCATGAACCGATCGTAGGTATCGCCGCTCTGGCCAATGGGAATGTTGAAATCAAAATCCTCGTAGGACGAATACGGATTCATTACCCGCACATCGTAATCTACCCCCGCAGCCCGCAGGTTAGGGCCCGTAAAGCCATAGTTAAGCGCGCGTTCGGCAGAGATGCTGCCTACATTGATGAGGCGATCCATGAAAATTCGGTTCCGATTGAACAGCTGTTCAAACTCCCGCATTACCGGTGGAAATGACTTGATGAATTCGCGCAACTTGCGAATCGCTTCGCTGGAAAGATCCCGCTCCATGCCGCCTACCCGGCCCATATTGGTGGTTAGGCGTGCCCCACACACTTCCTCATATATTTCATAAATTTCCTCGCGCTTCTCGAACAAATAGAGAAAGCCAGTGAAAGCTCCCGTGTCTACCCCCAAAATACCGTTGCAGATCAGGTGATCGGAAATCCGCGCCAGCTCCATCATAATCACCCGGATATACTGCGCCCGCTTAGGAACCTCTACGTGCAGAAACTTCTCCATGGTCATGTGCCAGCCCAGATTGTTGATCGGGGAAGAACAATAATTCATGCGGTCGGTAAGCGTCGTAATCTGGTAATAAGGCCGACGTTCCGCAATTTTCTCAAAAGCACGATGAATATAGCCAATAGTCTGCTCGGTGGACACGATGATTTCTCCGTCCATCTGCAGAATATTCTGAAAAATGCCATGTGTGGCGGGGTGCGTAGGGCCCAGGTTCAGCGTGGTCAGCTCACCTACAAGCTCGGGTTGGTCTCGCCTTGCCAGGGCATTAACACTGTGTATGAGTTCTATATCGTTTTCCATCTCATTTCAATTTTGGATAATAGACCTGATCGCCGGAACGAGGATTGAATGTTAAAAAACTACATCTTTTAATTATTCTATCAATCAATCACTCATTCATAATTAACATCAGCGCCCAAAAAGAGCGTCGGTTTTATCCTCGCGGGTGTTGTCTTCGAGCGGGTACTGCCGACGCATTGGAAAGTAATCCATTTCCTCGATATTCAAAATGCGGATCAGGTTTGGATGCCCTTCGAACAGGATACCAAAGAAATCGTAGGTTTCACGCTCCATCCAGTTAGCGGACGAGTAGAGGCCTGTGGCGGTGGGGATATGAATGTCCTCTTCTGCCAGAAACACCTTGATTCGCAGCCGGAAATTATGAATCAGGCTGTGTACGTGGTATACAACCGCAAATTCTCTCCCCGGCGTGTCAGGATAATGCACCCCCGTGAGATCGGTGAGAAAATTGGCTTTGAATTTCTCGTGATTGAAAAGGAATTCCAGCATCGGAATGATCTGCCCGCGCGTGGTGGTAAGCGTCAGCATTCCGTACGGCTCCTCAAAATCGAATACGTCTCCTCCAAATTTTTCAATCAACGCTTCGGCTACTTCCTGGTTGTTAAGCATAGGAATTATTCAATGTTGAATGATTGTAGCAAATGGGCGTACTCCTCCGAATTGCGGCGACGCAAAGACTCATTGCGGGCCATTTCCTGCACTTGCATTAACCCTTCCAGCACCTGCTCGGGGCGGGGTGGGCAGCCCGGCACGTAAACATCAACCGGAATGATACGATCAATACCCTGCAACACACTGTATGAATCAAAAATACCGCCGCTGCAAGCACAAGCGCCCATCGCCAGTACCCAGCGGGGTTCGGCCATTTGCAAATATACTTGCTTCACAATGGGAGCCATCTTCTTAGCAATGGTACCCATCACCATCAGCAAATCAGCCTGCCGGGGCGAGAAGCTGGGCCGCTCGGAACCGAAACGGGCAATGTCGTAGTGGGAACCCATGGTAGCCATGAACTCGATACCACAACAAGAGGTGGCAAATGGCAACGGCCAAAGGGAATTGCTCCGGGCTATACCGATCACTTCATCAAACGAAGTAGCGAAAAAACCGGAGCCGGTATGCCCTTTGGGAGCTTCAACTATTTCAGGTTTCATTTATTTAATGGATAGTAAACGGTGAATAATGAATAATTGAAGAGTCAGAAAGCAAGCAATTGGTCATTATTCTCTGTTCATTGTCAACTAATTTCACTCCTCCCACTTAAGAACTCCCTTACGGATGATGTAAAAGAAGCCCGCCAGCAGAAGGGACATAAACAATATCATCTCGATAAAACCCAACATCCCTAATTGCTTGAAATTCACGGCCCAGGGATACATAAAAATGACCTCTACGTCAAAGAGTACGAAGAGAATCGCCACTAGAAAGTATTTTACCGAAATGGGCGTGCGGGCGTTCCCGACGACCTCGATGCCACACTCGAAGGGATCGTCTTTCAACTTGCTTTTCCGACTGGGGCCAATATTATGGGTGACGATCATGGTACCCACAATAAAAGCCGCCGCCAGCACAAACTGAACGACAATGGGAAGGAAATCGGATGGAAGGTAACTCGTGTTCATGGTACTGTGTTTTCAACGTACTGTTGGTGTAAAATGTTCACACAATTACACCTGGGGGATTCAATTCAAATAGGCTCAAAATTACAAGGTGTAAACTTACCAACCAAATTGGCCAGAAGCAGATTTGGTAAAGCAAGGGGCGCAAAAAAGCCCCTGTAAAACAGGGGCCTCCGGGAAGTCATATTTTATCAATCAATAACAATACGCTTTGTCACGTCCAGTCCCGGGGCTCGCACCCGTACAATGTACAGGCCCGGTGCAAGCGCTCGGGCATCGATAGTACGGCGCTGATTCAGTATAGGATAATGCTGCGTACGCAGAACCGCACCATTTACATTGTAGAAGACTACCTCAGCGTTGGTGAGGTCATCGCGCGTCTCGATGGCAATAATTCCGCCCTGACTGGGATTAGGAAAAATCACTACTCCATCTCCCTCCGATGTTTCGTAAGAAAAAGGAGCGGAGAAAGTCGAATAGCATGTGAGAGTATTGTTATTACCCAGCGTAAAAACCGACCTGGCGCGAGACGTGTAGTTGCCCGATTTCGTTACTTTGATCGCTGGGGTTTCCGGTTTCAAGAAGCTATCCCCTACTTTCCACTCAAACTTTTCGTTAAGTCCGGTTTCAGGGATTGAACTACTCAAGCTGAATGGCCCTGATTGCTCGATCAGGGGCTGCGTGATTTTGGGTCGAACCGTGAGCGAAACCGGTGCGGACGTTTCCGATTCACAGCCGAATACATTCCGGGCTTTTACCGTATAATTTCCCGATTGCATTGCTTTCAACGATTTGGCACTGCTGCCATCACTCCACAGAAAAAAATCAGTTCCTCCCGAAGCAGAAAATACAAATCCCGAATCGGCGCAGGCTTGCTGTTGCCCGCCCGGTATGATAGTAGGTTTGAAGGGTCGAACGGTGTTGTTCAGCGTTACGGCAGGGCTTAGAGTAGCATTGCCGCTGGCATCTTTCAACACAGCACGGTAGGTCCCTGGTGAGGTGATGACGATCGTTCTACCTGTTTGTCCAGTTGACCACGAATAGGATGAGTACCCAGCGGGCAAAGTAAGGCTAACTGTTGCGTTATCCTGCCCGCAGGCGGTTGTAATAGCTGGTATAGGCGTAGGTAAAACCGGCGTAATGGTGGAAAAGAAGGTCGTATTAAGGGAGGCATTCCAAAGATCGGCCAGGATTTTCATTCCCTCCAGTCCTTTGAAGTGAGTACCATCGGGGCGCGGCACATAAGAGTTGTCCGTTTCGGGTCCGGGAAAAGTACTATTGAAAGTAGTATTGAGCACGGCATTTTGCCCATTGATCACTGCCTGACTTATAGTGGACTGGTGGGAATCATCATTTAGAGCACGTGAAGTACGGGATATGACCCAGTTAATGCGCTTACCTGTGTCGCTGTTGAGCTTATTGATCAGGAACTGCAAAGCCTGCTGGTAGACACTGGCGCTGGTATTCAACGGAAAATTGTCGGCCTCGCCCTGCATCCACAAAATGCCTCTTACTCCCAATTGATTTACATAATGCTGGGTAGAAATAAGCAAATTCCCGTAGGGCATCTGAGCCGGATAGGGGAATCCCCCGTAAGCACTCTTGGTGACTTGTCCGACGGCACTTTGCGCCCAGTTTTGTACCGAGGTACCTTCCCAGGCGGTATTGATGAAAAGAACCGGCACATTTAGCTTGCGGGTCAGCTGATCGCCGAGTATTCCCCAGAACCAGGCGGTTTGACCCCGGGGGCCTACGGTTACGGTAGACTCCAAATGCGCAAACGTAGGGGCCGGCGGATCAAACAGCGAATTGACCGTGTTATCATATACAATGTAGTTTACCCGATCGTCGGTAGCGGCGGGGCCAGGCGATTCAATCAGGCCCTGTACATTAGACTGTCCGGCAATAAGAAACACCTCGCCTATGCCCATCCTGGAAACCACGTCCCGGTCAACGACCGTACCCGCCCGAATCCCCCGCACTTCCAGAGTGTACCACCCTCCCTGCAGGCGCAGAGTCCCCAGAAACACCCCACCTGATACTTTATCCTGAAGTGTGCTCCAATCCGTTGCAATCCCCTGACCAGGAATCACGGGAACTGCCCTCACTTCAAGCTTATCGATGGGTTGTGAGTAGGTACCGGATATCGAGATGGTGGTTTGGCCCGTTATGTCGCGCTGATAGACCGACCGATCTGTCGGGGAAGTGATTTTGATTTGGGCCTGGGTGGTCAGAACCAGCGCGACGCTCAATAAGAGAGTATGAACTAAGGTAAATAATGTAGACGTACTATGCATTTTGTGCGTGCTAAAAAAATATAAAAACCAGCCCGAACCCAAACAAGTTCATTTGGTTTTAAGGCAAAAATTCTACAAAAATAGCAGATTATTTTTGCTTGAAGTACCTGGATCCTTTTTTTGACACCTCAGATCTATTGGCTTACTATCAGTTTTTGTGTGGCTTTGAAACCTTCGGATTGGATTCGTATAATATAAACTCCGCTCGCCAATGTAGATAAGTCTATTGTTTGGCGCTCTTCAAAAGAAGGAATCGAAAAGAATTGAACAGCCACACCCCTTAAATCAATGATCTGTACGGTAGCATTTGTAAGGTTCTGCATCGTTTCCAGCGTGACTGATCCGTCGCGCGTGGGATTCGGATAAATGCTTAAGCCATTCCCCCCTACTTCGGGAACAAAGATAAAAACCGACGAAGGTGCAGACGCACAGGTTAGCAAATCGCTATACTGTATTTGGGCTTTTACTGTGTAATTTCCCTCCTGCACTACTTTGATAAGAGCATTTTTGTTGAATAAGGCTTCACCGTTTCGGAGCCAGCTGAACGCACCGTTAGACCTGTCGTTACTCGCTTCTAGGGTATAGGTACCAACCTGTTGGATAATGGGTTGCTTTGGGGTAGGTTTGGCTTCAAGACGAACAGGGGGTGAAAAGGCCGAATAGCAGCCGTTACTTCCCTGGATTTGCACGGAATAGTTTCCAGTAGTACCGACATCAATACTTTTTCCGATAACGCCCGTGCTCCAGATTAATGTTCCGCTATCACTCGCCGTGAGCTGAACGGTGTCTCCTTCGCAAAATGCGGCGGGGCCGGACACAATAATAGTGGGAGCGTTGGGAAGCGCAAGTGCCCGAACTTCCACCACATTGGAGGCGTCAGAAACACAACCAAACTCATTTTTTACCCGCACCTGGTACGAATCGGTTTTGTTTGTGGTAATCTCCTTACTAGAGGCCCCATTGCTCCACACATAGCCGGTGGCTGCCGAAGCCCTTAAGGTAAGAGTCTTGTCCGCACAAAACGTGGTAACCCCTAGCGCTTCTATCGTCGGACGATCCGGCAGGGGGTTTACCACGACCGGTATGGAAGTCGAGCCTGCAGATTGACAACCGTTGGCATCCAGGACAGTGAGGGAGTAGTTACCCGAGACTCGCACTTCGAGTTCGCGCTGATTGCTCCCAGTGTTCCAACGGTACGAATTGGAGGTACTTGCTTGCAGTACAGTGTAATCACGATCACAAAAGGTGGTCGGTCGTAGTGCGTTTATAGTCGGAATTGCGGGCAATGGGTTAACCTGAACCCGAACGGCATCGGAGGTCGCCGCGCAGCCATTGGCGTCAATCACTGAAACGGAGTATTCCCCGGATGTATTTACGGTTACCGAGCGCTCGGATGTATTTATATTCCAGCGATTTCCCTGCTCAGAGCTGGAGGTTAGAGTTACATTCTGGTCAGCACAGAAGGTAGTGTTACCACTGACCAGAATGGATGGCCGTGAAGGCAGGGGATTTACATTGATCGTTATGGGATCGGATTCGGGTGAGCGGCAGCCATTGGCATCAATCGCAACCACTCGGTATGTGCCGCTGATCCCTACGGCAATAGAAGTTCCCTCCTGCCCACTCGACCACACATTCCGAACGGTGGCGTCTGATCGTAGGGTTATGGCCCCCCCGGCGCAAAAGGTAGTAGAGCCTGTCACATTCACGGTGGGCTTAGGCGGGGGTGGAGTGGTATAGGTACTGATGGAAACAGGCGCGGAGGTAGCCTCGCATCCGTATACACTCGTGGCGGTCACAGAAAAGGTACTCGAGGTTCTGGTCGTAATGCGCTGCTGAGTCTGCCCGTTACTCCATCGAATATTGTCATTGGTTGAGGCAACCAAAGCTACCGAACTCCCCTGGCAGATTCTATCGCCATTTTCCAGCATTATAGTAGGGGTCGAGGGGCGAATTTCATTAGAGATCGCGATATTAGGTAAAAAGAAAATACGTCCTGCAGAGTCCCGGATTTTGGCCGAATATTGCCCCCCACCAACCGATATAGAGGTGCCACTTTGTCCATTATTCCAGTTTACAGCGGTATAATCCCCTCCTTCCACAGCAATAGTTACCGAATTGTTTCCGCCACATGCCAGGCGAAACTTGGGGGGAGGGATGGCTTTAAAAGGCTCGGATCGCGCAAAAAAATCATCGTTTAAAGAAGCATTCCATCCTTGGCCGAGCTGGGCAAGCCCTTCATTTTGAAAGTGTGCCCCATCGGGCCGGGGAATCTGTATTTTGTCTGTATCAGGACCCAGAAATGTATTGGCAGTAGCAGCTACAATCTCGTTTTGCGCTTTGACAACCTCGGCTCTGATACCGCGCTGGTTGTCATACGATGTTCGGGCAATTACCCAGGAAATATTTTTACCCGATTCAGCCCGGCTCTGATCAATGACCGCCTTCAGAGCATTTTTATAAGCGGCCGTAGAAGTGCTGGTAAAATTATCGGCCTCGCCTTGTTGCCACAGTATGGCTCGGACTCCGGTAACAGGTAGGTAATACTGGAAAAGTAAGCGTAGATTGCCGTAGGGCATTCCATTGGGAACAAAAGGATCGCCATTGTAAACCGAATAGGCCGTACCGCTGATACTCTCCTGCCAGTTTTTCATAGCAGTACCGTACCAGCCCGCATTATAGAACAAAATAGGAACACCCAGTCGGCTGGCGAGCAGGTCGCCCAGGCGGCCCCACGCCCAGGCCGAATTACCGCGTGGCGAGATGTAGGAATCGGAATTCAGGTGCACAAAATCGGGCCTGGGCAGGTCTGAATTGGATATCTGATTGTAATAATTGATGCAATTGACCCGGTCGTCGCCCGCGCCCGCCCCTCCGTACCCAAGGTACCCCTGTGCATTAGACTGCCCTGCAATCAGAAATACCTCCCCAATCCCCAGGCGATCCAACGTCGAACTGCCTATGAGTTGGTCGCCCCACCAGCCCCTAACCTCCAACTCGTACCACCCCCCAGTCCAGTCCACCTGACCGGCATAGCTGCCGCCCTGCGGGTTGCTCTGGATTGTGATCCAGCCCGATGTGGCACCTCCGTTAATGGCTCTTAATTGTATTTCCACGCGATCTACAGGCCGTGCGTAGGTACCCCTGATGTAGAGCGTGGCGGAATTGTTTTTATCTCTCTGGAGAACGGTACGACTGGTGGGAGAGGTAATTGTAACCTGTCCATACGCGATAGTCCCCAATAAACTCGATAAGGTCACCCATGTGACCAATAGCAAACGCCAGGTAAAATTCATGCTTTCACAGCTATTTTCTCTCGGTAATTTTCGCCTAATATCAGACAAGAGCCACCCGTAAGCAATACTTTGACCAAAAATTTAGCTAACGGACAACGGCTCGTTGAGGGTTTTCCATATCAGGTCTTTCAATTGTTCTATTCCTTCTTGTGTTATTGCAGAAATGTATATACTCGGTACATCCGTTGGCAGACTTTTGGTAAGTTTTTCCCTGTCATCCGTTGCCGTGAGATCAATTTTAGAAATGGCGATGAGCCGCTGCTTATCGAGAAGGGAAGGGTTATACTGTAATAATTCGTTCAGGAGGGTTTGATATTCAGCCGCAATATCCTCGCTATCAGCGGGAATCATAAAAAGCAGCAGGGAGTTACGCTCAATATGACGCAAAAAACGGAGGCCAAGACCCTTGCCCTGGGAAGCGCCTTCGATGATCCCGGGAATATCGGCCATGACGAAGGAACGATAGTCGCGGTAAGATACAACCCCCAAATTAGGTACCAGCGTGGTGAAGGGGTAGTCGGCGATTTCGGGGCGAGCGGCTGATACCACCGACAGCAGGGTGGATTTGCCCGCGTTGGGGAATCCCACAAGCCCTACATCGGCCAGTACCTTGAGTTCGAGAACAAACCAGGCTTCCTTTTCCTCTTCGCCGGGTTGGGCGTACTGGGGAGTCTGCTGAGTGGAGGTTTTGAAGTGATCGTTGCCGAGGCCACCCCGGCCACCAGGCAGCAGGATTATCTCTTGACCATCCTCGGTAATTTCCATCAATTGCTCCCCGGTTTCGGCATTCTTGGCAATCGTGCCCAGGGGTACCTCCAGGAATATGTCCTTGCCCTGCGCCCCCGCCCGTCGGCCACCTTCACCCGATTTTCCGGCTTCGGCACGTACGTGCTTGGTGTATTTCAGGTGCAGCAAAGTCCAGAGCTGGGTACTGCCCCGCAGGATGACGTGCCCCCCGCGGCCCCCATCTCCCCCATCAGGCCCACCCTTGGCCACGTGTTTTTCGCGGCGAAAATGGACAGAACCCGCGCCACCGGCTCCGGAGCGAGCGTTAATTTTTACATAATCAATAAAACTAGATGATGCCATGCCTTTTACCTCTTATCGGTTTTCATATCCATTGAGTTCCATTTTACCACCCGGAGGTTGGAACACTCGGTAAATTTTATGGATTGCTTTATTGTACTAGCCAGTGTGCAGTAAAAAATCGCTCCAGCGATGCTATTTTTCCATCGCTTCACAGATATTAACAAATATTTCTTCGATTTCACCTACGCCCTCAACGCTTACAAACTTGTTCTGCTTCCGATAGTAGTCGGCAACGGGTGTAGTTTTGCTGTTGTACTCGTGTATACGTGTTTTTATTTTTTCTTCATCCTGATCGTCGGGGCGTCCCGACGTAAGGCCACGCATCAACAGGCGCTTTTTGAGCTCTTCGTCGGGTACCATCAGCGCCGCCATGATTGTAATACTTTCATCGTAGGAAGTCAATAGCTGGTCGAGAGCTTCGGCCTGCTTGACGGTGCGCGGAAATCCATCGAAAATAAACCCGGCGGCTTCCTTATTCTCGCTGAGTTTAGAGTCGATCATACCGATCACTACCTCATCGGGCACCAGAATCCCCTGATCCATCAGGGTTTTAGCTTTCAACCCTAGTTCGGTACCGGCCTGAATCTGTGAGCGCAGCAGGTCGCCCGTCGAGAGGTGCACCAGGTTGTATTTTTCAATTATTTTTTCACTTTGGGTACCTTTGCCAGCACCCGGGGGACCAAATAGTACAAGGTTCAGCATAATTGAGTAGTTGAATATATTCCAGACATAAGGAGGAAGTTAACTGGCAAATTTACGATTCTTCCCCAACCCCGAGCTATTTTCCCTCATTTTTTTAGCATAAAAATGCCCGTCTCTACAACAGAAACGGGCATTGGAAAATACCGCCAACGTTTTATTTCAGTACGACCCGGCGCACGGTTCCGTCCTCGTTTTGCACAACGGTTACGAACAGGGTACCCTTGGTGTTTTTCTTTAAGTCGATTTGTCCGACAAATTCCCCGCTGAAATCCTTAATCACTTTCTTGCCTACTTCCTTCCCCTGCGTGTCGGTCACTGTGATGTGCACATCGCCTTTATCGGGAGTAGCGAACCTTAGATTCAGCACACCGTTGTCAGGATTGTTGGGGTAGGCATTGAGCGTGCGCACGGAACCAGCTCCCATTAGGTCATTGTTCCAAAAATAGCCCATACGATCGCCCGCTTCGGAAAAATTGCGGTTCAGCGCTTCCATACGTGGTTTCATCTCCATTTCAAGACGGCGCAAACCGGGTTCTATCTCTTTTTGCATCCGGCGTAGGTCATCACGCAGCTCATCGGTATCGAAATGGAAGGAGTTATCGCCATCGCGCTCATCATCGTTGTGGCTCCGAATCTCGACCCGTTGTCGTGAGCTACGGTCAGTTGTACTGCGGTCAGTAGTACTCCGATCCCCTGCTCCGCGGCCCTCCACCCTAATTTTGCCTTCGTTATCGTTGACAATAATACTGACCCTCTGTTGCCCTTTGCCATCCACGCCCAGTGAATCCAGCACTTTGTCTATAAATACCTTTTGCTGGGAATCCGACATCGGAGTCAATTCATATCGGCGCTCATTTACCAGCGTTTTACCATCTTTATTTTCTGTTACTTTTATCTGGATGGAGGTTTTGTTCTCATCCGCAGATTGGGCATCAGCCGATGCGCCAGCACCCAGTACCAGTAGTAGTCCTAGCCCGCTGACATTTAAAAATGTGTTTTTCATGACAAAATTTTCGTTTTTGGTTTGTGAATCAATCGTTTGTAAAGTTAAGCATTAGCCTGTCCCATTTGGATGTTAAAGTATGTTAAAAGCTTGGGGATCGAATGGCAGAAACCGTACTTTGTAAAAGGGATCCGGACTTATACTCAAACTTCTGGCTTTGATAAAGTCGGACAGAATGCCCGTAGAGTTGCATTAGGTTTTAAAAAAAATGACAAAAAGAAAAATACAGCGTATCGTGGGACTGATGTGCCTGGCTCTGATCGGGCTGATCGGCTTCCAGTGGTACTTCATTCGGGAGGCGATCTCGGTGCGCAACGAGCAATTCAACCACAAAGTGGCCGAATCGGTGCAACAGGTGGTACATCGGCTCGAAAAACAGGAAATGATGTACCTTCTCCGGCAACGCATCGAAAACGAACAGCAGAAAGCCAAACTGGAACAGATTACAAAGGTCAACGAAACATCACGAACCGAACGGTCGAAAACTCAGTCCAGGGAGCGGGTAGCGGCTCATTACGAACAGAGCCGACAGGCTCCCGTTCCGACTGGTATGGAAATCTCGATCGGGCCTTCGGGGGAAGTAAGCTACCAGTACTTTTCGGAAGTAGCCCCTTCGGACGTATTAAGCCCCAATTTTCGCGTTATAGCCGATCACCAGCAGCGGATCATCGAAGAATTTTTTCAGGCCCAGCAACTCGGGGCGGCGGGCCTCGACGAGTTCATGCGCCGCCGCATTGCGGAGGAACAAAACCTGGGCCAAGTGCTGCAATCCATGACGGAAGACAACCAGCGTCGGCTTTCAACCAACTCCAGAAAGCTAACGTCACCACAAAAAACCCAAAATTCACTTTCGTCCAAATCGCAACCAGAGGCCGTGCAAGGCACCGACCGCCACCCGTTGGACCGCGCCGAGTTGTTGCGGGAGGTCATGCAGGATTTGATGTATACGCAGCGGCCTATCGAGAAGCGGGTCAACCGCTTCCTGCTGGACTCGCTGTTAAAAAAGGAATTGGTTCAGAACGGCATTACCCTACCTTATGAGTTTGCGGTACGGGCGCAGGCTAACAAAAATGTCCTGTTTTCAACCGCCGAGCAGCGTCCCGGCGACTGGGAACAGCGGGCCTACAAAGCTTCCCTCTTCCCGAGCGAGATGTTGAGCGGCAACAATCTCCTGTACGTGTATTTTCCCGATCAGGAGGGCTATATTCTGCGAAATATGAGCGTGATGTTTGCCAGTTCGGGGGTGTTGGTGCTGGTGATTATGATATGCTTTTACCTGGCGGTGAGCACTATTCTGAAGCAGAAAAAGCTTTCGGATATCAAGAACGACTTCATTAACAATATGACACACGAGTTTAGAACGCCCATCTCAACCATTGCGCTAGCTACTGATATGGCTCGAGAAAACGCCAGTGCCGGCTATACAGCCGAACTTCCGGCCCGCCTAGATCGCTACCTCGGGATTATCCGAGAGGAAAACAAGCGTCTGGGTACCCACGTAGAAAAGGTACTGCAAATGGCACTGCTGGACAAAGGCGAAGTCAAACTCAAACAAAGTACCGTCAATATGCACGACGTGATCGCCAAGGTACTTAACAGCCTGAGCGTACAGATCGAGCAGCGTGGCGGCGAGGTAGACCTGGATTTTGAAGCTTCGAAAGAATTGGTGCAGGGCGACGAGGTACATCTTTCCAATGTCCTGTACAACCTGGTGGATAATGCCATCAAGTACTCCCCCGAAAAATTGCATCTGACGGTGAGTACTGCCAACGAAAAGGACGGCGTTCGCATTTCGGTGGCCGACCAGGGCCTTGGTCTGTCGCGCGATCAGACGCAGCGCATTTTTGACAAATTCTACCGGGTACCTACCGGTAATGTGCACAATGTAAAAGGGTTCGGACTGGGATTAAGCTATGTGAAGAAAATGGTCGATGCTCACAATGGGTCAATCCAGGTAAACAGCCAACCCGGTGAGGGCAGTGTGTTCAGCGTGTGGTTACCTTCGTTAAGTTGAAAATTGAAAGTTGAAAATGATTACAGTAGTAATTACCAATCAGATTCAAGTGTAGATAAAATGATAGTCCCAACAATCGTAAAGCAGAATCACATCCCTACAAACAGCAGGCATCCGAAGCAGGCTGTACCAGAAAATACATTTTCAACTTTCAACTTTCAATTTTCCATTGAATAAATTACTACTCGTAGAAGACGATCCGAACCTGGGCGCACTGTTGCAGGAGTACCTGACTGACAAAGGGTACCCTACCGCCCGCGCTATGGATGGGCAGGAAGGCTGGCAGATGTTCGTAGAGGGCGAATATGATCTGTGCATTTTCGACGTGATGATGCCCCGGAAGGATGGATTTTCACTGGCCAAGGAGGTACGCATGAGTGGGCGTGATGTACCCATCGTGTTCCTGACTGCCAAATCCATGAAGGAAGATACCATCCAGGGATTCAGGGTAGGGGCCGATGACTACATCACCAAGCCCTTCGACCGCGATGAGCTGCTGCTGCGGATCGAGGCCATCCTGCGCCGTTACCGCCGAACGAGCGCTCCCGAGTCCGAGCCGAGTGTATTTGGAGTAGGTAGCTATACCTTCGATTACGAACACCAGCAGCTCAGCCGGAATGGGGATACCAGCCACCTCACCAGCAAGGAATCGGAATTACTGAAACTCCTGTGCCAGAACCTCAACCAGCCCATCAGCCGCAGTTTTGCCCTGAAAGTAATCTGGGGCGACGATACCTACTTCAACGCCCGTAGCATGGATGTGTACATCACCAAGCTCCGCAAGCACCTCAAAGCAGATCCAGAGGTGCAGATCATGAATTTGCACGGGGAGGGTTTCAAGTTGATGGGTTGAGGCGAGGGGATTCATCCCGGAGCTTTTTTTTTGATATGCGCCGTAAATATTTTACTTTTGGAAGTATTCAATTCCCATTATATCAGTAAAAATTCATTTTCATGGAAATAACAGGAAACGTCATTTCGATCCTGCCCGAAGTGACCGGACAGGGCAAAAACGGAACGTGGCGCAAGCAGGAATTTATTCTGGAGAGCGACGGCCAATATCCCAAAAAAGTATGCATCGCCATGTGGGGCGATAAAATCGATCAGTTCGCCCTGGCCGTCGGCGACGCCGTTACCGCATCGGTGGATGTCGAAAGCCGCGAGTACAACCAGCGCTGGTACACCGAAGTAAAAACCTGGAAAGTGGAGAAAGCCGGCAGCGGTCAATCTGCGCCGAGCAACGCGCCCGGCGACTTTGGTCCACCGCCCAATCCGGCCTTCGCCCCCAGCAGTTCTGACGACGATCTGCCTTTTTAGAGTGAATTTGGAATGAAAGGGGAAGCAGTGCTTCCCCTTTCATAGTTTAGATACCTCCCAAAAACATTTCAGTCGGAGAGGCGTTTAAAAATAAATTCCCAGAAAAAAACCTACCTCGAAGCATGAATCTCAACCAGGCCGTTGACTTACTCAGCAATAAATTGACCCTCTGGGCCAAAGAATTTATTCGTCTCCTGCCGAATATTGTCCTGGCTTCAGTCATTTTGGTGTTGGGTTTATTTATTGCCAAATATATACGGAAACTCGCCCTCAAAGTTATCCGTAAGGTTTCTCACATCGAAACCATCAACACCCTGTTTGGCTCGTTGATTTATACCATTTCCATTGGGGTTGTATTCTTTGTCGTGTTGAGCGTCCTGAACCTCGATAAGGCCGTTACGTCGATCCTGGCGGGCGCGGGGATTTTGGGCTTGGCGCTGGCCTTCGCATTCCAGGACATTGCGGCCAACTTCATGTCGGGTATTTTCCTGTCGTTTCGGAGGCCGCTCGGGGTAGGCGACATCGTTCAGTCCAACGATCACATGGGTATTGTGGAAGAAGTAAACCTGCGCGACACCATGATCCGTACCTTCCAGGGGCAGCGCGTCATTATTCCCAATAAGGACGTATTTCAGAATACGATCGAGAATTACTCGGCGCTGGGCAAGCGTCGCCTCGACTTGTCAGTAGGTGTCTCGTACGGAGATGACTTACAAAAAGTAAAGGATATTGCTATCGCCGCCGCCCAAAAAGTGAGCGTAAGGGCACAGGAGGAGGAAATTACGCTTTTCTACAATGAATTCGGCGACAGCTCCATCAATTTCAGCATCCGTATCTGGATGAAGGATACCACGCAGCCTACTTTTTTGCAAGGCCGCCACGAGACGATCATGCACATCAAGGAAGCCTTCGACGTCAACGACATCATGATTCCGTTCCCGATACGCACGCTGGATTTTGGTATCAAAGGCGGAGAAAAGTTATCGGAAATGGACGTGAATGTGTTGAATGCAAGAGAGAAATAGAAAAGTTACTCTTACTGAATCCCGCTACCAGACTTTCAGACGAGTTTTGCAGCGGGATTTTTTTCGACCACCAGGAATAGAATAGAGGTATTGCTTCGCTTTCGTCGTCAGTAGTGTAGTATCAAATCGTTCTACCCAAGGTACGTGCGTTTCGGTGTAGGTACCCTTCGTGTGACTTTTACGTAGCAGTAGCCTTTACTCATCAATTATCACTAGTGATGCCTAATTTTTCGCGTACAATATATAGTTCAGCCTCGGTTGGGATCCTGTTTATGGCTACTTTATTTCTGGCCGGTAATTCCGACTTTATAAAAGTCGTTTCTAACCCTACCCCACCTGATTCGCTGGAACTCAGCGGTTTCGTCGAGCCCAATTTCCCGTTTATTTCCACTTCCATCGATGGGCGGAATCTAGGATCAGGCTTTCCTACCGACAACCAAGCCGCCCGCACCCTGGCCATCCACCTCGGTGACAGTGCTTACGTTTGTTTCGATACCGATCTGCTGCGTTGGTCGGTCGCCTGGACCCGAAAGTTTATGCCCATGAATCTCATGGCGCAGGTTTCGTACGACGATTTTTTTAATAAAAACAATAAACTGGCTACCATCGCCGGTGCACCTCAAATCGCTACAGGAAGCTATGCGGGCTGGGTCGAACTGAGAGGCAATCAAACGACCTTTCAAGTGCCAGCAACCAAAACAGACTGGCTACCCCTACCCGCTAACGAAGCCCGTTGGAATGGCGTGTATACCTATGGCGATAAGGTGGTTTTGAACTACACCGTCGGCCAAGCCAATATCATGGAACTACCGGGCAGTTTAGTTTTTGACGGACAAACGGCTTTTACCCGCACCTTCAAACTAGGTGTCTCGACCAATGCGCTGGGCCTCATGCTGGCCGAGGTCACTAATGGTACCCATAGTCAGCAGGACGCCCGCTTTGCGTATATCTACGAAGGAGCCAATCAGGACACGGTTACCGCCATCGGTCTGGCTGGGAAAAGCACAAAATTCTTGAAGACTGATCTTTCCGACAAAAGATACCTGAAGATACTATTTGCGCCTTCCAGCCAGGAAAGAGAGGCTACCGTACTGATATGGAAAGGCCCCGCTAGTATGATCAAGCGATTTGAAAAAATCTGTAAGTCTACAAAAATCGCCATTCCTGACGTACAAAAGGGCGGTCCGGCTTATTGGAAACAGGAAGTAGCCACGCAGGGCGTGCTGGCTCCGGACACTGCCGCATTCGTGACTGACAAACTTACCCTACCCCTACCCAATCCCTGGAAACGGAATGTGCGCGTAGCCGATGTTTCCTTTTTCAAAGATGGGCGTGCGGCAGCGATCACCTTTGAAGGTGACGTGTGGCTGATCGACGGCATTGACCGAAATTTGCAGAATCTGCGCTGGAAACGCTTCGCCTCCGGTTTGCACGAAACTATGAGTATCGAGGTCGTTGACGACAAAGTTTACGTTTTTGGGCGGGAAGGCATCGTCAGGCTGCACGATTTGAATAACGACGATGTGGCCGATTACTACGAAAATTTCTCCAATGTCATGTCCCAGTCGCCCGAGGGGCGCGAGTGGGCGGGCGATATAGTACCTGTTCCCGAGGGAGGTTTCTACGCAGCCAAAGGCGGTAGCCTAAGCAACGGTCCCGGCATGACGCCTCAAGTAGCCAAGGGATTCCGAAAAGGATCGCAGCACAACGGGGTAATTCTCCAGATTTCGCCCGACGGACGCGATTTTGAAGTCGTCGCGACGGGCCTGCGTGGTCCCTACCTGGGCATTAACCCCAAAACGGGTGTACTGACCGCCTCCGATCAGCAAGGCAATTTTGTACCCTCTTCGCCCATTTATCTCATCAAAAAAGGGGATTACTACGGCGTAAGTCCGACAATACACCGCACCGACAACCCACCGATTGCCAAGCCGCTGACCTGGATTCCGCATCACGTCGATCAGTCGAGTATCGGGCAGGCCTGGGTAACGAGCGATAAAATGGGCCCACTTAGTGGCGATCTGATTCACTTCTCCTTCGGTCGGCCCGGTTTGTTCCGTGTGCTGATGGACAGTACCTCGCAGGGCATTCAGGGCGGTATGTCCATGATTCACGCTGACTATCCGGCTCCCACCTCGAAAGGTACCACCCACCCGCAGGACGGGCAGCTCTATGTGGCGGGTTTCAACCTGTGGGGGTCCAACTCCAAAGGATTGAGCGCGCTATTGCGTCTGCGTTATACCGGAAAACCCAGCTACATGGTGAATCATTTCGAGGCAGGTAAGCAGGGCATCGTACTGAGTTTTGACGCGCCCCTCGACCCCGCTACGGCTTCTAATCCCGACAATTTCCAGGTTAAGCGTTACAACTACCAGCGCACCGAAGAATACGGTTCGGGGCACTATAAACTGGATGGCTCAACGGGCGAGGAAAAAATTCCGGTGTCGGCCAGCTACTTATCTCCCGATGGCAAAAGCGTGCTGCTGCTGGTACCCGAAATGAAGGAGGTCATGCAAGTAGAGGTAGCCTACCAGCTAACGGCCAGAGACGGGCATAAAATTAACGACGAATTTTGGTTCACGATGAACTACCTGGAAGATGTGTCTACTGCAAAATATGGTTTCCAAAATGTCGATCTCAACTTATTAACGGCGCGCCGCGAATCCGCTACTCAAAAACCCGTCGAAATAGCATCAGCGGCCAAAGGTAAAGCAGTGTTTACTAAAACTGCCTGCGCCGGTTGCCATTCGCAGGGAACACAAACCAAGGGTATGTACGGCCCGCCCTTCCAGGGCCTGTACGGTGCGAAGCGTCTGATTGAAGATGGCACCACCGTGGTAGCCGATGACGCCTACCTCCGGGAATCTATCCTGAATCCCACGGCTAAGATCGTAAAGGGCTACAATGCAGAAATGCCTTCTTTCCAGGGTATCCTGTCCGACACGGATATTGAGTCGGTCATTTTGTTTGTGAAGTCGTTAGGGGAGAAATGATTAAAAAGGGAATGAAATTCCAGGAAGTATAAAACACTCAGGCATTCAACCGCTTCACCCCCAGATACAGCGGATAACTCACCACCAGAAATAGCAGCGCAAACTGCGAACTGGGCAAATCCTGCACTACGGCTCCGACCAGGAAAGCAACCGACGCGATCAGCATCACGATGGGCAGCACGGGGTAGGCAGGTACCTTCCACGGCCGGGGTAGGTTGGGTTCCTTGCGGCGCAGGGCCAGCAGCGAAGCAAAGCCCGACGTATAGCCTAGCACGAAGAAAAACGTGGCGATATCCGAGAGCTTTTCACAGGCTTCTTTTCCGATCAGAATCAACCCTACGGCCAGCGCCGCCGTGAGCAGCATTGCTACCGAAGGGGTACCTCCCGCGTTGACGCGGGTACCGGCCCGCAGAAACAGCCCGTCGCGGCTCATGGAATAAAGTACGCGCGGATTGAACATAAGCTGGGCATTGACAATACCCAGAATGGACACCATCAGGAACAACGTGACGAATTTGCCCGAACGCTCGCCAAAGATCAGCCGCACGGCATCGGCGGCGGCCAGTTTGGAGTTAGCCAGTTCATCCATCGGCAGGGTGTAGAGAATTGCCAGATTACAGAGCAGGTAGATGATAATGATCAGGCTTACGCCACCGATCATGGAGCGGGGTAGGTTGCGGGTGGGATCGCGATCCTCCTCGGCGAAGTAGGCGGCGGTGTGCCAGCCATCGTAGGTATAAAAGATTGCTTGTAGGGAAAAAATGACCGGGCCGATCCAGGTACCCGATTCGGCGATGCGGCTGGTGGTGGCAAGCGTTTGCTCGGCCGTCACTTCCTGGCCATAGATATAGCAAAAGGCTACGAAAGCAAACAACCCTACCGCTTTGACAAAACTCATCACGTTCTGAAACTGACTGGCCAGCGCCAAACCGATCCAGTGGAATCCGGCCAGCGTAATCAACATCGCAACGGCCAGGTAGGGCTCGTACCCTACTAGCTGGGGCAATAACAAAGCCAGGTACTCGCTCATGGTGTACACGCCAAAACCCAGCGCCGCACAGGTACCGAACCAGCTATTGAGCCCCACCACAAAACCCGCATAGCCGCCAAAAGCCCGCTGCGCGTAGACGTACCAGGCTCCGGCTTTGGGTACCGACGTACCTAGCTCGATGGTACAGAGGGTACCCAAAAAAGCGTATAGACTCACCAGAAACCAAAGCCCCATGATCAGCCACGCATCGCCGAGTTGGGCAGCAATGGGACCGGGTTTGCGCAAAATGCCCGTGCCGATGGTACCGCCAATGGTGACGGCAATGCCAAAACCAACACCAAGAATTTTAAGAAGTTCGTGCCGGGGAGCCGGAGTAGAGGTTTGCATGGAAGGTTTTCTGGATAGAGTGACCTTCCGAAAGTACCAAATCTTTGCGAAAAGCAACCGGGCTACCCGGATATTCTGGCAGAAACCATAATTTGACCTATTGAATACGAGTATCCTGCTATTTGAACTAATAGCGACTTGTCCTTTGCGGGTAATATTGTAACGCCTCCTGATACCGAACACGCTCGGGTATTGCTCCATTCCAACCTATCCTAGTAAGAAGCTCGAACCCAAGTTTTGAGGAAGAATTGTTGCTTTATACAAGTATATTTCAAGACTTTATAGGTTAAGTATTACATCCTTTCGTGATCTATAGTAAGCCAGAATGGCGATGAAGGAAGATAGATTGACAAACCTTAAATTAAACCATCATGAAAAAACCATTACACAATTACCCCAAAATGCTCAGACCATCGAGAACTTCGGTTTTACGGGACGTATGTGTGCTCGGGTTGGCCACTTTACTCTTGCCGGGCACTGCCCTTGCTTTGCCGGGTACGGTGGCGCCCATGCTCACCATGCTTGTGACTAGAAATGTCGACGTTACCGTTTCTGGCACTGTTAAAGACGAAAAGGGCGGGCCACTTCCGGGCGTAAGTATTGTGCTGAAAGGAACACAACGCGGCACAACCACCAATACGGAAGGCAAATTTACCCTCAATGTACCCGACCAAACCGCCGTGCTGGTGTTTAGCTTCGTAGGCTACAACAGCCAGGAGGTACCTCTCGGCAACCAGACGACAATCAACCTTACCATGCGTCCCGATGATAGCGCGCTCGACGAAGTGGTGGTGGTAGGGTATGGCACTCAAAAGAAAGTAAATGTAATTGGCTCGATTTCTCAGATCACCTCGGAGAATATTGAAAATCGTCCTGTAACCCAGGCTTCGCAGGCCATTACCGGCCAAATGCCAGGCGTAACGGTGATTCAGCGCTCGGGGAGACCGGGTGAAAGCGGGGGGCAGATCCGGGTTCGGGGGGTAGGCTCGTTTGGAGCAACGCCCGATGCTTTGGTGCTGATCGACGGCATTCCGGGCAATATGAATGACATCAACCCCAACGACATCAAAACCATATCGGTATTGAAAGACGCCTCGTCGGCGGCCATCTACGGCGCGCGATCGGCCAACGGGGTCATTCTGATAACCACCAAAGTGGGCACGACCGACAAATTATCGGTTAGCTACGACGGCTATACAGGTGTCAACAGCGCGACCAAATTGCCCGATTTTGTGAATTCGTGGGAATACGCCGATATGTTCAATGTCGCCTCGGGTAGCAACAGCTTCCCGGCCGAGGAAATTGCGAAGTACAAGGCGCAGAGCGACCCGGACAACTATCCCAATACCCGCTTTCTCGAAGATCTGTTTTCCAGAAATGGCAAGCAGACCAGCCATACCATCACGCTGAATGGGGGTAATGATAACAATCGTTTTTTCCTCTCAGGCGGCGTATTGCAGCAGCAGGGTATCATTCCCAAAAATCAGTTCAATCGCTTCAACCAACGATTGAATTTACAGAATAAGATTGGCAAAAATTTTGAGTTGGTCACCCGGCTTTCCGGTTCCATCGCCAAGCGGGAAGAACCGCAGGCCACGGGCAACAAAGGCGGGCAATTGACCGATCAATTGATCCAGAATGCCGTGCGGTACCCGGCTATCTTTTTGGGGCGCGCTTCCAATGGCGATTTTGGCATTGGGCCTGAAAGCGGGGGTACCCCCGCGGCCTGGCTGGCGTCTGAATCGTATTTTAGGGCGCCAAGTTCACGATTTGGCATCAATACCAAGCTAGACTGGAAACCACTCGAAGGCCTAACACTTTCGGCCATTGGCGGCTATAATTTCACTCTGCTCGAACGCCGGTCCTATCTGGCTTCTCAGCGACTGAATGATCAGATAACTCTGAACCAATCCTATCTCAACCAATTCAGCAACAAGGAGCTATACAAAACCATGCAATTTACCGGGGAATACAATCGGGAACTCAAAAACCACTTCCTGAGCCTGTTGGTGGGTTATTCGTTCGAGAATCAGGAGTATTCCTATTTTGATGGTTACCGTCAGAACTTCCCCAGTAACCAGTATACCGTGCTGGACCTGGGAGGCCTGGAAAACCAGCAATCCGGCGGCTTCGATGAAGGTTGGGCCATTCAGTCGCTGTTTTCGCGATTTAAGTACAGCTTTCAGGAAAAATATCTGTTTGAAGTCACGGTACGGAACGATGGTTCTTCGCGATTCCCCGGTGGTCAGAAGTACGCCCTATTCCCGTCGGCGGCAGTCGGGTGGCGGCTATCCCAGGAGCCTTTCATCAAATCGATCTCCTGGATTTCGGATTTGAAGCTGAAAGCCTCGTACGGAATACTGGGCAATCAGAACATTGGTAACTACCCCTACCAGCAGGTACTTACCGCCGGGCGCAACTACCCCTTCGGCAACACCCTCAGCACCGGAGCCGCCTACTCGGTATATACCGACCCCAACATTCGCTGGGAATCCACTAAAACGCTCGACTTCGGGCTTGAATCGGGGTTTTTGAATGACCGGATCATTTTCAATGTCACCTACTTCGACCGCAAGACCGACGACATTCTTTTTAAGCCTTCGTCCAGCGTATCGTCCGTTTTGGGGGTAGGTATAGGGGAAACCAACACGGGAGGCATGCAGAATTCCGGCTGGGAGTTTGACATAAGCCACCGCAACAGATTCAACGATTTCAGCTACTCGATCAACGGAAATTTCTCCATCATCAATAACAAGGTAGTCACGCTGGGCCTAGGCAATGTCAACCAGCCCAACGGCCTGGTGGGCAACGGCTCCGATTTGTTCATTGGCTACCCGATGCAGATGTACTACGGCTACCGTTCAGATGGCGTTTTCCTGAATGCGCAGGACATCACTGACTGGCCTACCCAAACCGCCGTGACGCCCAAGCCCCAGGCAGGCGACATCCGGTACAAGGACATCAGCGGTCCGGACGGCGTGCCCGATGGCAAAGTAGACCCTACCTACGACCGGACGTATCTGGGTAGCCAGATTCCCCGGTACACCTTTGGAAGCAACCTCAGCGTTTCTTACAAATCCTTCGATTTATCGGCTTTCCTGCAAGGGGTAGCAGGAGTAAAAGGCCGCCTGGACGGCTACGCGGGTTACGCATTTTTTAACCTGGGGAATATTCAGCGGTGGCAAATGGACGGCCGATTCGATCCCGAAAATCCAACCCGGTACCCCGAGTACCCGCGCCTGGAAGTGATTTCCAACAGTGGTACTCCCAACACCGTTGCCTCCGATTTCTGGGCTTTGAATGCTTCTTACCTGCGGTTTAAAAATGTACAGGTAGGATACACCCTGCCGGGCAAGTGGCTCAAACCGATTCACGTCAATAAGCTCAGACTGTACATGAGTGCAGAAAACATATTAACTTTCAGTAACTACCGTCAGGGATGGGATCCCGAAATAGCGGGCGGTGGTGCGTACTATCCCATTCTTAAAACGGTCACTTTTGGCATTAACCTCAAACTTTGACACCATATGAAATCCTATAAAAACCTACCGGGCCGTATCGGCACCTACGTGTTGCTGGCCGTTCTGCTGGTAACCGCCAATGCCTGTGATCAGGAATTGGAAAAATTCCCGAGCAACGCCTTTGCAAAAGATAATTTCTGGACTTCCGAATCCAACGCCAACATTGCCCTGACGGGCGCATACCGCGGTGCCATCACGTACGGCACCCAGGTAGTGCCTTCCGATTGGTGGACCTATTGTGGTGTCGTTTTTCAGGAATTCGCCACCGATAATGCCTACGACCGTCGGGGCGATAACTCTACCCAGAATCGCCTGACGAATGGTACCCTGCTGCCCGATAACAATGTGATCAAGGGATACTGGGATGGGTCGTACAACCGCATTGCGGTCTGCAATGATTTCCTTCAAAACATCGACAAGGTACCTATGGACAAAACCAAAATCGATCGCATGAAGGCGGAAGTCCGGTTTATTCGGGCGGCGCAATACTTCTATATGTCGCAGTTTTTTGGCTCGGTACCTTTGATACAGAAAACCCTCACCCCCGAGGAAGCGAACAACGTCGATAAAGCCCCAAAAGCCGCAATTGTCCAGTTTGTTATTGCAGAGTTGACTGCGGCCGCAGAATCACTACCGTTTTTTAGCAAACTCGGCCCCAATGAAATCGGGCGGGTGAGTAAGCAGGCGGCGCAGGGCTTCCTGGGCCGGATGTACCTGAGTGAAAAGAAATACGCCGAAGCTGCTGCTGCCTTTAAGCAAATCATGGATAAGGGCGATAATAGAATTGATTCTGACTACCGTTCGCTTTTCTTACCCTCCAACGAGAACAGCAGCGAGAATATCTTCAGCGTCCAGTATCTGGCTGGCCAAGCGCCGAATGCGCTCACCCAGCACGCGCTTCCGGCGGTGGTTTCGGGTTGGCACATCATCAATCCACTGGGTAACCTGGCCGATGCGTACGGGTTTGATGATGGCACACCGCTCTCTTACACGGACTCCCGTTTTAAAGTGAGTGACATGGGTGCCAATCGTGATCCTCGCTTCCGGTACAATCTGCTGTGGGATGGTGCTAAGTTTGGAACCAAAACTTACGTATGTCATCCCGATTCCACTAAGTCGCTCGACCAGTTGACCTATTCAAAACAAGCCACGCGCACGGGCTATGGGCTACGGAAGTTCTTTGATGAGAACTTCTCCGGGAATCTGGTCACGGACTACGGCGGGAATCTGCCCATTATACGCTACGCCGAAGTGCTGCTGAGCTACCTGGAAGCAGAAATGGAAGCCGGAAAGCCGATTACGCAGGAGTTGCTGGACCAGACGATCAATGCTGTACGGGGGCGGCCCTCGGTAAAACTACCGCCGCTCAAAGCTATGAGTGCCAATGCCCTCCGGCCCCTTCTGCGTAATGAGCGACGTATTGAGCTAGCTTTTGAAGGACAGCGGCTCTGGGATATTTTCCGCTGGGAAATTGGTGAGCAGGTACTCAAAGGGGATTTCTGGGGCGCCCCCTTCCCAAATTCGACGCTGCTCCCAAAGGTATCCAAGAAGCCTGACCCGCAGAAGCGGTGGTTCGTGACAACCAAGAATTTCAGAAAGCAGGACTATGTTTGGCCGATTCCGCAGTCAGAAGTTAATGTAAATCCCAAGTTGGGAAAGTAGACACTTTTAGATCCCTACTATTCACGCAGATTTAGGCACCAGCTGACTGTCTGCGTGAATATTCATGCAACGAGGGTACCTTTTATATTGGGAAAACGTAATTTACCTTGATGAATAACCTTATTCTGATATTCTTGGGCGGAGGCCTCGGTAGCCTGGCCCGGTTCGGAGTAGGCCGGACTCTGGCTGGCTGGTCGGTGAATCTGCCGTACGGTACGCTGGCGGCTAATGTGCTGGCATGTATAATTCTGGGCTTTATTACCGGTGCAGTGACCATGCGGTCGGCGGAAGCCGTGCTTCCCTACCGGGCGTTTCTGGCGGTGGGCTTCTGCGGTGGGTTCAGTACATTTTCTACGTTCAGCAACGACACCCTACTGATGCTGATGAACAATCGCTGGGGCGATGCTGTTTTGAACATAGGGCTTAGCGTGGTGCTTTGTCTCCTGGCTTCGTTTTTGGGACTATGGCTGGGAAAAGCGGTGGTCTGATATTGTTGATAACAAGGTACAGTTCCGTGCTACACTTTACGTCTAAAAATAATGAAAAAGCAAACTACTTTACTCTTCCTTCTCGCCACAGGCATCTGGACAAGCTGCCAGATGGCGGGCGGTACCGACAACTTCACGGCTCCCCAAAATTTCCGCGACTACTGGTACAAGGGTCAGGCCGAAATCAGTCGGTACACGCTAGACCAGGTACAGTACGGGGCGCAGAACCTGGGCGAGGCCGTCTTGATTTTCGTGACGGAAGACTTTCGGACTGACACTCAGGTAAAACTCGAATCGGACGCCAAGGACAAGGCTACCTCGGTGCTGAAATTGAATTCCGTACGCCGTTTCGTGACGGGCATCTACGATTATTCGTTGTTTAGCTCTGTCTTCACGCCCATCAACACGAAGCAGTACGAGCACAGCCTGAAAGTCACAATGTCGTCGCAGGACTGGTGCGGGCATACCTATAACCAGCTTAACCTGGCCGGAAACAAATACGACGTGCTGGTGCGCTCCTATTTTGAGAAAAACGCCACCGAGGATTTTAAGGTAGACGCCGCCTGGCTGGAAGATGAGATTTGGACGCGACTTCGGATGAATCCCGATGGACTACCCAAGGGCGAAACCAGCGTAATTCCGGCAGCCTACGCGGCCCGTCTTGCCGGACAAAAACTGGAGCCCCAGAAAGCCGTGGGTACCTTGTCGGACTATGCGGGCAATGCGTTCAAGGGGAAAGGCCTGCGTCAGTACGCGTTGAACTACCCGGAAGCCAAGCGGGAACTTCGTATTGTTTTTGAAAAGGCGTTCCCCCACGCCATTGCGGGTTGGGAGGAAACCTACCCCTCGCGCGGGAAAGTGCTAACCACCCGCGCCATCAAAACCGAGCAAATCCGCTCAGATTACTGGTCGCATAATGCACCCGGCGATACGACCCTACGAAATCAATTGGGGGTACAGGGAATGTAGGCTGTTTTCAGGCTAGTGTACTTTCAGGACGACCCAACTCATCAAAGAAATTGTTGGAAAGGCGTCCTAGCAAGGCCTGCCCGTCGGGCTGGAACGTAAGATTTCGCACAATCTGTTCAATTTCCTCCACCGAAACCCGTCGGTGCATCGGATTCATAGTGCCGCCTCTCTCTCCTGCTTTTGCTGCTGGCTCCCACTGATAGGGTGGGTCCACGATGGTACCCCTCGGGGCCATAATAGGCGGGGGAGAACCGCTGCCCCGGTAGTCGACCCGGGCGGGATGACCCAGCCCCAGGCCGTGGCCAAACTCATGCGCCGCCGTCGTAGAATGTCCCAATTGATCGCTTACAATCCAGTGCCCGGAATTGTCGCCCAGCCCGAAACCCATGAAGGAACGCGTGATGGTGTTCTCTTTTTCCAGGCGAATGAAATTGTTGCGGTAGTCCTTGTTAGTGGAAATAAGCTGGGCTGACTCCACCAAGGGAAGCAGGGCGTATTCAATGATAAAGTGAACCCGGCAGGGCTGTCCCGCTACCGTTACGACCGCCTCGGGTTCGTTGTACATCCGGTTGATTTCCTCCACGATAGCCTTGGCTGCATCGTGGGTAGCCTCGGAACCATAGAAAACAAGTCGGGCGTAAATCTGAAGAACTTTTTGATCGCTAAGAAGCAGGGCGGTGGCAGCCATAGGAAAGGGGGTATCTAATCAGGCACTAAGGTAAGAGGATCGATAGCATAATTCTCGGCGTACCTTAAAAAACAATCCTATTTCCTATATTTAAAGTTCAATGTACCATCTGTCCTTATGAAACTACTACTGGCACTTTTGTTCGCTTTTCCTGCGCTTGCTCAAACCGATTTTCAGAAAAGATTACAGCGCCAGCTTATCCTGGCCGAAGAGGGTGATACCATTCGGCTGGAAGCGGGTACCTTTCAGCTAATGGGAACCCTGTCTTTGGAGGGAAAAAATTCTATTTATATCAAGGGTGCCGGCATGAATCAGACTATTCTGAGCTTTAAGGGGCAAACGGACGGCGCCGAAGGCATACGGGTAAGCAATGCCCAACGCGTTGTACTGGAAGACTTTACGGTACAGGACGCCAAAGGCGATGCCATTAAGACCATGAATGTGGACGGCATTACTTTTCGAAGGGTCAAGGCAGAATGGACGGGAGTTCCCAAGGCTGAAAACGGTGCCTACGGTCTGTACCCCGTGCAGTGCCAAAATGTGCTCATTGAAGCCTGTGAAGCCATTGGGGCTTCCGACGCGGGTATTTATGTGGGGCAATCGAAGCATATCATCGTGCGCAAATCACGGGCCTACCACAACGTGGCGGGCATCGAGATCGAAAACTCGCAGATGGCCGATGTGTACGACAACGAATCCACCGAAAACACGGGCGGGATTCTGGTATTCGATTTGCCCGACCTAGTTCAGAAAAAAGGAGGGAATGTGCGGGTGTTTGATAATAATATCCACCATAACAACTATCCCAACTTTGCGCCCAAAGGTAACATCGTGGCCACTGTACCGCAGGGAACGGGTATCCTGATTCTGGCAACGGGCGATGTGGAAATTTTTCAAAATAAAATCATCAATAATAATAGCCTCGGAACGGGCGTCATTAGCTATTATCTCACCGAGAAACCGCTTACCGACTCGCTGTACTATCCTTATCCTACGCGGGTATCGATTCATGATAACCAGTACCAGCGCGAGCGGGTCAAGTACCAAGGCAATGGGCGACTAGGATTGCTGTTCAAATTCAAGTTACGCTTTGGTAAGAATGTCCCTGACATTGTTTTTGATGGAATCCTGGACGAGGCCCACCCGGACAATCAACCGATCTGTGTGCGAAACAATCAGAATGCTACATTCGTCAACCTGGATGCTGCTCATGACTTCAAACAGGTTTCGCGTGATGCTTCGGCCTACAACTGCACACTGAATCCACTGAAAAAGGCGGCCTTGTCCCTCAAATAAATGATGCGTTTTCTGTACTTTATTGGTTTTTTTACTTGTATCGCCTGCCTGTTTGCTTTCAATGTAACATGGCTTCCCAATGAAGACCTTGCGACGGCTCCAAAGGAAACGCTCTCGGAATACGGTTTTTTTAACGGAGCCCTGGCCGCGCAACAGCCCGTAGCGGGCATACTTCCCTACGCGCTGAACACGCCCTTGTTTTCTGACTACGCCGAAAAACTCCGCTTCATCAAGGTACCCCCCGGGCATTCCGCACCCTACAATGCCGATAAAGTGCTGGATTTTCCGGTGGGTACCATTTTGATCAAAACTTTTTACTATCCTCATGATGCACGGAATCCAGCAAAAGGTCGTCAGCTGCTGGAGACGCGCCTGTTGTTGCATGAAATGTCGGGGTGGAAAGCCTTGGAATACATCTGGAATGATGAGCAAACGGAGGCTTTTCTGGAAGTAGCGGGTGACACCAAACCCGTTTCCTGGATAGACGAAAAGGGGACCAAGCAGAGTGTGGATTACAAGATACCCAACCTCAACCAATGCAAAGGCTGTCACAATCAGAATGAAAAGTTGCTACCGATTGGCCCTTCGGCACGCCAGTTGAACGGCAGACTGGCGTACGGGGATTCTACGGAAAATCAATTGCTGCATTGGCAACGACTGGGGATGCTAACCTCCATGCCCGCC
Organism: Cytophagales bacterium; assembly: GCA_038204185.1. Classification (GTDB taxonomy): domain Bacteria; phylum Bacteroidota; class Bacteroidia; order Cytophagales; family Spirosomataceae; genus Salmonirosea. The sequence goes on from JBBRDE010000008.1 coordinate 45,368, forward strand.
CTGGACCAAGTATCCAAAATGCCCAAATGGAATGATGTTGAGACGGGAACAACCGCACAACGAGCCCGCGCCTGGCTGGACATCAACTGCGCGCATTGTCACAGCCCCGAAGGCCCCGCCCGCACATCGGGCCTGTTTCTGCACTGGCAGGAAACCAATGCCACAGCGCTGGGCATTATGAAAGCCCCCGTAGCCGCCGGGCGCGGTTCGGGCGGAATGTTATACGATATTGTACCCGGACACCCGGACAAGTCCATTTTTATTTATCGGATCGAATCCCTAGATCCTGGTGAAATGATGCCGGAGCTGGGTCGTCGCATGGTTCACCGGGAGGGAGCCCAACTGGTTCGGGAATGGATACAGGCACTTCCCCGCTGATATTGGTTAGTGTCTGATAGAATCGGTATATTTGATCCACCCACGTACTAGACTAATATGTCTTTTCTATGATTTCCAAGAAAGCGAAATACGCCCTTAAAGCTTTAAAAGTCCTGGCCGAACATTACGGAAAAGGCCCCGTGTTGATTTCGTATATCGCCGAGCGGGAAAAAATCCCCCGTAAATTTCTGGAAGCTATTCTGCTGGATTTACGAAACAATGGGGTCCTGCAAAGTCAGAAGGGAAAAGGCGGGGGGTACCTTTTGCGCGTCCCGCCCGGGGAAGTCAAATTCTCGAAGATACTCCGGATCATCGATGGACCGATCGCGCCCACACTTTGTGTGTCGCTCTTCTTTTATGGAAAATGTGACGATTGTGCAGACGAAGAAACGTGTTCCCTACGTACCGTTCTGACCAAATGGCGGGATGCCAACCTGGAAGTGCTTGATGGAACTACCCTCACGGATATGCTGAAAGTCGAAGCGAATTAATTGGTTTTGGCTAAAAATCGATCTTGACGAATGAATAACCGCGTATCGTCAATTTTTCCTATGTACTTATAATTCTTGTGGATATAGGCTGCCAATGCTGGAAACGTTTCGTAACCCTGCGTGGCCACATCCTGAACCCACGTGCTGTTTTTGCCTACGGCATCGATAAATACCACCGGACGGTTACGCTTCATGTCACGCAGGTACCTTTGGCGGTACACGGCTTGCAGGGGGTGTTGGAAAATGCAGCGCTCCGAATGATTCTCCGCCGTTCCCTGCGCCAGTTGTGATTCCACATAGTAGCGGCATTGCCAGCCCCATACCACCATGCGATCGGCGGGCATAACGTAGGATTTCAAGGCCTTTACCACCGGACTTTCGTATAAGGCGGTAGCATCCACCGAAACAAAGCCATTGAGCTGGCGACTCTTGTAAAAAGATAACGCATCCTGCAGGCCAAACCAACCTACCAGGAGTACAGGGCCTGCCAAGGCTATGATTCGCTTATCCTTTACCCGTCGAATAGCCAACGCTGCCGCCAGACTGAGTGGATATACACAGAAATTGAGGTAATGCACAAACAAATTTCCCGATTTAGTAGCGGCGTATACTGCACTCAGGCCATAGCCCAGGATAATCAGCGGTACAACCAGGCTGTTCAATGGGATGGCTTGAGGTGCCGAGTTTCTCCCTGCCACTATGCCTACAACCGTAATTATAGCTATGATACACAATAAAGCGGTGAAATCCGGACTGATCAGCACCATTTTGCCAAACTGTGAAGGAATACCGGTCAGGGTACCCCCTCCGGCGTACACGGCATTTCCCAAAATGTAAAAGTCAATGAAATCCTGAAAAAGCCCGTGAAGGAGCATCCATCCCAGCGCTAGTGCCGGAAAAGTGAGTCCCCCCGCAAGCAGGGCCAACAAGGGTTTACTGTTTTGGCTTTTGCGATAGTATTGGTAGGTCATGAAAATTCCACCAATCACTAGTAGGAGAGCCAGCGGCACCGCCTGTAACTTGGCGAAGGGGATCATTCCCGCCACCAAACCCAATCCGTACGACTGCCAAACAGGCGCTTTTTTGGCTAAAAAAGTAAATTTCTTTTTCCTTTGGGATAAACCTGCCAGCAAAGCCAGGCACACGCTTAGTAGCAGCAGGGGTACCTGCTCGCTGGAATAGTGCACGTAATCGACCTCTTGCGTAAAGGCCAGAAAAATAAGTGGAATCAGCAGGGTGATTCGAGCCGTTGAGCCCCCGAACCAGCGCTTGATGGCCACAAAGAAAAAGAACAGTGACCCCACTCCACAAAGTAGCCCCATGACTCGGGCTGAGGTATAATCCAACTGGAAGCCCAATAAACGCGGAATTACCAGCAGGTAGTTGTCCAGCGGCCCAATGGTGGTACCGTCAACAGAACGCCAGTACACGGGATCTTGAAATAGCGTGATGGCGTGGCTGATCATCTGACTTTCGTCCGCGTTGAGTTCGCGGTTGAGTACCACCGCTGGAAGTCGCATCAGCACGAAAACAACCAATGCTCCGAGCAGATAGAGGGGCAAGGGAATTTTCTTTTTCAGATTTAACCCAATTATCCCTACCGTGAGCACGTAGCCCACAGTCCAATAGACCGTTGGGGATGAATCGAAGGTAAGCATGATCAGGCAATGGTTTCCACGCTTTCCACAAAATCGCGGTAGTGGATGGCGGGTATGAAGTGCTGCTGCGTACGATACTGTAGCACCATGAATACCAGAAAAAGCGATATCAGGAACGATTGCATCATCACGATCAGCAACGTGGTGCTGAGCGTGGAGGCCCAGCCGGGGGTAGCGTTACCGATAAATTTCATGAATACAATCACCACGATAACTGCCACGGCAAAACCCGACATCAGGATAGAGAAAATCAGAATTCGCACGGCCGTGGTGTCGATCAGTACCGAAATAGCACTCAGTCCGTGCAGAATCAGCGACACGAAGTTCATCTGACTATTTCCAGCCAGCCGTTTGGCCCGCTCAATGGGGATACCATCATATGGAATGCGTGAACGGATC
>JBBRDE010000009.1:0-42191 GCA_038204185.1 Cytophagales bacterium
GAATTCCTTTATGACAAACCCGAGGTTATTAACGAAATTTCCTTTGCCCCCAAAACCTGTGTAGAAAACCACGTATTGATGGCTGGTGATAGCGCCGGGCTCATTACACCACTCTGCGGCAACGGCATGGCGATGGCGATAAGGGCCGGGCGTATGATCGGGGAGGAAGTAGCGAGGTACTTTCGAGAGCACCATTCCCGGCAGCAGCTGGAGGGTACCTACCAAAGGGCCTGGCAATACGAATTCGCCAGGCGGCTTTTCGTAGGGCGTACGGTGCAAAAACTATTTGGCCGGGAGGTACTTACCGAACTAGCCTTAGATTTTTTTAAAATGACGCCTTCGCTGTTGAAAAGGGTTATCAAAGGTACCCACGGAGAGATGATGAGCCAATAAAATCGCCCCAATTAGAACTAAAAAAGTCCAAACTCGGGCATCAAATTACTGACGATCAAATGGGTAATTCTGTGGTACTTTTTACCTCCGACATGACAAAAAAGCTACTGATGTGCGATACACTTTTTAAGACTGAAAGGTTTTGCTGGTAGAAGGTATTGTACCCTTCCACATCGTCGGAAATAACTTTGAGAAGGTAGTCAAAATTGCCGGACACGACGCTACATTCCACGACTTCGGGCAGCTGCGAGATGGTTTCATTGAATTCCTCGAAACTCTCTTTCCGTTGCTTATCCAGCGTAACGTTGCAGTACACCACCAGCGATTTTCCCAGTTTCTTCCTATTCAGTAACGCTACGTACCGGTCAATGTACCCCTCCCGTTCCAATTTGCGGATTCGGTCGTGAACCGGTGTAATGGACAAATTGATCCGGGAAGCTATCTCCTTGATAGTAAGTTGAGAATTGGTTTGAAGCAGCCGCAAAATAGTAAGATCCGTAGCGTCGGGACTCATGCCTTGTTATTTTTTTCTGTAAAGTAGCTGTTAATTGTCATAGCAAAGAAATAAATGATTCTATTTGCAACAATTCCAGATTAATTTCCTGTATTAACCGGCAGACAAAGGCTTAAATTCTGAAATCGGTACTTTTGTGGACACTCCGGCTAACTGGTGTCAGTAGCCATTCATCCTATTTCTAAACCATTCGCAATATTATGATTATCGGCGTTCCTAAGGAAATCAAAAATAATGAAAACCGGGTGGCAGTTACCCCCGCTGGTGTCACTGAGTTCCACCGCCACGGTCATACTGTGTACGTGCAAGCCAGCGCCGGACAGGGAAGCGGCTTTTCCGACCATGAATACATTGAAGCAGGTGCACAACTATTGGACACTATTGAAGAAGTATATGGTATTGCCGACATGATTATCAAGGTAAAGGAGCCTATTCCTTCTGAGTACCCTTTAATCAAAGAAAATCAACTGCTGTTCACCTACTTTCACTTTGCTTCTTCCCAAGAACTTACCCACGCCATGATCGAACGCAAGGCAGTTTGCCTGGCTTACGAAACGGTGGAGCGGGCCGACCGCTCATTGCCCTTGCTTGTACCGATGAGCGAAGTAGCGGGCCGCATGGCTATTCAGGAAGGAGCCAAGTACCTTGAAAAGCCCATGGGTGGACGGGGAATACTATTGGGTGGCGTAGCAGGTGTCAAACCTGCCGATGTGCTGGTGTTGGGAGGCGGTATCGTAGGTACCGAAGCCGCCAAAATGGCCGCCGGACTAGGTGCTCACGTAACCATCATGGACATCAGCCTGCCGCGCCTGCGCTATCTGGAAGATATCATGCCCGCCAACGTGGACACGGTGATGTCTAATGAATACAACATTCGTCATCATATCCGTCATTCCGATATTATTATTGGGGGAGTACTTATTCCCGGCGCTAAGGCCCCCTCGCTGATTACAAAAGACATGCTCAAACTCATGCGCCCCGGCACAGTGATGGTCGATGTAGCGATTGATCAGGGTGGCTGCTTCGAAACCTCCCACGCCACCACGCATCAAGACCCCACCTATATCGTAGATGAGGTGGTACATTACTGCGTGGCCAATATGCCGGGAGCTGTACCCTACACTTCTACGCTGGCCCTTACCAACTCTACCCTACCCTACGCCCTTCAACTGGCCGACCTGGGCTGGCAGACTGCCTGTACCCGGAGCGAAGAGCTTTTGAAAGGATTGAACATCGTAAATGGTAAAATCGTCTATAAGGGTGTGTCGGATGCTTTTGGACTTCCCTATGTTCCTGTTCAGGATGTATTTGATTCGTCCAGTTCGACCAACTGACAGAAAATGATAAAATAGCGGAACGGGGTAGCTGAACGAAGTCAGCTACCCCGTTCTTTTTTTGTATTCCTAAAAATATTACAATTTTTTTTGGCAGTTATGTGATTATTCAAAAAGTTCTCCTTACTTTTGTGGCATAATTGAGCGAACATCCGTTCACTTCTCTGCTTCAGTCCGGGTCCGGCGTTACATTACGCCGCCAATCGTTGAACCGATTGGAACTCCCCATAAAGTCTTGCAGAGCCACACGGATGTCTTGTGGTGGGCTTTGCGCAAAATCCCTTTTGTGAAAATTAGTACTACGTTCTGACCGACCGGTTTTCAACCGCCGGGAAGGTAATTGTTCTGTGCCTGTTTTTTCCCTTTTGGAAAACAAGCACTTGTAAAATGTGTCTTGTGTTTCCAACCTAATTAATTTTTTAGTAGAATTTTATATATCAATAACATAATGAATAACGAAATAGCAGAATTAGAAGAAGAAATGCCGGTAGAAGCGCCTAAAAATGGGACGTTTGCCGATCTGGGATTATCCGAAGATATCCTAAAAGCCGTTACCGAAATGGGCTTTATAAGTCCCTCTCCCATCCAGGCTCAGGGCATTCCGCCCGTCATGGAAGGATTAGACGTAATAGGCCAGGCACAAACCGGAACCGGAAAAACCGCTGCTTTCGGCATCCCAGCCCTGGAAATGGTCGATCCTACCAATAACGCAGTACAGGTGCTTGTACTTTGCCCGACCCGCGAACTGGCGGTGCAGGTATCCGAAGAAATCGGTCGTTTGGCCAAATACAAGCGCGGTGTACGCATCGAAGCCATTTACGGCGGAGATTCGATCGAGCGCCAAATCCGTTCATTGAAAAAAGGCGTTCAGATCGTGGTGGGAACCCCCGGCCGCGTGATGGACCACATGCAACGCCGCACGCTCAAATTTGACGAGGTACGCATGATGGTGCTGGACGAAGCCGACGAAATGCTGGACATGGGTTTCCGTGAAGATATTGAAAGCATTCTGGTCGATATGCCCGAGGATCGCCAGACGATCCTGTTCTCGGCCACGATGTCGAAGCCTATCCTGTCCATTACCAAGCGTTTTCTCAATGATCCTGTGCTGATCAAGGTAGTGCGCAATGAGTTGACGAACGACAATATCGAGCAGGTTTGCTACGAGGTAAAACCCCAGGGCAAATTGGAAGTAATGACACGCCTGATCGATATGTACAATCTTCAGTCGCTGCTCGTGTTCTGTAACACTAAGCGGAAAGTGGACGAAATCGTAGAGCAGTTGCAGGTTCGGGGCTATTCGTCCGAGGGTATCCACGGCGACCTCCGTCAGCAGCAGCGTACCAATGTCATGAGCAAGTTCAAGTCAGGTGTTACGACGATTCTGGTAGCGACCGACGTGGCGGCCCGTGGTATTGATGTTAGCGGACTGGATGCGGTAATCAACTACGATATTCCCCTTGACGAAGAGTACTATGTACACCGGATCGGCCGGACTGGCCGCGCGGGTATGTCGGGTAAAGCGTTCTCGCTGGTAGCCCGTGATGAGAAGTTCCGGATTCGTCAAATCGAGAATTTTACCAAGGTGAAGATCGAGAAAGGCGTTATCCCTTCCTATGAGGATATTGTAGGCATTCGGAAGGCCCGTTTCGTTGAAGGGCTGGCCGAAACCATTCGGGAATCGGGTGATGACAAACTGTACGATGACGTACTCGAATTGCTCCATCATAGTGGTTTTTCGACTGAACAAGTAGTGGCTGCCATGGCTAAGCAAATTCTGGGTGTCCAGAAAAACGACTACGCCGATGCCAACCTGTCATGGGAAGAAAAACGTTCTGATCGCGCAGGTAGCGATCGGGGTGATCGCGGTGGACGTGAACGTGACCGGGGAGGTGACCGTTTCGGACGGGGAAGTGAGCGCGGAGGCCGTTTTGAAAGTCGTGACAGTGATCGGGGTAGCCGTTTCGGAGCCCGCGAAAGCAGTGATCGGGGCAGCCGTTTTGGCGACCGTGAAGGTGACCGTGGTGGACGTTTCGAGCGCGAAGGAAGCGACCGCGGACCACGCCGCGAGAAGTCGGCTCCCGGACCTGTGGAACCAGGCATGACCCGTTTGTACTTCAATGTTGGTCGTCAGGACCACATCATGCCCCGCGATTTTGTGGGTGCGATTGCGGGCGAGTCCAATATTGCTGGTAAGGATATCGGTGCCATTGAGATTTATGACAAATACACTTATGTGGATGTTCCCGAGCGGGATGCCCGTGTCGTAGTACGTGCCATGGATGGCAATACGATCAAAGGCCGCCCCGTGCAGGTGGATGTCGCGAAGTAATGGACACCGGGTCGCCGGTTCGATTGAGAAAGGATATTGGATAATCATTAGTTCTTTCCCCAATAAAAAAGCGCCTCCGAAATTCGGAGGCGCTTTTTTTGTAGCTTACAATAGTGTTTTTGGGACAGAGTATTGGAAATCAATTGTTCCGGACTTCATCCTGGGGCCGGGATGTGATACAACCGAACCGAATGATATAGGCAGCTAAACCATTGAGATTTTGGGAAATACTGATTTGTCAAGATTATTTTTTTCAGACATGACAGATCCACGTGGGTTCTCTACTCATAATAGTACCCGAAAATAATCCCCATCTCATCTTCACTCAACAATCCGAAACGTACCGTACGGTTGGTGGTATTGTTGTAGGTGATTTCCGAGGTGAGTCCTTCTCCGGCTGGCAATATAAGGGGGGCAGGTAAGTTTTTGATCAGCGGATGCTCCCAGTCCGTACTTTCGTATACAATTTCCCCATCCCGAGCACCCCCTTTGATTTTTATCACAAATTTTTCGGCCAACTTATGCGTGTGGGAAGTAAGCATGAGGACCGTGGTGGGCTTTTTGAAAGTAAATGACTTGGTAGCCACGGTTTTTTGACCAGGCGGCAATGAAAATCCCTCGTTGGCGAGGTTAAGCGCATTCACCACGTGAGTCACCTGACTTTTAGGTACCGTATAAAGATTCACGTGAACTTCGCCGGTGGTAGGTTGAGTGGTTTTATTTACATAGTGAGAATTCAGGTCATACGAAGCGCCTGCTGGTAGTAGCAGGGCTGCTCCCGCAGGCAGCTTATAATCATGCGACTGGGTTTGGGTACCTGCCCAGAACACGTGGTTTTGCATGGAAAGGAAGGTCGTGATGTTGTAGCTACCGTCGGGATTACGAATATCACGGGTCGTATTAAGCGGAGGCAATTTGGTTTTATCGGAAAAATCGTACAGGATGAAATGATGGCTGCCCGGCCTCATCAGTACCTGCACCCGGTTGACGTACTGATCTTCAGCGTTCCCCACTAGCTTTCGCTGAAAAAACTCCCGCTCAAAGCTGGGCGTAATCGGAAAAGCATCCAATTTTATTTGAAAACCAAAACCAGGTGCAGGGGCCTGCAGGCCGGTGAATACTGCCACGTAACTGGGAGTTTTGTCGTTTAGCAGGGTTGTATCTACCCCATTGCCTCTGTCTGAGGCTCCGGCCTCGATCCACCTACGTACAAATTCAATTTGGCCAATACTCAGGGGGGTACCTCCCAGCGGCATGGGAAGACCGTACTGTTTACCAGTGTGGTGGCTTACATCCCAATTTAGTTTATGATACAGAAGGCTCTCCATGGCCTTGTACGGTTTTACACGCTTCATGCCTTCGGCCTTGGCATCGGGTTGCCGGGCCATAATATTCAATAAATTAGCATACGACTTTCCCTTTGTCAGGACTAATCCGTGTTGATTGAAAGTGTTGTCCTGCTCGGAGGCATGACAGCCCGCTGTGGCGCATGTAGGGGTAAGAATACGATCCTGAATTAGGTCGAAAGAGGCAATTTCAATTGTCCCCGGCTCCGATTCCTTTTCTTTGCAACCCAGCATAAAAATGACAAGGCCACATGCCAATACAGATCCTGCTTTAAAATGCCTCATCGTAGTATTCCAGAATTTTGAAAATCAGTGTATTACCTAGAAAGGCTATCCTCAAAAGTAATCAAAATCGTAACAGAAAGTTTTCCTTCGCCTGCTCTTTTCTAAAAAAAACGAGGCCGACCCAGAATAAGTCTACAGTGACACGTACCTGGGGATGGGCTTTGATTTGCTCCCAGGCCAGTGTCATTTCCTTCGACCAATAAATATCGTCAAAAATGAATACAGACGAATCATTGGCATATGGCAGTACCGCTTCAAAATATCTTAACGTGGGTTCAAATCTGTGGTTGGCGTCAAAAAAAACAAGGTCGATCGTTTTCTGATGTTCGCAAAGCCAGGCGGGCAGCGTATGGTCGATGTTTCCTATTACGATTTCGACAGTACTTACTCCCAATTCCTTGAAGTTTTCTGAAGCAATACGCGCCGTTTCAGGACAGCCCTCCATGGTAATGATATCCGAATTAGAAGAAGCCTTAGCAAAATAAGCGGTTGTCAATCCGAGTGAGGTACCCAATTCAAGGACAGTTTGGGGTTGGAAGTAGCGGGTTAGACGGTAAAATAATTCCCCAAATCGAGCTGGCTTCTCGGCATTTTTGGCTATTTCGCCTATTTTTCGGCGATTGGATTTATTCCGACGCGAGCCAGCTCCAAAATCCTGAATTTCAATTTCGTCTGTATTTTTAATAAGTCGTCTACGCAAATCCTCGATCGACTTAAAATTGGCCACTTCGTTGCCCTTTGGGCAAACTGCCCTAGTGTACAAATCGTAAACAAAGGGGGAATGAATTGCATGCGCACTACCGGCCCGGAGTTGGTGCTTAATGAAGGAAAAAATCAATGGAAAAAACAGTAAAAGAGGAATTGGAAGCTAGCCCTGCTCAAATATATCTAATAATTTGGGTCAATTAAGGCGGTAGGGCACAATCAGCATGAATTCGGGGATAACCACGTCGAATCGGCGTCCGTCAAAAATCCGCTCCATCAGGTATTTTCCGGCCATTTTTCCCAGGCTGGTACGCAAATTACACCCCGATACATACTCGTGGATTTCGCCGGGTTCCAGAACGGGTTGCTGGCCTACTACCCCTTCGCCCTCCACTTCACGTACCACGCCGTTAGAATCGTAGATATTCCAGCGACGGCGTAGTAACTTAACAGTATTGTCGCTATGGTTTTCGATAATTACCTTGTAGGTAAAAACAAAATGTGTTTGACGCGGATTGGAATAATCGGGCTGATACTCAGTAACAACGGATACTTTCACTCCCTCTGTGACTTCCGATACCATGGCTACTATTGTTTATTTTAATAACGAAATTAGCATCGCGATGCTTATGAATACAAGCGACACTTCTATTTAATTCCTAAATTAACAAAGATTATGGACGTTACCATTGAAGAATCCTGGAAAGAGCAATTAAAAGTTGAATTTGATAAACCATATTTTGAAGATTTAATCAATTTTGTTAAGGAGGAATACACAACACACACCGTATATCCACCCGGCAAGCTAATCTTCAACGCCTTCGACTCGTGCCCCTTCGAAGCCTGCAAGGTCGTAATTTTGGGTCAGGATCCCTACCACGGACCGGGCCAGGCCAATGGGCTAAGCTTTTCGGTCAATGAGGGTATACCCAAACCTCCTTCCCTATTGAATATCTTTAAAGAATTGAAAGAAGACGTGGGTACCCCCATTCCGGCCTCTGGCAATCTTGAACGCTGGGCCCGACAAGGCGTTCTGCTGCTGAATGCAACGCTCACGGTTCGGGCAGGTGAGGCGGGTTCTCACCAAAAAAAAGGTTGGGAAACGTTCACGGACGCTGTAATTGACCGGATTAATGTCGAAAAAGAAGGAATCGTATTTTTGCTTTGGGGTAAATACGCTCAGGATAAAGGCCGAATCATCGATAAGACAAAACACCATGTATTAGAAGCCAAACATCCCTCCCCGCTGGCCGTTAAATGGGGCGGTTGGTTTGGCAGCAAGCATTTTAGCCAGACCAATGCCTATTTGAAGCAGATGGGAAAGCCGGAAATTGTATGGTAACAAAAAAAAGGCACTGTCCGATGGGCAGTGCCTTTTTCTTAGCAAACGAATTAGCCGTTGCTATTTTTCGATTTCAGAATTCAGTTCAAGTACCTTCTCCCAATAAGGGCTGTTGTTCTTTATAAATTCCGAGTGTTTCGGGTGTTGGTTATACATTTCAATACCCTCTTCGTTCCGGAAAGTTAGATAGTGGATTACATCGAAATCCTGCGCCAGATTTTCATTATTAAGTACCTTACCTCCTGTGTAGCCCACAATGGCGGGAATCTGACGGCGTAGGTTTGAAAACTCATGCATGTGTTTTTCGATTTCGGCCGCTGGGGTACCTGCTTTAAATTTAATGCAGACGACCCGCTGCATTTCGGCCTTTTGATGAGGTGTGTAAGCTCCGTAAATGATCAGCATAAATAATCCCAGAATGAATACCGGGATCATATAGCCTATAGTTTTATTTTTGGGTTTCATATAATTCAATTGTCAATGATGCTGGTAAAACGATACAAAGATACGATTAGTTCTATTTATTTGTATTATTTGAATATTAAATATTACTAATTACTGTAAATTGTAGATTGTACAAAATATTATATATCTATTGTTTGTTAATATAAAATATAATTTGGAGACTCCTTAAATAGTTTTTGATAAAATTGCATTTGTTGGTAGCTTTTCTCCGTGGTTTGTACTCCTTTTTTTGTATTTGTACATGATAAAGATTCAATATTGGTTCTTTCACAGCTTCATTTGTGTGAGAATCCCCTCAGTGACCTATATTTTACCGCCATAGGTGTTTTTAGAATATTATTTGGTAATCAATGTGTAATGAAGCCTTGCTCAAATCCGGTCATGTGAAAAAAATTTTGATTTTGGCGATGTACGGCCTGCTTTCACCCTTTTTATCTTCCTTTCAGCCCGAATGGGGCTTTTCGGCGCACCGCCGTATCAACCGGCTGGCAGTTTATCGGCTTCCCCCCGAGATGCAGTATTTCTTTAAAAAGCATATCGACTACATCACCGAGAATGCGGTCAATCCCGACCGGCGACGCTACGCGGTGGCGGGGGAAGCAGAGCGACATTTTATTGACCTGGATGTGTATGGCGATAGCGCCTTGGTTACCCTACCCCGCTACTGGAATCAGGCCAAAGAGAAGATTGGTGAAGATAGCCTCCGTAAACATGGGATCGTGCCATGGTATATACAAATCGCCGTTTTTCAGTTGACAGAAGCCATGCGTGAACGCAGCCCTGCCCGAATCCTGCGCCTTTCCGCCGACCTGGGACACTACGTGGCCGACGCGAATGTACCCCTGCACACGACCCGGAATTATAATGGGCAGCTAACCGGTCAGGAAGGCATTCACGCTTTCTGGGAGTCCCGCATTCCAGAACGGTACGCCGAAGATTACGACGTATGGTTGGGTAGTGCGGGGTACATTGACAATCCGGCTCGGGATATTTGGGGCGCCGTAGCCAATGCCCACGCGGCGTGCGACTCAGTTCTCAGGATTGAAAAAGAATTGAGCGAAGAGTTCAAAGCTGATCGCAAGTACACCTATATGGAGCGAAATCGGGTACTGGTACGTACCTATTCCGACGAGTTCACGGCCCGCTACAACGCCCGATTAGATAACCAAGTCGAGCGACAGATGCGCGCTTCCATCCGGCTGGTGAGCGATTTGTGGTACACATGCTGGGTCAACGCCGGACAGCCCGACCTGAGAGTCCTAGCCAATTTTCAGTTTGACGAAGCCGAAAAAATCAAAGAAGCCGCCGACCAGCGAACCTGGTTGCAGCGGCTTTTTCGGGTAAGGACTGAGGGAGAGGAATTTTGAATGAGTGAATGTTAAAACAGATATCGAATGCTTTATTCTATCATTCTATCAATCACTCATTCACTCATTCACTCATTAGGCGAGAACCAGATTCCTCATGTAATCGGCATCATGCGCCAGGCTGGCCATTACTGATTCGGGGTACTCTTCCTGCTCTACGATAAAGTGCTTGATTCCTGTGTCCTCGGCTACTCCTAAAACCGTGGGATAATCAACAACACCTTTCCCCAAATCGGTTTGCTGCACCTCAGGATTACGGACGTAATCCTTAACGTGGCATAACTCGTAGCGGCCCTTGAACTTGTTGAGATGCTCAGCGATGTCTTTATGGGCCACTGAAATCCAGCACATGTCCAGTTCGTACATGACGAGGGATGGATCGGTGTTGGCAAGCAATATTTCCTGGGGAATTTGCCCGTCCAACTCTTTGAAGGAATAGTCGTGGTTGTGGTAGCCAAATTTGACGCCCGCCTTGTTGCAGATTTCGCCACGTTTATTAAATTCATCGGCCCTTTTTTTCCATTCGTCCACTGTCTTTTGGGCACCGATGTAGGGTTGTAATACGTAGCCCAATCCCGCTTCGGCGCATTGGTTTGCCAGCTTTTCCAGGTTCTTGGTTGTATCAGCATGCGTACTGACTATCTTCATGCCCAGCTCATCCATGTAGGCTTTGAATTCTTTGGGCGTCATCCCCCAGAAAACCCCCTGATCCCCCTGATAACTCTCTACCTCTTTATAACCTAGATCTGCTATTTGTTTCAATATACCCTTCGGGTCTTTTCCAATAATATCGCGGGCACTATATAATTGGATTCCGAAATTAGAAATTTTGCGGCCCGCAGCATCTCCGGCCACGGCCGTGCTATCGGCGGCCGAATCGCTGCTAGTGTTGGTTGAACAGGAAATAAGAGGAAGAGCGGCAGCCCCGAGGGTGGCGAATCCGGCACTTTTAAGAAATAAACGACGATTGTACTGCATGGTAGGGTGAGCTTTGGGTTAAAAAATGCGTAAAATTGCAGCAATAATACGACATAAGAATCCGATTAGTACTAGTATTTCTATCTTTTATACATTGTCTTGAAAAACGCAACCGAATCTCCACTTCCCCGACTCATTCTGCAAAAAGGCCGTGAGGACGCCATCCGCCGCATGCACCCCTGGGTTTTTTCCGGGGCCATTGCCCGCGAGGAGGGCGAAACCGCCGACGGCGATTTGGTGGAAGTCATCAGTAACCGGGGCGAATTCCTGGCCCGTGGCCACTACCACGACGGTAGTATCAAGGTACGTATCCTGACCTATGAGGATGAGGCGATTAACGAAAATTTTTGGACAAGAAAACTCAAAAACGCGTTCGCTCTTCGCACCGATTTACTCCTCCCCGAAACCAACTGCTACCGACTTGTGCATGGGGAAGGCGACGGACTACCAGGCCTAATCATTGACTTATACAATGGAGTGGCCGTCGTGCAGGCCCACACCATCGGGATGCACCGGAGTTTGCCTGTACTGGTCGATGCGCTGAAACAAGTCTTGGGCGACGATTTAAAGGCAGTTTTCAGTAAAAGTCGCGACACGCTGCCAGGTCAATACGCCTCCGAATTTCCCAACGACTATATTTTTGAAAAGGTACCTTCCCCGCATACTGTGCAGGAGAATGGGCTGCAATTTATGGTCGATTGGGAGCAGGGACAGAAGACCGGATTTTTCCTGGATCAACGCGAGAACCGGGCATTACTGGCGCATTATTCTCCCGAAAAAACCGTCCTGAATGCGTTCAGCTACTCGGGGGGATTTTCGGTATACGCCCTTGCATCTGGCGCACAATCCGTCGTTTCGGTGGATGTATCGGGCAAAGCGACTACCCTGTGCGATCAAAATATCGCCCTTAATAATTTTCAGGATCGCCACGAGTCGGTGACGGAAGATGTGATGAAATGGCTCAAAAATTCCGATGCCGAGTTCGACATTGTAGTACTCGACCCTCCCGCGTTTGCCAAAAGCCTGTCGGCTCGGCACCGCGCCGTGCAGGGCTACAAGCGGCTGAATATCGAGGGAATCCAAAAAGTAAAACCCGGCGGACTGCTGTTTACGTTTTCATGCTCACAGGTTGTGGATCGGGAGTTATTTTATAATACCATCGTTGCAGCCTGCATGGATGTAGGTCGGAAGGCCCGGGTTCTGCACCAGCTTACGCAAGGGCCTGACCATCCTGTGAATGTTTTTCATCCCGAGGGCAGCTATTTGAAAGGACTGGTTTTACGGATTGATTGATTTAGAACATGCTGGATATTGGATCAATTCTTTGCGAACTAATCAGTACAATTGTCTCTGTGTATTGTCAGCTTTTATCCAGAATCCTATTTTCTATGCTTTCATTCGAAGAATTCCTCCTTCATAAAAACATTGATCAGCAACAATTCCAGGCGGCCGAGCCAGCCCGTTACCAGGAATGGGGTACCTTATTCTCCCAAATCCATCCTGACAGCTTCACGTTGCAGAAAAAGTTTTTGATTAACGACGTCCGGCGGAGGTATCATCTCAACGATACCAATTCTACGAAATCCAGTTGAATCTAATCACCTTACCGCGCACAAATGCCCCTAAAATCACAGAATTCACACACGCTCACATCCAGCGTCTGGGCGAAGGGTACCTTGGGATTCAGTAAAGTGGCGATCATTTCGCGTAGTAACGCTTCGGACTCCTCGATAAAAGCTTGAGGGTCGTCGGTGTCCGTAATCTCCAATTGATTGACAAATTCCTTCGTCGGTTCGCGGAAGGAATAAAAACCCGACTGCACCAGGCTACCCGCCATGCGGTACGTATCCTGTCCCAAAACCAGCCCTTCCTGGGTAGCTAAATTTTTATAGACTAAGTACTTGTAAAACCAGAGTTGCCGAGCGTAGCCCGCTTTCAAATCGGCGGAGGTGAGTAGTTTGTCCTTTCTATCCTGAATCGTATTTTTATTATCCTTATTAAGTTCCACGCTACCTGTTTTGTAGTCCATCACGAATAGCTTGTTAGTTTCGTCCTTCTCCACACGGTCAATTTTTCCTCCCAACTTTATCACCACTTCCCTACCCTCGATAGTCACAGTTAGCGCAGATGTAAGTTTTTGCTCCGCCGCCACGATTTTCCGGCGACTGGGATCCTGCATCTGGTTCGCCAGAAAAGCCAGAATCTGCTGTTCCCCAATCTGATAGTAAATTCGGTTCAGACCCATCTCGGTGATGTAGCCCTGGAACAATTCCTGAAATTCGGCAGTCAAGACTTCCTTAATCTGTGCTTCGGTCGGGTCGATATTTTTTAGAAAAAATTCCTGATCCAGCCTTTCCAGCGAAGCGTGCAGCCAAACACCGATCTTGTCCATGCCCAATTCTTCCTCGATCTCCTCCTTGCTCTGCACACCCACGATTCGGCTGAGGTAGAACTTCATTGAACACCGCACCAGATCATTCAAATGCGTGGGATAAAGGCCCGTTTCGGTGAGGTAGGTACGGATACTTTCCAACATCGCCTCGTCCTTGGGAACCGCCTGATCGAGCGTCTCGGTGAATACCGGCGGAAATTCTACCAGCTTATTTTCCAGACGAATAAGCGGATTATAGTGCACAAGTTCATACTCTATTTGTTGGATAAACCGACTTTTTTCACCGCCACCCAGCGCATCGGCGGTACTGACGTACATCAGGTGTACCTCCTTCGCCCGTTGCAACAGGCGATAAAAATGGTAGGACATAACGGCCTCCTGGTGCAGGTGGGTCGGTAGGCCCGCCTCCTTCGCAATGTCGAACGGAATGAGCGAGTTCTGACGCTTGGCCTGCGGGAGGGTACCTTCATTCAGCGAAAGAATGATAACCCGTTCAAAATCCAGCGCCCGGGTTTCCAGCATACCCAGAATTTGCAGCGAACTGACGGGCTCACCGCTGAATGGAATGCGGGTGTTGCGGATCAGATCGTACAAAAAAGCCCGCAGCGTGTACAAGCCGAGCGGTTCGGGACGGTTGGCGATGGTCTGTTCGAACTGTTTAAGCAGCGTGTAGAAAAGATACAGGTACTCCGTTTCCAGCGCATTCTTATAATCCTTGTATACATCCCGGAGCAGATCGATCAGATCATAAAACGACTGGATGATCTGGTTGGAATTGTCTTTTTCCCAGCGCGTAAACAGGGTTTTGAACAGGGGATGGTTCTCGCTGATTTCCATAAAGTCGCGGGTACTCAGAAACACCTGATTGTTCTGGTTGATCTCTCGCAGTACCTTTTGAATAATGGTCGGCTCCGCCGAATCCGGTGTCCGCAGTACGATCTGTTCGTAGTGGCGAATGAAGGGGTGATTCAGTACCTTGCTGATGGATTTATGGTTAAACTTCGGAATTTTGAGCGTTTTTCCGTCCTTCGTCCGAATCTCGGCCACGTTTTGCTGCAACTCAAAAATACTATCGATCAGGGTGTACAGCATGGAATTGCGCAGCGACAGGCCCATCGTAATGTTAAAATCCTCGATGCTATCATCCAGCGAATACAGCATCGGGAGCAATAGGTTCTCGTCGGCCAGCACAATAGCCGTGGGCACGGGGTTTTCCGGGTCATCGTTCCTCAGCATTTCGGCGTACAGCTCTCCCGCTACTTTGGTTTGCAGGGTGGCATTAGGTACCCCGTAGACGGTGATATTTTTTTCGCTCGAAAGCAGCAAGTCGTACGTCCACTGCCAGGGGCCAAACGCCACCGAATTCTGGTACGAGCGCAGACTGATGCCCGCCTCCACCTCCGTATTCTCGGTCATATAGTAGCGATCCGCGTCCCAAAGCACCTCCGCCTTGTCCGATTTGCGGAGTTTTTGAAGAATCATTTTTTCCGCTTCTGTAAAGGCATTGAATCCCACGAAATACACTTTTTTGTACGGCATTTTGTCCAGAAGCAGCGTTTCGGTATGTTCGGCTACGTGGCGGTACGCCATGCCCCGATACGCCAGGTCGCGAGCCAATAACCGCTTCCGGAAGGAGTCGTACACCAGCTTTATATTCTCAAAAAGGCTAAAATAATGTTTGGTACCCGACGAATCAGGTAATGTACGCCCAGCGGGTAGGTTTGCCTCCCAGCGCTCCACGGCTTTGGCTTCGGTGAGGTAGTCGAAGAGGTACTTGGTATCGACAAGGTACTGGTCAATGCGATCGAGGTCGCTCATCAGCACCGAAGCCCAGCCCATAAACCGATCGAACTGGATATTGGGGTCAATTTCCTTGAAGGTTTCGTAAAGTTCAAACAGCAACCTCACCGAATCGGCTACTTTGAGCGTGCTGATGTTTTCCACAAAATCCTCGATCGCCTCGACCTGCGGACTGATAATGGGGCGGTCGGTAGCCAGAGCTAGCTCCTGCTTAACGAAAAAAGCTGCCCGCCGGGTAGGTACAACGATGGCAACGTTTTCCAGGCCAGCGGGGTGGTTTTTGAGAATATGTTCAGCTACGTCGGTGAGGAATGTTTTCATAGGGAGGGTAAAATTGGGGGGAGTTAGTGCATCCGGTCGCCACGAACGTCCAGGGAGCGCATGATGTCGGCTTCGGCGGCCAGTAATTCTTTCCAGCGCTGGCGCACTTGCTGCTGGGGTAGGTAGGTCTCGGCCAGTTCGATGAAACAGCGGTAATGCCCGGCTTCGGACACCATCAGTTCGCGGTAGAATTTTTGCAAGCCTTCGTCGACCAATTGTTCCGAAAGTAATTTGAAACGCTCACAACTTCGTGCTTCAATCAACGCGCATACCAGCAGGCGATCCAGGAACACATCATCGCCGTTGCCTTTTTTGTACAAAACTGCCTGCAAACCGCGCACGTACTCGTCTTTCCGCTGGTGGCCCAGGGGGATGTTGCGTTTTGTCAATTCCTTCAATACCCGTTGAAAGTGGCCCCATTCCTCGCTCACAATTGGGGTCAGCATTTCGACCAATTTTTCCCGCCTGGGAAAATGCACAATCAGCGAAATACAGGCTGAGGCCGCTTTCTGTTCGCAGTAGGCATGGTCGATCAGGATTTCACCAATATTCATTTCCGCCACATTGACCCAGCGCGGGTCGGTGGGAAGTTGCAGGCCTAGGGTTGTTAAGGAGGTGGACAAAATGGAGTTATGAGTTCAGGGTTTGGAGTTCAGAGTTGAAAGTTGAAAGTTGAAAAAAGTATCTTCCTTTCAACAGACTACCCACTATTCAATTTATTTAAATAATAACAGTAAACAGGACAGGTGAATCTGGTGCGAATTATCAGCGAGTGAAAATCCATAAACTTCAATCAAACAACGGCCAGTACACCCCGAAGCTGAAGGTACGCTGCATACCCAGATAGCGCGGGGTGACGTAGTAGCCGGGCACCCCCAGGCCTTGATTGATGTGCGACATTTTGAACAGCAACCGCACGCGCTTGACGCGCAGACTGGCGAAGGCATCGGCCACCAGGTAGCGATCGACCAGAAAATCATTTTGTAAATAAAATTGCTGGGTCAAAGGCATATAAGCATCGGCCAGATAGGATGAGCGGTAATTGGCCGCCAGTCCCACCTGCACGTACAACGCTTTGGCGTAAAGAAAATCATAGGTGACTTCGGCCGATACAAACAGGGATGGAATACGAAGTACCCGGCTATTAGAATTGATGGTATAGTACCCCTGCCCCCGGAAGGCAAATTTTTCACCCTGCCAACGCAGGGTAGTTCCTAACCGTAACAGACTGAATGAGCCACTCAACTGCCGGGCTACGGCGGCCGTGTCATAGTACACGTAATTGCTTACCAGATGGTATTGTACTTCGGGGACTATTTCGATTCCTTTGGTTTTGATCGGAATCGAACCGAAAATAGTATTAGCTCCGGTGAGCTTAAAGTCGTTGTTCCAGATGAGGTGATTGCTGATGTAGCGTTGCATCAGCAAATCCGGGGTCCAGAACGAGGTCTGGTAGCCGGCTTTGAACCAGCGCGTAGACAGCTCGCCCCGCAACAGAAAATCTTTTCCTAACTGATGTTCCCCTTCGGCAATAAGGTGCTGGGATGAATCTTTAAGATAATAACTTAACCACAGCCCCACGATGTTGTCAAAGCGGGCATTAGAATAGGTGGATTTAGTGGAGTCTGTCAGATTGTACTCACCCCGCACGCTGTAAATCCGAGGCCTGTAATATGCCCGGTAGTTGAATCCTGAAAAGGTACCTTTGATACCCAGCTTGGTGTCGAAAAGTCGATAGAAAATAGCCTGCCTCGTAAAAGAGGAGTCGAGGCGGGTGGGCTGGTACACGCCGTTGGTAACACCTACCTGCGGGGAACCATCCTCATACCGATCTTTTACAAAACTAAAATCCCCCTGCTGGAACAACTGAAAACCATTGGCGAGCCGGTACTGCTGGTAGAGATGGTACACGTGCCGCCGCTCCCACGAGCGGGTTTTATCGCCAAGCCTTGCCGGGCCATCGTATATATACAGTTTGGTGCCCCCATCCAGGGTATCAAGCGCATTGAGCAAACCTCCCTGTTCCTTTACCGAATGATTGAGATGCCGGTAATGAGCCAGCGCGATGTACTTATTGTTTTTTGAGGAATAGCTACCCTGAAACAGGAAGTTCCAATTCTGAACCAGGTTTGATTCTTTTTTCAGGGTGCTGAAAGTACCGTACAACTTATTGGCAGTAAACCGCTGGACACGAAAACCGAGGTTAAGCCGAGGCGTGATATTCTGGTTAAAACCGAAGCGCAGGATATTCTGTCCCTTCCCACCCGAAACGAATGTCATTTCGGTGAGCGGCGAGCGCGTGTCGTAGTACTTTACTTCGTCTTCCTGAACGGCATAGGGATCATACGCCCGGAAGCCCAGCTGCGCTCCGACCTGTTGATGAGGCTGGTAGAAAGTCTGCCGGGTAGCCGTCCCGAGGTTCCCCAAATCCACCAGGTGGTTCCAACTTCGATCCACGTACGACCAGCGGTGAATGCCTGTCAGGGTGGTATCAAGCCGGTAGCGGACAGAATCCCGGTTATTCAGGATATCTTCCTCAAAAAAGTGAAGCGCAGTGTTAGGTCCGTACAGGTTTTGGGTCGAATCGTCGAGCACAGCGGCTCCCTGCTGCCCCCCCCCTCCTCCACCGCCGCCCTGAGTGGGTATTCCGCGGGGCAAATTGATTCCTCCTGGCCTGACTTGTGCCCAGACAGATGCCAGTGACAGGCATATCATCACCCAAAAAAGTAAAAGTATCTTTTTCATATACACTCAGCGACTCGCTGTCCTGTCCCACAGGGGTTTTTCCACATGCTGTAGTAGCCAGGTGCGGAAGGCCTCGGCGTCGCGACCCAAATCAATTTCTATAGGAATAAAACCGAACCGCGTTAATACCCCGGCCTTGCGGGCCAAAGGTCGCAATTTGGCCCTATCTTTTTCGGTCGTTATGATCAAATCTGTGTTTTTTGCCTTTATTAACAAATCCTCTACTTCACGTTCCGTGTAAGTATGATGGTCGGGGAACAGATGCACACCTTCCACTCCATAGGTTTGCCGAACATAATTAATCAATGCATCGGGCTGGGCTATACCCGCCACTAAGGTAACGGAGCCGACCTTCACTTCGGTATTTTCAAAGTTACGCAGGGTACCATACCGAACACTGGAAAAAAAACAGGGGGTACCCGGACGGGCGTAACGCAGAATTTCTTTTGTGATTTCCGCTCGACAACTATCACTCAGATCGGGTGGGCATTTGGAGGTAATGATGGCATCTGCGCGTATCGCTCCCCGGCGGTTTTCCCGCAGCCTACCGCCGGGGAAGGGGCGATCAAGGTAAAAAGGGCGATTAAAATCATTGAGCAACAGGTACCGATCGGCCCGGAGCGCCCGGTGCTGATAGGCATCATCTAGCAACAGCAGCGTGTGTTCCGGATAAAGGCTGTGCAGGGTTTCACTACCAGCCACCCTATTTTCGCAGACGGCTACTTTTATTTTTTCAGCAAATTTTTCATAATATTGTAAAGGCTCGTCCCCAATCTCTTCCGCGGTGGATTGCGGTGTGGCCAGCACAAACCCCCGGCTTTGCCGACCATACCCCCGACTCAACGCAGCAATTTGATTTTTTTTAGATAGTTGCCCGACGAGATACTCGACCATGGGGGTTTTTCCCGTGCCGCCTACCGTCAGATTTCCCACTACCACGGAAAATTGGCTGGTCGAGAATGATTTGAGTATCTGCCGGCCGTACAAATAGTTGCGTACATCCATTACCACACCAAAAATCCAGGTAAAAGGACTTAGTAACCACCGCATTAGCTTACGTTCAGTAATTGGCCGCTCGTAAACTCTATTTTTTTTCATATAATTGACCACTTTTTACCGATTGACGTCCATCTTTCCATGCCTCTGCTTATAGACTACCAGCCCTACCTACTCCATTTTAACTTTGCGGCTGGCACCTCGCGGGGCGTGCTGACGGAGAAAAAATCCTGGTTCCTCAAAGTTTCGGATCATGAACAACCGGACGTGATCGGGTATGGCGAATGCGGGCCGCTGGCCGGTTTGAGTAGGGACGACACTCCCGATTTTGAAGCAAAGTTAACCGAGATTTGTCAGCTATTTAATAGTCTCGAACTCGACGTATTTCCATTCAACCTACCCATCATTCTCGAACAGGTTATCCCGCCACAATTTCCATCCATCCGATTCGGTGTGGAAATGGCGTTGCTCGACTTCATGCATGGTGGTATCAAAGAGCCCTTTCCCAATACCTTTTCCCAAAAAAACCAGGGGATTCCGATCAATGGCCTGGTGTGGATGGGCACGGAAGAATTTATGAATTGTCAGATTGACGAAAAAATAGCCCGAAACTTCACAACGATTAAACTGAAAGTCGGGGCGCTGGATTTTGAACAGGAGTGTCGGATTCTGGCCAGGATCCGGGCGCGGTTCTCCCCCCAGGAGATCACCCTGCGCGTAGATGCCAACGGAGCCTTTACGCCCGACTCGGCCCTGGAAAAATTGGAGCGTCTGGCCGAATTTTCCCTGCATTCCATCGAGCAGCCCCTTGCTGCCGGACAGCCCGAACGCATGGCCGAGTTAGTAGCCTCGTCGCCGATTCCCATTGCGCTAGACGAGGAGCTGATCGGGAAGATGGACTATATGGAAAAATATTCAATGCTCAAAGCCATCCACCCACCTTACATCATTTTGAAACCTACTTTATTAGGTGGCTTTCAGCAATGCAGGGAGTGGATCGAGATCGCTCAGCGGCTTTCGATTGGATGGTGGGTCACTTCCGCCCTGGAATCCAATGTGGGACTCAACGCCATAGCGCAGTTTACCGCGCAGTACTATCCCACCCTACCACAAGGCCTGGGTACCGGGCAGATTTACCAGAACAATTTCAGCGCTCCCCTGTATATCCAAAACGGGGCTTTATATACCGATCCCAACGCCAACTGGGATTTATCCCCGCTCGATAATTTGTGGCGGACGACATAGCCAACTCACACCCAATCCACCCCCTTTTGTAACAAGGAAAGCGTGTGGGCCTCCGGCGAATGGCCTTCGGGAATAAAGTCATATTCCCACCGCGCCTGTGGCGGCAGGCTCATCAGAATGGATTCTGTGCGCCCGTTGGTTTCAAGGCCGAACTTGGTACCCCGGTCCCATACCAGGTTAAATTCCACATAGCGGCCGCGTCGCAGATATTGCCACTCTTTTTCGCGCTCGGTGTAGGGCTCTTCGCAATGTATTTGCATAAAATACGTGTACAGCGGTGCGAAGCTCTCACCCAATTCCTCGACAAAAGCAAACAATTCTTCTTTGGTAAGCCCCTGCCCGTTGCCGGGCTGATCAGGTTTGAGATAGTCGAAGAAGATACCGCCCACGCCCCGGGTTTCGTTCCGGTGGGGAATGTAGAAGTACTCGTCCGCCCAATTTTTAAAGGTAGTATAAAAGGTAGGGTGGTGTTTATCGCAAACGGTTTTGAGCTGCGTATGAAAATGCTTCGCATCCTCTTCTACTACGTAATGTGGGGTGAGGTCGATGCCACCACCAAACCAGCAGGTACCATTGCTCAGTTCAAAATACCGAACATTCATGTGAATAATAGGTACCCTTGGTGAATAAGGGTGCATCACAATGGAAACGCCTGTGGCCGTAAAATGGTAGTCATCGTCTGCACTGAGCTCCATCTGCGCCCGTAGGCGGGGATGCACTTCACCCCGAACACTGGAAAAATTGACTCCCCCCTTTTCAATAACATTTCCGTTCAGAATTAGCCGGGTACGACCGCCCCCCCCGGTATGATGCTCCCAGGGGTCCTCTTTGAATTTTCCCTGCCCGTCTTCTGCTTCCAGAGCCAGGCAGATTTTATCCTGTAAGTCTTTAAAAAAAGATTCAATTTCCCCGACTTTCATTTTCAGTAGCTTCGTTCGGGTCAAAAATACGGGAATTCCATCAGCCAACCTGACCATAGGATCGCCAATAATGCTCCCCGGACAGAACATTTACAACAACTGGGTGTTTCTCTCCAAAACCATTCGTTCTTACCCGATCGAAAATAATTCGCACCGATAACCGGTTATTCGAATGGAGTAACGTTCTTTACCTTTACGGTCACTACTCTTTTACCCTTCGCATGAATTCCCTTCTTATCCAGTCTGTTTGCCAGCAACTGGCTTCGGCCCTTGAATCCAAAAACTCCCTCCTGCGTGAACAGTATGACTCGTTGCATCTCACGCAGTACGATGAGCAAGACCTACCCTTGTTTATAGGGGACCTAATCACGAAGGCCCGCGATTATGAAATCACTCTCATCAGCAGCCATACCCCGGCATCTGACTTGCCTGATTTGGTGCGGAACGCGAATTACCCAATCCTTTATTTTGAGAAAACTCCAACTGGGATAATTCCCTTTCTGAGCGGCAAAAAGCTGGACGGTACCCCCTTGCATATTTCGTTTCAATCCCACGGCAAGATTCAGCCCGAAGCGCTGCCTATTCGAAATCCCTATCTATGGCAAAACACTTCCGAAAAAAATAAAAATGGTCAGGCTCTGTACCTGACAGCTTTCCCGATGGAATCGCTGGTGAGCGATGACCATTCTACCTCCCAGGCACCTTTGTCCCCCGTGCAGCGGCTATTCCGGGTATTGCGCAACGAAAAGAAAGACATTGGGTATATCTATTTATACGCAATCGTCATCGGACTCATCAGTCTTTCGTTGCCGCTTGGTATTCAGGCGTTGATCAATCTCATCTCGGGAGGCATGGTATTCAGTTCGATTTACCTCCTGTTGTTTGTGATCATTGGTGGCGTGCTTGTTTCGGGAATCATGCAGATTATTCAATTTACGCTGGTCGAAACTCTTCAACAACGCATTTTTGCCAAAGCGGCCTTCGAGTTCACCTACCGGATTCCCCGCGTCAAGGCCGAATCCCTGCTGGGGTATTACCCGCCCGAGTTAATGAATCGCTTCTTCGACATCCTCACCGTGCAGAAGTCGTTACCGAAAATTTTGATCGACCTTACCGGAGCCGTGCTGCAAATTCTGCTGGGTATCATGCTTCTCTCGTTCTACCATCCGTTTTTCATCGCATTCGGTTTCCTGACTATCACGATCATCGTCCTTATTATATATTTCAATGGGCCCAAGGGCTTACAGACCAGCCTGGTAGAGTCCAAGTATAAGTACAAAGTGGCACAATGGCTGGAAGACATTGCGCGGTCGCTCTATACATTCAAGCTTTCGGGAACGGCGAACCTACCCATGGAAAAAATGGACGGACTGGTGAATAATTACCTGGTTTACAGAAAAAAGCATTTCAAGATCCTAAAAATTTTCTTCTGGAACGCGGTAGGCTTTAAAACACTGGTGATTGGCGGAATGCTGATCCTGGGTACGTTTCTGGTGGTGGATCGGCAGATTTCATTGGGACAGTTTGTGGCGTCCGAAATCATTATCGTGTTGCTGACAAGTTCGGTGGAAAAACTCATTCAGAGCATCGACAACATATTCGATGCGTTAACGGCCGTAGAAAAACTGGGGTACGTTACGGATATGCCATTGGAACGTGAAAAGGGTTTTCGGTTGGCCCCCGCCGACTACACCGGAGGGCTCCATTTGGAAGTAACTGATCTGCGCTACCACTATGAAGGTAGAACCTACCCCACCCTCGACGGTGTTTCATTTTCTCTCAAACCTGGTGAATCCCTCTGCATTACCGGCTCGAATGGCTCCGGCAAAAACACCATGATCCGCATACTCTCAGGGCTGCTCACGACTTATAAAGGCGGTATTACGTTTAACGGCATTTCGATGCGCGATCTTAATGTCGTTAGCCTGCGCACTTACATCGAACAAAATATTGCGGTGGACGATATCTTTGAGGGATCTATTCTGGAAAATATCACCATGGGCCGTAATCAGATCAGCCTGGGTGACCTGCAATGGGCCTTGCAGTTGCTGGATTTGACAGATTATATCAGCAAATTGCCCGATGGGCTCAGTACTACCATGCTGCCCGGCGGGCGGCGATTTTCTGAAAGTTTTATTGCCCGTGTAACCCTGGCCCGCTGCATCGTCACCAGGCCCAAAATTTTGATGATCAATGATTTCCTGTACAGTTTAACGCCGAGGGACAGGCATCTACTTACCCAGGCCCTGACCGACAAGAGTACCTCCTGGTCGTTGATCATGCTGTCCAACGACCCCTCCGTAATGCAGCAGTGCGACCGCATAATGGTTATGGACGCTGGAAAAATCGCCGCGACGGGATCTTATGAGATCATAAAAAAGCATCCTGTTTTTCAGGCACATTTTGAATAAAATCGTGCGATACCCGGATACTTCAATCCGATTACTGCATAGCTAAAGCCCCAACTGCATACCCGAACAACCATGCTCAACATATCCCGTAATAGAGTCAACGACGAAATGCTGGACAAGTACAATCTCCACGCATTAAGTACGTTAACCAGCCCCAAAACTGGCCGACTATTTGCCCGCTGGATGCAGGGTATCATCGTTGTTTTATTCGTGATTCTATTTTTACCCTGGCAACAGAATATTTCCGGCACGGGTAGCGTCACGGCACTTGCGACCCAGGATCGCCCCCAGACTGTACAGAACATTGTGGGGGGGCGCATCGAAGCTTGGTACGTTCAGGAGGGTGATTATGTCGAGGCCGGGGACACCCTGGCCATCCTTTCGGAAACGAAAGATGAGTATATCGACCCCCAGGTACTACCGAGGGTTGAGGAACAGATCGAGGCTAAAAAACAGGGGATTACAGGGTATGACAATAAATTTGGGGCCCTTAGTCAGCAATTGGCCGCCTTGCAGGATGCGTTAAATTTGAGTTTGCAGAAAGCTCGCAACAAACTCAAACAGTCGCAAATGAAAGTGGTCAGCGATAGTACCGATCTGATCGCGGTGCAGACGAATTACGAAATCACGCAGAACCGGCTGAGGCGGTACGAAGAGGGCTACACATCAGGTCTTTTCTCGCTCACCGATCTGGAATCGAGACGTTTGAAGGCCCAGGAAGAGGCCGCCAAGGTAGTTTCACAGCGCAACAAACTCGACATGGCGCGCCAGGAACTCATCAACACCCGGATCGAACTGGGATCATTGCAAGCCGAGTACCAGGAGAAAATGGCCAAGGCCAACTCGGACCGCAGTTCGGCCGTTACCAGCCGTTCCGAAGCAACTGCCGAATTGTCTAAGCTCCAGAACAAATACGCGAGTGTGGCCATCCGCCAGGAAAATTACGTGGTTCGGGCCCCGCAGACAGGTTATGTCGTACGCGCCATGAAGGCGGGTCTTGGTGAAACCATCAAAGAAGGCGAAACCATCGCCACCCTTCAACCCGAAAATCCCGAAATTGCGGTAGAACTTTACGTCAATCCCATGGATGTTGCCCTGGTTTCGCCGGGTCGGGAGGTACGGCTGGAATTCGACGGCTGGCCCGCCCTGCAATTTGCGGGGTGGCCAGGTGTTTCGGTCGGTACCTTTGGCGGGCAGGTGGCTGTTATCGACCGCGTCGGGAGTGCTAATGGCAAGTTCAGGTTGCTGGTGCGTCCCAAACCCGGCGAGGAGTGGCCCGCTGTCATTCGGCAGGGATCGGGGGTTTATGGTTGGGTGATGCTCTCCAACGTGCCCGTCTGGTATGAGATATGGAGGCAGTTGAATGGCTTTCCACCCAATCTCAACCAGAGCGAGATTGACAAAATAACCACCAAGTCTTCGGTAGGAGAAAAGAAAAAATAATGAAAACGTTCGGCGCAGTCCTCTTCTTGCTTTTTGGGGGCCATTTGGCTCGTAGCCAGGATTCCCTGGTTTTTACCTACCAACATTTCTACGATCAGATTCTTGATCATCATCCCGTAATCAAACTCAGCGGCCTGGTTACGGAATCGGCCCAGCAGGAGTTACTGATCGCCAGGGGTGGGTTCGATCCCAAGTTGGAAGGTTCATTTGATCGTAAAGTTTACAAAGCCAAAAAGTATTTCGACCGGGGTGATGTATTCCTGAAGGTACCCGTCTGGCCGGGTGGAGCTGATCTCAAACTCGGCTACGACCGCAATGTGGGCGAAACCCTGAGCGACGATATTCGCACTGGACCCGAGGGCATTTCGTATCTGGGTTTGACCGTCCCCATCGGGCAGGGCCTACTCATCGACAGCCGCCGAACCACCCTCCGGCAGGCCCGTCTCTTCCAGGATGTTGCCGACGCCGAGCGCGTCAAGATGATCAACAAAATTATCCTGACCGCCGCCAAAGACTACTGGAACTGGTACTTCTCCTATCGCCAGTACGAGCTCACCACCGTATTCTACCAGTTAGCCGACACACGCTACCGGGCCACCCGCCAACGTACCCTACTGGGCGAAACGGCCGCCATCGATACCGTGGAGGCCCTCGTCACGTTGCAGGATCGTGAGGTGATGCTCCAGCAGTCCCAACTTGAACTGCGCAATGCCCGACTGTTACTGTCCAATCATCTGTGGGGGGAAGACCAATTGCCCCGCGAGCTACCCCAGGAAGCAATACCCCAGACCATTGCCGGACGAATCTTGGGTTCCTCTTCTCTGGACACCTTACTTCTTTCGGCGCGGCAGCGCCATCCTGAACTTCTCAAATTCGAAGTTAAAAGTCAGCAACTTCGGCTCGATGAGCGTCTGGGCCGTGACATGCTGAAACCGATGGTGAATCTTCAGGCCGCCGCTTTATATAAAGGTATCACACTGAATGGCGCGCCAACGAACACAGGCCTTTCGGATTTGAGCAATAATTACAAGTTCATCGTCGATCTTTATTTCCCCATTTTTTTAAGAAAAGAACGAGGGAAATTGCAGCAAATTCGTATCAAACAGATGCAGAACGATTTAGAACAAAAGCAGGTGCAGCGCGAAATAGCCATTGAAATCATGGCTGCTTTTAATGATGTAAAAAACCTGGAATCACAGATTATAACCTTAACCAAATCCCTGCAAAACCAGGAAATGTTGGTAAGGCTTGAATCCCAAAAATTCGACCTCGGCGAAAGCTCCCTTTTCCTTGTTAATAGCCGGGAAGCGAAGCTTAACGAGTTCAGGGTGAAAATACAGTCGTTGCGCGCCAAATACGAAAAAGCACTGGCGGTACTTTTGTTCGCAGCGGGTGTGAGTACCTGGGATAACCTTTAAACAAGGCAAGAACCTGATTAGCCTTTTTCCGAGCCTTCGGTATCCCTGGGCAAACCGTCGCCGATTTGCCCGTATATTCGCAAGTCCCAGCAAAAGGAGTATCCATGTTTAGAATTCTAGCACTTATTTTCGTTACCGTTTCGTTAGCTCAGGCCCAAACGCTCACATCCACCTTACGCGGCAACGTAAAGGATTTCGACACCAACCTACCCATCGCCGGAGCCACGGTTGAGCTTGTCGGGAGCAAAAAAGGAACCGTTAGTAATGGCACAGGCGATTTCCGTTTTGATCAACTTCCCACAGGTAGGTACACATTACAGGTATCCTACCTGGGTTACGAAACTGTCGCGGTACCCGAGCTACTCCTGGAATCAGGCAAGGAAAAGGTGGTGACCGTAGGCCTTACGCAGGCAGGACGGCAGCTGGAAGCCGCCATCGTTCGCAGCAGCCGACCCATTGCGTACAACAGCATCCAAACCATTACACCCGAGCAAACCCTCCGCTACGCGGCTACCTACCTCGATCCGGCGCGGGTAGCTACCTCATTTCCCGGCGTGGCTACCTCTAACGACCAGGCCAACGGACTGGTGATTCGGGGAAACTCGCCCAACGGAATGCAGTGGCGGCTGGAAGGCGTCGAAATCGTCAATCCCAACCACACGTCTAACGCCGGTACCTTCAGCGACCGTGCCACCCAGACGGGCGGTGGCGTGAATATTCTGAGCACCCAGCTTTTAGCGGATTCGTATTTTCTAACCGGCGCTTTTCCCGCCGAGTACGGCAATGCCCTGTCGGGTGTGCTGGATATGCGGCTGCGGAAGGGCAACGACGAGAAAACAGAATTTACGGCTCAGGCCGGACTCATTGGTTTCGATGTAGCGGCGGAAGGGCCTCTTTCCAAAAAATCTAAGGCTTCCTACCTCGTCAACTACCGCTACTCGTTCACGGGTTTGCTGGGCGCGCTGGGGGTATCCTTCGGTGGTGAAGAAATCAGCTATCAGGATTTATCATTTAATATTACCCTACCCACCAAAAAATCGGGGGAATTTACCGTATTCGGAATGGGGGGTATTAGCAGTAATATTTTTAAGGCCAGCCGCGATACCAGCGAATGGGTGTATCAGAAAGATGGTTACGATATAAACTTTAAAAGTAAAATGGGCGCACTGGGCGTGACCCACTCCATGCAATTAGGCCCAAAAACCGGGCTAAAAACGGTGCTGGTGGCTTCGGCTCTGGAAAACTCCCGCACGGGCTATATTCACTCGATGGTCAATCCTGCCGACAGGTACCTGTCCGAGCAAGACGCCAATACCAAAACCCGGTTTTCCTTCACGACCTCCCTCAGCCATCGGTTCAACGCCGGCAACCTGCTCAAAGCGGGTATTTTTCTGACCTATCAGGCCGATAGTGTCAAATCCATCACCCGCAACGAAACCTCCGAGGGAAAAATCGAGGGGATCATCGCCCAGCCCTACGTATCGTGGCAGTGGCAGCCCGCGCCACGCCTGACGGCCGACGTGGGCCTGCATTACCTGCATTATACCTACAACAATACCCAATCGCTGGAACCCCGGGCGGCGCTTCGTTTTCAGGCCAGCACCCGATCTTCTTTCAGCCTGTCGTACGGCCTGCATTGCCAATTGCAGCAGCCCCCGGTCTATCTTTCGGTCATCGAGACAGTCCGGGGAAAAGATGAACAACCCAACCGGCGGCTCGAACCTACCCGCGCGCATCATTTCGTAGCGGGGTACCAGCACAATTTCGGTACCTCAGGCAATCTCAAAGTGGAGGGGTACCTGCAGAGTATTTTTAACGTCCCCGTCGCAACCGGCGATCCGACGCTCAGCGCCCGGCCGATTCCTACTTTCTCGGCCCTCAACCAGGTAGAAGGCTTCGTGGATCAACCCCTCGAAAACGCCGGAACCGGCCGCAACTACGGCGTAGAGGTGAGCTACAACAAGTACCTCACCCACAATTTCTATTTGCTCGTGTCGGGTTCGCTGTACAATTCCAGCTATGTCGCGGGTGATGGGCTACGCCGCAGTACCCGCTATAATGGCAACCACACCTTCAGCCTGACCACGGGCCGGGAATTCAAAACGCAGAAAAATGGCGTTTGGGGGCTGAATACGCGGATTTTGTGGATGGGTGGCTTCCGTGACTCGCCCATTAACGTGGAGGCTTCGCGCGAGCAGGGTACCACCGTGTACGCGCTGAAAGAGGCTTTTACGCTTAAAATGAAAGATTACTTCCGGCCCGATCTGCGGATTTACTGGAAAAAAAATCACCCCAAGTACAGCCGTACCATCGCCCTTGACATTCAGAATGTCAGCGGAACCCAGAACAAAGCGTACAGCTATTACGACCTTCTGCAACGGCAACTCGTCAAAAAGTACCAGCTGGGCTTGATTCCAATCCTGAGTTATCGGTGGGAATTTTAATTAGTTGAAAGTTGAAAAACTTACGGGTTTGGAATTTATGTAACAATCTCTTTTTCAGAAATATAAAAAAGCTTTCAGATATCAGCCAATGGTTATCAGCTATTCCCAATGAACTTTTCCAAGCTGAATTTTGTAAAGCTAATCCGGGAGTGAGTATGCGTACTTGCTTTTTGTCTCATTGACTTTGGGGGCGACTGGTATTGACAGCGGGTTGGAGGTCTGTGTAAGCATGTCGGGAGTTGAGGGTACCTTCCGTAACCAATGCCTTTCAAACAATACACGGCGAGTCTAACTACGCCATGGCTGCCTAATCTGATAGATTAGACAATTTGCCATCATCCCTCCACCCTACGTGCTGCCGGGTGGATCAAGGGGTGTCGAAATGCAGCGCTGGCTGGAATAGTAATACGGAAAACCAGTGAGACACCAGTATTTAAGGTCGCGATGAAGGTCTGGTTTGAACCTTGTCCGGCTCGAAAACCGAATCAAAACTAAACATGTAGAAGGCACAGGGTTTCCCTGTTCTGGACGAGGGTTCGAATCCCTCCGTCTCCACTTTATCTCCCCGAAAGCTTTGAGCTTTAGGGGAGTTTTGTTTTATAGGTACCCCTTTTCAGAAAGATGAATACTTTTTTTAGGTTTTGCTGGATAGAATGGGGACCTTTTGAAGGAAATTGGACATAGAATGGATAATTCTGGGCAGATTCTGGGATTCTCACACTAATGATTCAAAAATTCATGGTGTGGCAAAATCACGCTTGATGCTTCTGTATATCCACAATTAGGTTCTATACATTCATGTAAAAATCTTCCAAGTGCTTCAACTTTCACGTTATTGAACAGTCCATTATAAATCATTTCTTTTCGACAATGGCGACACGTCTTGGTGATGAAGCCTATGTACTCTATGGTATTTGACATATTATTATTATTAGTTTTTAACTTGTTCTATTGAATGAGCTTTTAATCAATTTGACAACAATCCGTCCCGCAAACTATCAAACTGGGCGCGGGTAATCAGCTTTTTTTCCAGCATAGTAGCAATCTCTTTTAGCTCTTTAATGGTTGCGAAAGAGTCTTCGCTTTGTTTATTGACTTTACTTGCTTCCTCGGCTTTGCCATTCCCACGCATCAAAAAATCAATGGAAACGCCAAAATAGGCTGCTATACCATTCATCATTTCAGAAGAAGCTTTTACTGTATTCCGCTCAATTTTAGAAATAGTGGACTGCTCTACTCTTAGGGCCACTGCAAGGTCCTTTTGGGTTTTACCACCTTGATATCGTAGGTCAGAAATACGCCCACCTGGGGTTTCGGAGTCATGCCCTTTGTTACTCATTCTAGACATAGTTAATCAATTGAGTTTATTTGGCAACTTATCTTTTCATCAAATATAGAATATTAATATTACATTACAAACTATTATATACCTAAATGAATTTAATATTATGAGTAAGTCTTATTGTAGGTACTCAAATTTGTAATGACAATTAAAACAGTTAGGGGTTTGACCCATAGGGGAATCGAACCTATGAACCGAAATTTTAAACAATATATAGACATCTGATTTGCTACTCTACCATTCATCCTTTGCATAAAATTTTCCTTCGCAATAGTCTTCGAGGCCTATATTCAATTCACGTACCTGTTACCCCATCACCTCATTTACCCAAAATCCGGGCGGACGGGGTGCAACAGAATATTGCAAAAGGATTTTATACAGATCAAACATTAGCCCCTGCGGGGCGCTACCTCAGTAGAAATTTGATCCATTTCTGATCTCAGCCCCATCGGGGCGGCACCGTGGGTGCAGATTGTGCCGCCCCGATGGGGCTTGAATTCCTTCTCGATTATAGGCTCTACTAAGGTGTTCCCCCTATAGGGGGACCTGTGAATCGGTAAAAATGCTTACTACATTTTTACCGATTCAAATAACCCATAAAATCTTTACCTACCCAGCCGTGCATCCACCAAAAGCACCCGCTGCCCTATCACCTCAATCTTTTCAAAATCCGGGTGGGCCGGATGCAACAGGATATTATACGATAGCTCCATCACCACCGAAGGTACCCCCAGCGCCAGGCAAAAGGGTTCCAGCAGCCATTCGGTCAGGATTGATTGGGTTTCGGCCAGGGTACCCGTTTTCCAGTAGGCAGGTAGCTGGGTCGGATCGAGCCAGAAGATGGTTTCGGGTGCGTCGGGCAGGCGCAGGGTACTGAGCCACAGGGTAGGTACCTCGGCCAGGGTGAGCGGGGGTAGGTGTACGAGCGTTTCCAGCAGGCTCAATTCCGGCGTGCGGCTCGTGTACAGGATACCCAGCCCTTTGGGATTCCAGCGCCCCCCGTAGCGCTGACTCCCGACGACCGACAAAGGATCGGTGTGGTAAGGTACCTTGTTGATGCGATAGACGTCCATAGACCCTACCCTACGATTCCCCACTCAATGCGTCCCAGCACGTCTTCGGCCAGTGAAAAACCGACGACGGTATCCAGCACCGCCAGGGGCGTTTGGGGCGTGGGGGTACCCTGGGAAGTGGCAGGGGTACCTTCAAAAGGTTGCCTGGGTTCGGAAAAACTCCCGGCCTTGCGGATGGACAGCAGTTCGCCCGGTTCATCACCCTCGGTGCGATAGGCGAGTTCGGCCAGCGGGGTGCGCAGCCAGCGACCGAGCAGTTCGGCCTTTCCGTCAAAAACTGCCAGTCCGTGCTGAATCAATCGTTCGAGCAGCAACAGGCGTTCACTACTCGCCAGATTCAGAGTTTCACTAGTAGCTTTGCCATGCAAACTCCGGACGGACATATTCAGGATGCGGGCCATCTCGATATCGGTCAGCCCTACCTTGCCCGCTACCTCATCCACCCGGCGACGTAGTACCCCCTTCCGGGCTTGCCGAATGAGATCGACGCCCGGCCGGGCCATATCAGAACGTAAGGGAAGCGCTTGCATAGTGGATTCAATTTTGTATCGTGCAAATATACACAATCACTACGGCACTTTTGCCATACTGTCACCCCGAAAGTTCAAAACTTCCAGTGCTACCTGTTTTGGGAGTGTTATAGGGATCCTTCGTCGTAAAACCAGGCTAGGGTGCTATATTTGAGGGAAGGACAATTAGATAATCTGCTCTTTTGCTATATCTTTATGCAATCTTGTTTACCAGAAAACTTGTATTTCCCTCTGTGTTAGACCCCGGATTAAGAGTCAGTACGATGACTAACTCTACAATTGGCCCACCAATCCCTCTACCATTGCAAATAGCAGGCAAAGCCCAGCCACTACCCGAAATAATAACTTGTGTATGCTCCGATTTTATGGTCTGGATGAAAATTAAAGTGAGAAAGTGTGGGGGGCATCGTCTTATACAACAGACATCAAGTGAAGAATTGGGTAGCGAGGGATCGGGAAAAGTAATACACAAATCCAAATAATGCCGTTGCTATTTTAAACGCTCAGAATTCTCTTGTATGTGTGATGTCGTTTAGCACAGGAAAGGGCTAAGGCTAATTTTCGTCCTTATGGGAAGTGTATCGAGCATTTTCAGGGTCATAAACCTGAATCCTCCGGTCAATGAAGCAGCAATCAGTCGGGTCGAGTCAGCGCCTGCTGATCCAGTTAACCCCCACCTGTCGAGTCTCTATTTTTATGGAGCAGATGACCAGGGACGGGAAAAGATTGTGCGGGTGTGGTTTTACTCGTCGAAGATTTTTCGAGAGCAGGAACTGGCCAGCCTCCGGCGGACTCACCCGCACATACCTATTCTTACCTGAACAAAGTAACTCTTACTAGTTTACCCGGCGGCCAACCCGTTGGTTTCAGTGGAGTGACGAGGAATGTGCCTGAATCAGCAGGTAGGGATTCTTCCAAACTAATGGCAGGCACACCCGAAAGAACAACCCCGCCCACAATCAGTTACTTGAAAATGGAAGCTTACCCAAATCTACGTTCCCACCCGTCAAGATAATCCCGACCTTTTGCCCGGCGAAGCGTTCCTTGTTTTTAAGCAAAGCCGCAAAGGGTACCGCACAGGAAGGCTCGATAACGATTTTCATTCGTTCCCAAATCAACCGCATCGCAGCAATAATCTCCTCGTCCGACACCGTCAGGATATCGGTTACGTGCTCTATTATGATCGGCAACGTCTTGTCTCCCAGGTAGGTGAGCAGTCCATCGGCAATGGTTTTGACGTAGGGGGCTTTTTCAATCTTGCCCGACTT
Source organism: Cytophagales bacterium (assembly GCA_038204185.1). Classification (GTDB taxonomy): domain Bacteria; phylum Bacteroidota; class Bacteroidia; order Cytophagales; family Spirosomataceae; genus Salmonirosea. The sequence goes on from JBBRDE010000009.1 coordinate 33,410, forward strand.
AAATGATAGTATGGCATCCGCTGCGCCTTCGGGTTCCCCGGCGATAACCTGGGTTTCGGGTGAAAAGTAGTGCGTCGCCAGGGCCGTGCCACTCAGCAGTCCTCCCCCGCCGACGGGCGCCAGAATGCTATCCAAGGGTACCTCGACATCTTGGATCAACTCTTTGGCAGCAGTGGCTTGTCCGGCGATGACGGCATAATCGTTGAATGGGTGGACAAACACCGCTCCGGTTCGGGCTACCACTTCCTGTAAGGCACCCTCACGTTCTTCGGGCGTATTGGTGCAGAAGGTCACCTCTGCGCCGTAACCGCGTACCGCCTCTACTTTCACCATCGGCGAATTATCAGGCATGACAATGTAGGCCCTCGTACCTACCACCGAAGCTGCGTAGGCAATGGCCTGGGCATGGTTGCCGGACGAATGAGTGGCGATGCCCCGTTTCTGCTCTTCGGGCGACAGACTCAGTACGGCATTCACACCACCCCGTGCCTTAAAAGCCCCGATTTTCTGGAAATTCTCGCATTTGAAATAAATTTCCGCGCCCGACATCCCATTCAGGATCTGGCAGGTGAGGATCGGGGTACGATGAATATACGGCCGAATGCGCTCGTGCGCGATTTCGATCAGTGCGTGGGTTGGATACAGGGGGTGGTTCATAATGGTTGGTAATTCGGAGATACGTGGTTAAACAATTGGGGGAATTCTGGGTATTAATAGTAACAAACCAAGAAAAAATGGTATAGGTTATCAAAAGCTTTTGCTACTTTTAAAGCAATCCCTGCAAACTAAAACCAAAATCTGATATTAGCACGAACCTCTTTCTCAACATTCCTATCTCATAATCCATAATTTCCATGACTATTACCAAACTTATTCCCCGGACACCCTCTGCCTATGACTCTCCGCTGCTGATTAAAAGCCTGCTGGCTCAAAGTCTGCGGTATAATCCGCTGCGTGAAATCGTGTACCGTGACTTGTTCCGCATGGATTACTTTACGTTGAACACACGCATCCGCCGACTAGCAAATGTACTCACCGACCTAGGAATAAAACCCGGTGACACCGTAGCGGTCCTGGACTGGGACAGCCATCGCTATCTGGAATGTTTTTTTGGGATACCCATGCTCGGAGCCGTCCTGCACACGGTGAACGTGCGCCTGTCTCCCGCCCAAATCCTGTACACGATCAACCACGCCGAGGATGACGTGATCCTTGTGCACGAAGATTTCCTGCCCATTCTGGAAGCCATCCATACCCAGATCACCACGACCAGCAAGTTTATCATCATGAGCGACAAGGTGTATGGCGAGGTACCTGCCGAGTTGACACCTACCTCGTTCGAAACCCTGGGTGAGTACGAATCGCTTCTGGCCCATGCCGAGGGTACCTTTGACTTCCCTGACTTTGACGAAAATACCTGGGCTACCCTGTTCTATACCACGGGTACCACAGGCAATCCCAAGGGCGTTTATTTTTCGCATCGGCAGTTGTTTATGCACACGATGGGTCTGATGACTTTCTTCTGCGGCTATGAGGCCCTGCCCTTTTCGCACCGCGACGTCTATATGCCCATTACCCCCCTTTTCCATGTCCATGCCTGGGGATTTCCGCTGGTGGCTACCCTGCTCAATAACAAGCAGGTGTACCCCGGACGCTACGAACCGGAAATGCTTTTAAAATTATTGATCAAAGAGAAAGTGACGCTTTCGCACTGTGTACCCACGATTTTGGGGATGTTGGTCAATAGCCCCGTGGCAAAGCAGGTGGATTTATCCAATTGGAAGGTTATCATCGGGGGCTCGGCACTCACGCGGGGCCTGGCAAAAGCCGCCCTGGACCTGGGGATCAACGTGTCGCAGGGCTACGGCATGTCCGAAACGGCCCCCATCATGTCCATCGTTCACCTGAATGATGAGCAATTGACCTGGGATCAGGAAAAGCAGCTGGATCTGCGCACCAGGGCGGGCCGCATGGCGCCCTTCGTGGAGATGCGCCTGGTCGACGACGAAGGCAACGTGCTTCCCAATGACGGAGAAGCAGTGGGCGAAATCGTAGCCCGCGGGCCCTGGATGACGCAGGGGTACTTTAAGGACGCCGAAAATTCCGAAAAACTATGGAAAGGCGGTTGGTTGCATACGGGTGATGTAGCCTCCATCGGCCCCGATTATTACGTGAGCATTTCGGATCGTGTAAAAGATGTAATCAAGACGGGGGGCGAATGGGTTTCTTCGCTGGACATTGAAAATATTTTCTCTCAGATCGAAGGCATTGCCGAAGTAGCGGTGGTAGGGCTTCCCAACGAACGTTGGGGTGAGCGGCCCTACGCCCTGGTGGTGGTAAAACCTGAATTCATGGATCGACTAACGCAGGAAACCATTCAGCAACAATTGTCCGGGCTAGTGGAAGAGGGTAAAATCAAAAGCTGGTATGTTCCTGACCGGGTGGTCTTTGTCCCTGAGATACCGAAAACGAGCGTCGGAAAACTGGACAAAAAGAAAATCAGGAGTGAAATGCGGGAACTACTTTTGGGATAGCATGAAACGCCGCCATTTTCTTAAAGCTAGCCTCGTGAGCACTACCACCTACCTGGTCCTTCCAAAACCTAAACGGAAGATCATGACTGTTAGGGGCGTAATAGCGGCCACCGACCTGGGAAAAACACTTATTCATGAGCATATTCTGGTCGACTTCATCGGGGCAGACCGGGTTTCATCGGCACGTTGGGATCGCCAGAAGGTCAGGCGGGCGGTGGCCCCCTACCTGCTGGAAGCCAGGGAGCGGGGCATCCAATCCTTTTTCGACTGCACTCCTGCTTTTCTGGGACGTGATGTCCGGCTCTTGCGGGAAATTTCCGAGGATACCGGGTTGAACATCATAACCAATACGGGCTACTATGGGGCGGTCACTAATAAATATTTGCCCGAATGGGCCCTTACAGAGAGCGACAAACAACTCGCTATCCGTTGGATTCGTGAATGTGAGGAGGGAATTGACGGTACGGGTATCCGGCCCGGATTCATTAAAATTGGGGTGGATAGCGGTTCACTCTCCGAGGTACACCAAAAATTGGTTCGGGCAGCGGCCCTGACCCATTTGGCCACCGGGCTTACGCTCTGTTCTCATACCGGCCCCGCCCGGACGGCTTTTGAGGAGATGGAGGTCCTGAAACAGATGGGCGTCGAGGCGAGCGCTTTTGTCTGGGTTCACGCCCAGAACGAGGCCGATAAGAGCCACTGTACCACCGCCGCGAGGCGGGGTGCCTGGGTGAGTCTGGACGGCATCGGCTGGGGTGAAGTAGAAAAATATGCCAGCTGGCTGACTGAACTAAAATCTCAAGGGCAGCTTCATAAGGTGTTGATTTCGCACGATGCGGGCTGGTACCGTCCCGGCGAAACCGATCCGATGGAGAAGTTTGTAGGGTATACCAACCTATCCGACAAATTACTCCCCCTGCTGAAAGCAAAAGGCTTTTCAGAAACAGATTTTGACCAACTGCTCAGGAAAAACCCTGCCGAAGCCTTTACAATAAGAGTACGGAAACTTTGATTTGACAACTAACAAAAAGGCCCGCCGGAAATTCCGGCGGGCCTTTTTGTTGCATAATAACTAAATGGACGGTTGTATGCTTAAAAAAAAGCATCATTCACCATTACTTACCCGCCTGTGGAGTATAAAGGTTGAAGAACTGATCCAGCTTAGGCGTAATAATAATCTCCGTCCGGCGGTTCAGGCCACGGCTCTCTTTGCTGGTGTTTTCGTTTTTGGGCATAAACTCGCCCCGGCCGCCGGCAATCATACGGCTGGCATCCACACCATATTTTTCCTGTAGAGTACGTACCACCGAGGTAGCACGCTTTACGCTCAGATCCCAGTTGTCTTCCAGGTTTCCGCTACGGAAAGGTACGTTATCCGTGTGACCTTCCACCAGAATGTCAATTTGCTTGTAGTCGTTCAGGATCTTGGCTACTTTACCAAGTACCTCCTGCGCCCGTGGGGTCAGGTCGTACTTCCCCGTATTGAAGAGCATTTTGTCAGAAAGCGACACATACACGACGCCTTTCTTCACCTCGATTTGTACATCCTCGTCGCTAACGTCCTGCAATGAACGCTTGAGATTCATTACCAACGCCATGTTCAGCGAATCTTTGCGTTGAATGGTGCTATTCAGGTCCCGGATATAGTTACCCTGGTTGCCCATTACTTCCATGGACTTCTTGATGCTCTCGGCTCCTTCCTTGCTGATTACCGAAAGATCAGACATACGATCCAGCAGAGCGTTATTGTTTTTCTTCAGGAAGTCCAATTGATCCTGTAGTTCCTTCATCTTGGTATTTTTGGAATCCAGGTCAGTTTGGGCAGTTCTAAGATCCGTATTGAGCTTGGCTACCTTTCCGTCGCAGTCGCTTAGGTCGGTTCTAACTTTGTCGAGTTGGAGTTGAATCTGATCCCGTTCGGTCTGAACGGCCAGCATTTTCTTCTTACTGGCGCAAGAACCTAACGTGAAAAGAAGGGCAATGGCAATGATTGTCTTTTGCATGGGACTAGTGAGTTAAGGGAAAAATTTATGATAAACAAATTAATAAAACACGGTATTAGCTAATAACAAGTGATGACCAACTCGTTTTAACGCATTTAATCGCAAAATTAGTGTTCTATCTTCAAAAAGCATAATTTTTTCAATAATACGCCAAAATAGTATGCCAAGGCCATCGAGATGCGGAATATATTTGGTTGAGGGTTAGGTCATAACAAAAACAGGCCTGGTCTTCCGACCTGGCCTGTTTAACAATTTTTAACACTACGTTGGTACCGATTTCAGTAGGGCATCGACCAGAAGGGGTTCCGATGGGCTACCATGCTGTCACGAATGTGAGTCCATAGCAAGGTATCATACTCTTTACTGGTCAGCTTTTTGCCCTTCATTTTCTTAGGCAAATTTATTTCCTCCCCCACGGGTTTCATCTCGATTTTCGTGGCAGTCAGCACCAGATCGCCCTCGTTGACATCTATCTCCATAATGAGCCCCGGCAGACCGAAATATTGTCCCGGTCCCGCCGAAATAGGTAAATCGTGCGCAAACCAAGCCTCGATTTTTTGCCTTTTAACCGTATCCTCAGTTACTGCCAACATACACACATGCCCATTGATGTCTTTGATTTTGTTCATCACCTTCCATTTCGGCGCTCTGAGCGAATCTTCAACCAGATAGGTCTTGCCCAGCATCTCGATGATTTCGGTTTTGGTTTCCTTCTCAAAATCCCGGAAAATAACATACTCCTGCTTTCGCCAGCTATACCGCCGGTCTTCATCGCCCTCCTCATCACTGTGCGTGTACTTGCTTTGGGTGGGTGTGAAATACAGTTTCATTTTGGATTTGGATTCGTCCTTACCGCCCCAGGTCAGCATTTCGCGGTCTTTCTGTTCCTGCGTGAGGAAATCGAGCCGCGAATAAATCCGGGCCCAATGGTACACCTGTTCGTAGGAAATAACGCCCTCCATATTCTGCGAACTGGCGGGTCGGGCGAAGCTAACGAAAAGCAGCAGGGGAAGTATCTTTTTCATGCTATGAAAGTGGTCGAGGTACATAGGTGCAGCGTATTAAATTAAAATAGAGTGATCTTTTCAAAATTTTCAGTTAGCCTCAATAGTACCCGTCTTTACGGACGCTGGCCGTTACACCGCGCATGTTGTAGGTAAAGCTCAGCATAAAGTACCTCGCCAGGGTACTTACCTGGGAGGTCGTTACGAAGTTCTGGGAGGCGTACTGACTGATTCCCTGATTCTGATTGAAAACATCATAAGCAGATAAACGGATTTCGCCTTTCTTACTTTTCAGCATCACCTTGTACAACGACAAGTTCAAAATAGGCTGTACCTGGTCAAACCCGAAGCGGGCGTTTTTGTAGGTATTTAGGTTGAAACGGCCCGAAAAAAAGATTTCGGCGGGAAACTTCACGTTCATCTCGGCACTGTAACTGCTATTCACGATTTTCTGATCCTGCTGGGAATTGATCGAATACCGGGTGTTGGTGATGCTCCAGTCGGCATTACCATAGAACGTAAACTTATCACTTGGCGTCAGGGTCAGGCGAGTCCCGAAGCTGTAGCGGTTGGAGTTGGTTTCATTCAGAATGTCGTTGATGTAGATCAGGTTGTCACTCAAATTCAGGGAGGTATTCAGATTAAGGGTACTCTTGGTTTTCTTCAAGGGAAAGCCATAATTGAGATACGACCCCAGGTTCGAGCCCCCGCTCACGTTGTCGGGTCGGGAACGCGTAACCAGATTTTCGTCAATCTGCTGGTTATAGACGATCTGATCGACATTGTAGGTATAGTAGATGTTCCCGAAAAACTGTACAAAACTGGCAGCGTTGAAGTACTGATAGCCCGCGTTGAGCCGGTGGGACGACTGCGGCACTAGATTAGGGTTACCCTCCCGGACGTAGAGCGGGTTACTGTTGTCCACAATCGGTTGCAGGTCGCCAATGGTGGGCTCGGTCACGTTCATGCTGTAGCCGAAGCTGAGGTACCTATTGTTCTTAAGATCATAGCGAAGGCTGGTGTTAGGTGTGAAGCGGATAAATTGCCGGTCGATGTTGGTACGGGTCACGGTGTTCTGGCCCTGACTGAATTCTCCCTGTAAATCGAATTGTAGCGCGGCTACCCCCACCATGATATTAAGCCCCTTGTTGGCGTACCGAAAACTGCTCCCCAGGCGATTGTAGATAAATCGATTGGAATAGGCCCGGCTCAGCTGGTTATTGGCGACGAAGGTACTGTTGTCTTCATTGACGTCGAACACGTCGCGAACTACCTCATCCTGCCGCAGACTTAGGTTGTAAAATGTTTCCCAGGTGAATTTTTTGCCAATAGGTTCAAGATACAGTACACTACCTTTCAACTGCGTCCTGACGCTGTTCGTTTCGTTGTTCTGGTTCAGGTTGACAATGCGCGGGTTCTGCCCCGAAGTAAAGAATTCATTGCGCGAGCGCTGACTCGATTCGCCGTCGGAATTAATGATGTTATAGCCTACGCTAGCTGCAAAATTCCGTCCCTTTTTCTTGAATTTGTGGCGAAAGAGCGCGGTGTTGCCCATCGAAAAAGAGTTGAAGCGATTGGTGTTGTTGATATCGGCCCGGGTGGCGAGGTTTGCTTCCAGCGAACTACTACCCGGTTCGTTACGAAAAAATTGCTGCTTTGAATCATAGCTGGAATTACCGTTGCCAAACCGGGCGTTGCTCACCACCACGAGTGTATTCAGGGAGTCAATTTTCTGTTCCAGCCTTACGCCGCCCCGGTGGTTGGCACTCAGGTTGCCCGTTTCATTCCGATCCTCGTTTCGAAACGAGTTGGCACTCAGGATGCTTTGCCGTTGGTTGAAGGCATCCTGCACCCGGTCGGATTGATTGAAGAAGTAATTGGAGCTGAACAGCGTTTTCTTGTTATCGTAGTTGTAGTTTACCCCGCCCACCCAGTTTTTGGAAAAACCCTGGTTGTTGCGCCCTCCGCCCGGGGAGACGGTCAGGCCCTCATCCTCACCGCCAAAGGATATAAACCGATCCCCGTTATTGAACCCGAAGTCCCCATCGTCGCCCCAGTTAAACGACTGGCTCCCCCGAAAATCCTGATAGTCGTCCCAGGTCAGGCCGCTTTGGTTGGTGTTGTTGCCTAAGCCGACCACCGCAAATTGCTGTTTGTCATTGAATCGGTTGTAGCTCACTTTGGCCTCGACCCGTTCCTGGGTACCTGCCCCGACGGTAGCCTTGCCGAAGCCACCCTTTTTGTGGCTATCCTTCAATTCCAGATTGAGGTTCTTTTCCTTTTTCCCGTCGTCCACCCCGGTTAATCGGGCCTGTTCTGATTTGCCGTTGAAGACCTGTACTTTGGAAATGGCATCGGCGGGCAGGTTCTTGGTAGCCATTTTGACATCCCCGCCGAAGAATCGCTTGCCGTCTACCGTGACGCGCTGAACGTCCTGTCCCTGCGCCTTGATGCTACCATCCTGCATCACCTCCATGCCGGGCAATTTGCGCAGCAGGTCCTCCACCGTAGAGCCAGGGGGTACCTTGAACGAACTGGCATTGTACTCCACCGTGTCGCCCCGGATACTGAGCGGAGCGCGGGCTGTTTTGATCACCACCTCAAACAAATCCTGATTGAGGATTTTCAGTTTGATAGTCCCCGCGTCGAAGACGGATTCATCGGTCGGTTCGATCTTTTGCTCATAAGGCAGGTACCCTACGTACGAAATTTTCAGGAGGAGCGGGATACGCCTGACATTTTTGAATTCGAGGGTACCCTTCTCATCGGTACGCCCAAAGCTGACCAGCGAAGAATCTTTGGGAAGCAGGAGCATGATGGTAGCGCCCGGCAGCACGGCCTCCGTAGAATCGAGTACGGTACCTTTAATAGAAAACCGACCGGAATTTTGTGCTTGTGCAGCGAGGCAAAAAAAGGTGAGAAAGAACAGAAGTAAGTTTTTTTTCAAGGCTTGCGTGGTTTAACTGGAGGGAAATAGGATTGCGAATTTGGGGATTATAGGTAAAGGTCTCTAAAATGGACAAAGGGTTGCAAACGCAATGTATTAAATTTTGTTAAATAATAACTAATAAATTAGTCAAAGAACTAAAAACACTTTTTAACCCAAAAATACTAAAAAATATCAATATATAATTTAACATCATATAAAACATATCTATCTACTGGACCGGGACATAAAAAAAGGTGGGAACGTCTAAACCGTTCCCACCTTTTCAAGCCTTACCAATGCTGCCCCCTACCA
>JBBRDE010000010.1:0-35785 GCA_038204185.1 Cytophagales bacterium
CGTGGCTCAGGTCAGGCTTATGGTCGGCCAGGTTCGTGCAGGTGTAGTTGAAAGGCGTGCTCAGCAGGTACTCTATGTAGTCTTTTTTCTGTAGCATCCAGTAAATTTAATTGTATTTCTAATCACAAGCGAAAGTCCTAATTCTATGAAAAACATATTTTCCCTCTTTTTATTCTTAACTCTGCTAAACCTTCCTAGCCTTTCTTTCGCACAAACCGGTTTTGCGGCCGATTCCCTTTTCATTAAAAAAATATTTGATGAATCACTGGCTAATGGAAAGGCTTATGAGTGGTTAAGGGTACTGACAACGGAAATTGGGGGCCGATTAAGCGGTTCGAAAGGGGCTGCGAAAGCAGTGTCCTACACGCAAAAAGTGATGGAATCGGAAGGCTTCGACCGGGTATTTCTGCAAGATGTCAAGGTACCCCACTGGGTGCGCGGCGAGGCCGAGAAAGCCTACATTCAGGTAGGTGGCAAACAGATCACCGTGCCCATTGCGGCTTTGGGTGGTTCGGTAGCTACACCAAGAACAGGCATCAAAGCGCAGATCGTCGAGGTGATGAATTTTGAACAGTTACGGGCGCTGGGCCGGGAAATGGTGGCGGGAAAGATCGTTTTCTATAATCGTCCGATGGACCTAACGAAACTTAACACATTCGAGGCCTATGCCGGAGCCGTGGATCAACGAGGCTATGGAGCCACTGAGGCCGCCAAACTGGGTGCCGTGGGGGCTATTGTCCGCTCCATGACCACGCGGCTCGACGATTTACCGCATACGGGTGCCATGCGGTACAGGGCGGGGGTACCCCTGATTCCGACGGCGGCAATCAGTACCAATGGAGCCGAATTGCTGAGTAGAACCTTGAAAGACAATCCCAACACGCAGTTCTACTTTCAGCAAAATTGCGAGGCTTTACCCGATGCTGCTTCACATAATGTAATAGGTGAAACCAAAGGAAGCACCCAGTCTTCCGAGATTATCAGCGTAGGTGGCCACCTCGATTCGTGAGATTTGGCTCAGGGTGCGCATGACGACGGCAGTGGCTGCGTGCAGGCGATCGAAGCCCTGCGCATTTTGAAAGAACTCGGCTACCACCCGAAACGCACCTTGCGGGCCGTCATGTTTATGAACGAGGAAAATGGTCTGCGCGGGGGTTTGGCTTACGCTGATTCGGCTAAATCCAAAAAGGAAAAACATCTGGCGGCAATCGAATCGGACAATGGGGGATTTACACCGCTCGGGTTTGGCATTGTGGGGGATAGTTCCAGACAGGCAAAAATTAAAGCTTGGCAAGTGCTGTTCACGCCTTACGGAATCCATGAGATAGGTTCCGGTGAAGGAGGAGCCGACATCGGGCCGCTTGCCCAACAAGGTGCGACGCTACTGGGACTACTGCCGGACTCACAACGGTACTTTGATTTCCATCACGCGGCTTCGGACAAGTTCGAGGCCATCAGTAAGCGCGAACTACAACTGGGAGCTGCATCGATGGCAGCCATGATGTACCTGATCGACAAATATGGCCTTTAAAATGCTATTCTGTACCTGTTTCGCTTTCCGTCGGCGGCTGAGAAAAACCGTTCTCCTGCAACATAGTCAATACATTTTGAATGGCTTCGGTCTTAATGGCGGGGGCCTGGGTTTCGGTTTCGTAGCTTTTAATCCAGAAACATATTTTCATGCGCAAAGTGTTTGACTTGGTCTCCGCGATGCTAACTGTGGGTACCCGGTCAGAATCCTGCAGCACGCCCGTGGTGTCGTACAGGGCTTTTTTAATGAGTGGGATAGATCGCTTATAATCTTCCCGATTATCCAAATCCACGCTGAATTCAAGGCGCAGGTAATTGTCCACCGAGTAGTTGTAAAGTGGATTTTTTAGAATTCCCCCGTTAGGGACATACACGTGTTTTCCGTCGAGGGTTTTAATAATGGTTTCCCTCAAACTCAGATCTACGATGCGGCCATGTACCCCTTGGGTTTCAACCAGATCCCCAATATTAAAAGGGCGTTTGAAAGCCAGGAGAATGCCTGCCAGAAAATTCTCGCCAATGTCTTTCAGCGCAAAACCCAGGATAAAAGCAGACAATCCTGCGCCCGCCAGGATATTGGTGACGGCTCCATCCAGGCCAATGGTGCCCAGAGCCACAGAAAGGCCCAAAATCAGCATGATCCAATAGCCTATATCCCCCAGAAAACCCGTAAGCAGCGTATCGTCCGAATTCCGGGTCAGTCGGGGCACAAGCCAGCGTCTGATTTGCCGGGCGAGGAACATGAAAATTAGAAAAAGAAAGATCGAAAGTGCTAACCTGGGAAGGATTTTTACGAATGAAAGATAGTATCCGTTCGAGACTCTCCAAAGATCGTCGGTAAATTTGTCCATAGGTAGGTAGGGTGATTGATCCAGAAATTAAGGTATTCCCCCAAAAAGGACCATACCATTCAGTGCTTATAACTTTGGATTTTGCTTATGCCGTTCCTTATCGCGAATCGTTTTTTTTGCCATGTTGTTTTCAAAAGCTTCGGTGAGGTTGATACCCGTCTGGTTGGCCAGACAGATCAGTACCCACAGCACGTCAGCCATTTCATCGCCCAAGTTTCGGTCCAGATCCGACTTTTTGAACGACTGATCGCCGTAGGTACGGGCCATAATCCGTGCCAGTTCGCCCACCTCTTCGGTAAGGATGGCCATATTGGTCAACTCGGAAAAATACCGGACGCCGTATTCTTTGATCCAGGCATCTACCTGGTTTTGAGCTTCTTGAATGGTCATGCTTTTGATGGTCAGAATGGCAAAGCTACAATATCACGAAGTTTTTGGGAATTGGAGGTAGGGCTATCATAAAATGCCGATTTAAATACCCGATACCCCACATCTGTTAAGCCCGATTTTTGGAGTCGATGACAATCGTTACCGGTCCGTCATTGAGGAGACGTACTTTCATGTCAGCACCGAATTCTCCGGTTTCGATGGATTTGCCTAGCTCAGTACTCAGGAAGGTAATCATGCTCTCGTAAAGGGGAATGGCTATTTCGGGACGAGCCGCTTCGATGAACGATGGACGGTTGCCCTTCTTGGTATTGGCGTGCAGGGTAAACTGGCTGATCAACAGAATGTTCCCTTCTACACTTTTCAAATCCAGATTCATTTTTCCTTCGGCATCACCAAAAATGCGTATATTCACAATTTTGCGTCCCAGCCACTCTATATCTTCGTTGGTGTCGCTTGTCGTTATGCCCAGCAGCACAAGGTACCCCATTCCGATGTTTCCTTTTATCAAACCTTCAATCGTAACGGATGCTTCGCTCACGCGCTGAATTACGGCAATCATAAGGTAGGAGGGGGTGTTGTTGGATAATAGTTTAAGGAAATTTGTTGTTCAAACACTCTGTGCCTTTGCCACTCTGTACCTCATCTCAACTACGAATGTCTTTCACGATCAGGAAAAAGTCGTTATCCAGTTCCAGGTATCCATAGTCGTACACGAAGTAATAGACACTGCCCTTCTGCGTAATGCGCTGACTGGTCATGAGATTGAAGTCGAACCCTCGGGCATTGAGTGTGTTGCGGGTTGTTTTGGCCTTATCTTCGGGACATAGTTCTTCCAGAATCCGACGGTTGCGCCGGAGTTGGTTATTCGTATTCCGCACCACATTATAGGTGTCCGAATTCAGCTTGTTGTTGTACGCGTTGCGGCACATATCCGAGCAGAATTTCTTATCGGCTCGGCCTACAAGTGTACTTCCGCATTCCTGACATGTATTCATTCGATTGGAAGTTGATGCTAAATTTTAAGGGACCAGGTCAATCGGAAGTTGGTCTTTTCATTTGGTAAAGGTCGAAGCCCTGAGCCCAAAAATCCTTTTCCGTTTTTTCTAATGCAAAACCCATTTTTTCGTAAAAATTATATACCTGTTGGGTTGTTCTGACCAAGATCGTCCTGATAGCTGACTTCTTTTTGATTTCATTGATTCGGTAAAGCGTAAGCTCGCGGCCGATTCCTTTTCCCTGATAATCAGGATGAATAATGTCCCACGAAAGCCGGGCCGTGGCCTCTTGCTGAAAGTAGTTGATCCCGCCACAACCGACAATATTTTCACCTACTTCCACTACAAAATACTCCTCTACATTATTTTTCAAGTAGGCTGAAAAGTCTGCCGCTTCGGAAGGATCGAAGAAGCGGGGAATGTTCAGGTTTAGAAGTTCGAGAAGCTGTGGTTTGTCCTTTGGATGAAAGGGGCGGATCATAGAATTTGCCCAATCAAGGGTATAAGTGCACTGAATGTTTCAAAATAAATAAGCAATTTCTTTCCCAAAGATACCATAACTACACCCATTTGCAAACGACTACAAGCATTTTTATACGACTATAAATAGTTAATAACCGAATCGAAATCCGCCTATTGCGCACCTTTGTCCCATCAGTTCGATTAAATAATCATTCACTGTGGCTCAGGCTACTCAAAACAAACAAAATCATGAACTCAGTAAAATTAGTGGGCAACGTAGGACGCGAAGTAAACGTCCGGGAATTTGAGGGGGGTAAAATGGCTACATTCAGCCTGGCTACCAGCGAGACCTACCTCAACCGTAACCAGGAAGAAGTGACCAGCACGGCTTGGCACAACGTGGTAGCTTGGGGCAAACTGGCCCAGCAGTGCGAGCAATTGCTCAGCAAGGGTAAGTTCGTTTCCGTGGAAGGAAAGATCAACTACCGCCAGTACCAAAACCGGGAAGATCAAACCGTGCGGGTAACGGAAATCGTAGCTTATAAAATCGAAGAAGGCCCCAGGAAGGCCGCAGCTTAGTGGGAGACGAGGCAAGTAGGGGTACCTTGATGAACTAGTAGTAGGGTAATTACACAGGCCATTCCATCGTGACTTCCACGGAGCAGGTACTGCTTAGCGTGTAAGGTGCTTCGGGATGGCCTGTGGTTGTGGTACGCTTTTCCAAAACTATACTTGGAAAATTAGTGGATTCGGGCGAGTGTTACATCCAAATTTCTTATTTCTTCCTTGTATTGTGCGGGTAATAATAGGGATTTTAGGAGCCGATCAAGTTTCAATTTCCGACTTAGTTTGTAAAAGGTAAGGGCGGGAGTCAGCAAAGGTAGGGTACCTAACCCCAACAAACTTCGAACAAATTCGGGTACAACCAGAATTTGTGCCTGTTTCAGAAACCAGTAACGTACTGGGCCCAGATGTTTTTGGTATTGACGATATAAATCCGAAGTAAGATCACTTTTAACCAGGTTCTGTTGCATGTGTTGCTCCCGCATCACTACCCATTGCCCATACGTTTGGGGCAATTCCCGCAGACCCATCCGAATGCCGACCCGATTAAATACGTCAAATACCTCCTCCTTTTCTGATGCTGACAGGCGCATTTCCAGTAATTCATGCGAGCGAATGGAATAGTCGATTAGCATAAAGAGTACATCCCGGTAAGCCCAATCGGGTATTGAGGCACCTCGGCTTGTTTCCACGCCCGCGTGGATGTGTGACATGGTATCTATGGCCTGTAAGGCCTGGCCAAGTTCAGCAAAAACGATCTTCCGGGCGTATGAAACGGTTAAAAATAACCTACCTAGAGGGTCAGAAGGTAACTTGCCGGTATAATACAGCCAGTCGACGGCCTTGTTCAGGGCAAACTCGGCGGAGGCACCCGCGAATATGAATAGGATCGTATCTCCCTTACCCCAGATTTCCCTCACGATCGACTCTTTTTTGACGAAGTATTCCATGACAGGAAAACGAAATTGCATGAATAGTATGTACCCTAGCGTCAGGAAACAGTTTATTGGCTAAAAAATGAACCCCAGAAAAAATTTGCTCCCCCCAGCATCACAAACCCAAAAGCAAATGTGCCAGGCCGAAGTATACCCCATAGCCGATCAGGTCGTTGGCGGTAGTAATAAAAGGTCCGGAGGCAACCGCCGGATTGATACCCAGCTTGTCCAGCACCAAGGGCGTAACGGTACCCATAAACGAAGCCAGGAAAACGACCGAAAGCAGGGCCGACGAAACTACTATCGCCAGTTGTAGTTCATTGCCGATGAGCAGATTGAATCCGAAAACAATGATGCTGATGATAATGCCATTGATAAAAGCAACGCCAAACATACGGGCCAGGCGTTGCCACATGTCGGTATTGAGGCCGCTTTTGTCGGCCAGGCTTTGCAGGATGATGGAGGAAGTCTGAATCCCCACATTGCCACCCGTAGAACCTATGATGGGAATGAAGGCAGCCATAGCGGGTACAACTTTCAAATCCCCCTCGAAGAAACCAATGAATTTGGCGGCCAAAATTCCTCCCATCATACCCACAAGCAACCACGGAAGGCGGGCCTTGGTCTGCTCCCACACGGTGTCGTCTTCCTCCACGTCGCCCGTTATACCTGCCATCGCAAGCGTGTCCGAACTGGCTTGTTCCGTGATCACGTCCACCACGTCGTCGATCGTGATGCGGCCCAACAGGCGGCCCTGCACGTTCACAACCGGAATCACATCGAGGTCATAGCGTTGCATGAGTTCGGACACTTCTTCGGCGGGACGGTAAGTTTCGACGTAAATAATATCTTTATCGTATAAGCTCTCAACCGTTGTGTTTTTGTTCGCCAGCACGATGCGCTTGAGCGAGAGCAATCCGAGTAGCTTATCGTTGTCGTCCACTACATATACGGCGTATACTTTCTCTACGTCTTCGGCCTGCTTGCGGAGCTCCTCGATGCACTGGTTCATGTTCCAGTTCACGTTGGCTTTGACCAACTCTTTCTGCATCAGTCCTCCGGCTACGTCTTCATCGTAGTGCAGCAAGTCCAGAATGAACCGCGCCTGTTCGCGGTCTTCGAGCAGGGCGATCACTTCTTCGCGCACGCGGATGGGCTGCTCATTGAGCAAATCCACCGCGTCGTCCGAGTCGAACTCATTGACATACCGGGCAATTTCTTCGGAAGTGAAGCTTTTTAAAAAGTCCTTCCTTTCGTCGGTATCCAGCGCCGCCAGAATTTCGGCTCCTACATCGGTATCCAGTTGACTGACAAGGTACTTGGCCTGTTCGGTATCGATCTCATACAGGATGCCCGTGACGTCAGCCGGAAACATGTCTTCCATCTCCGCCTTAAGCGTAGCTGAATCCTGTTTTTCGATTAGTTCTACTATATGTTCAAGGTACTCCTTGGTAAGTTCGAAAGTCATGATTAGTGTTTTTTGGGGAATCGTTTTTTGTTTTTTGTGAGGGCTTTTACAAAAAAACAAAGATGCAACCTACCTATGAATTCATTTGTGATTTCCTTAGCGCATTGAGTTTGTTGCTTATTTGGTTGATACTTATCCTCAGGTCAGTCAATTTTTCTGCTTCCAAAGAACCTAAATCGTTGGCTATAATCAACTGATTAAGTACTTCCATTAAACTTGCAAACGCCACAGTGCTGAAATGCGCCTTATCATTTCCCGAAATTCGGGAAGTCCCCTCAGCAATATTTGAAGCAACTGATACTGCCGCTCATTTAAGCTGACTAGATAAACCAAACATTTCCTCTTTGGGGAAGTCCCTGCATACCTTATAAATATCCACGGCTAACTTTCGACTCAATTGCCAGACTTCAAGCCTTTCAAAAGTATGGATATACATGGGTAACAAATTTTTGAGAAACAGAAACGCACAAAGAATGAGTTTGACAAATCTCAGGGTACCTACAACAAAAAAAAAACGGTTCAACAATTCCTCATGGCCTCCTCCACCAACTGTGTAAGCGCTACGAAATCTTCAACACTGAGCTGCTCCGCCCGCTTGTCCAGGTAGGGTGAGTCCAGTTCGACGCCCAGTGGCTTTAAAGCGTTGCGAAGCGTCTTTCGTCGCTGGTTAAAGCCCGTTTTTATGACCCGAAAAAACAGTTTTTCATCACAGGCCAATTGAGCGGTCTGGTTGCGGAGCAATCGGATAACCCCCGAATTTACTTTCGGTGGAGGATCGAATGCGCCCGGTGGTACGCTGAACAGGTACTCGATGTCGTAAAAAGCTTGCAAGAATACGCTGAGAATACCGTACTCCTTGTTGCCGGGCGGCGAAGCGATGCGCCGGGCCACTTCTTTCTGCAACATACACACCACCTCCGGTATCTGATCGCGCTGTTCGAGAACCCGAAAAAAGATCTGCGACGAAATATTGTAGGGTAAGTTTCCGATGATAGCCACCCGTTCGTCGGTGAGTCGGGAAAGCTGCCAGCGCAGAAAATCGCCTTCGATGATGCGGGGTGCCAGGGTAGGGAAGTGTTGCTTAAGGTACGCAACCGACTCCCGATCCACTTCGATCACATGGGTTTCAAAGGTAGGGTTGGGTAAGAGGTACTGCGTAAGCACCCCCATCCCTGGCCCGATTTCCAGTATTTTGTTATAATCCTGATGGGGTATGAGGCTTTCTACAATGCGTTGGGCAATGGCCTGGTCGCGAAGGAAATGCTGGCCCAGGTGTTTTTTTGCGCGTACTTTCAATAGAAAAGAAGTAAATGAGCAATGGAGCGGCTCGTACTGTGAGAAAATAATGTAAAATTACGTTAAATTCGTAGATTAAGCCTAGTAATATAGCGCTCTCCGCTCCCAGAATCAGTAGTTAACCTGCTATGCAAACCATACAATCGCCCGCCGACTGGCAATCTGTTACTACCACGCTCGATCATCTCAACCTTATCGGAATTACCCTGGACCTTGATTTGACGATCCTGTCGGTAAGTCCTTACGTACCCCGCAAAACGGGATGGGAGGCATCAGATCTGGTTGGGAAAAGTTTGCTGAACGTGTTGATACCCGAATCGGAACGGGAAGAAATCAAAGAACTGCTGGAAGATGGAATATATAGAGGTATTAAGTTGGAGCGGCGCGAAATCCCCCTGCTGGCCAAAAATGGCTCCCTACGTACGGTGGCCATTAATTCGGTACTG
The DNA here is from genome assembly GCA_038204185.1 of Cytophagales bacterium. Lineage (GTDB taxonomy): Bacteria > Bacteroidota > Bacteroidia > Cytophagales > Spirosomataceae > Salmonirosea. The sequence continues at coordinate 8,938 of JBBRDE010000010.1, forward strand.
ATCAATGACGAAGACGGAATCCCGAGTGAGTTTACACTCGTGGGCGACGACATTACGCGGCGGCTTCGAATGGAATCGGCCCTCTCCAAATCTAATTCCCAATTGCAGGATTTGGTGGACAATACGAGCGATTTGATTCACCTCATTACCCTGGACGGAAAATTCATTTTCGTGAACCGGGCCTGGCGCGAGGTGCTGGGGTACAGTGTGGATGAGATTGCATCCATGACGCTATCGGATATTCTGCACCCGCAATTTCATGATGAAACCCTGAACCAGCTTAAGCGGATACAGCAAGGGGAAAAAATCCCGTACTTCGAGACAGTTTTTCTGAGCAAGGGTGGCCGGAAAATATTCCTGACCGGTAGCGTAAACTGCCGCTATGACAATGGTACCCCCACTGCCTTCCGCTGTATCCTCCACGATTTTACCGAAAAAATCCGCGCCGAACGCGCACAGAACCTGTATTACAGCATTGCAAACTGGACCATAAGTACCCAAAACCTCGATGAGTTGTATAATAACATCCATCAGGAATTGGGTAAGATCATTGACGTCAAGAATTTCTTTATCGCCCTTTACGACCAGTCCAAGAGTTTTCTTTACTTCCCCTATTATATAGACGAGTACTTCCAGGGCCTCCGTTTTACCAAGCGCCGCCTGGGCAATGGCCTCACCGAGTACGCTATTGCCTCTAACCGACCGCTATTTCTCTACAAGGAGGATATTCAGAAACTTGCCAAAACAAACAGCCTGTACCTCTACGGGACCACCCCCGAGGTACTGTTGTGTGTGCCGTTGCGTATAGGTGACCGTGTGACGGGGATTATCGGGGTCAAGTCGTATGACAACCCGAATACTTACGATGCCCGCGACCTCGAATTGCTCGAATTCATTTCGGGACAGGTAGCGCTGGCCATTGCCCGCAAGCAAAGTGAGGAAGAACTCAGCAAGTACGCCGCCCGGCTCAACGCCATTTTCGATAGTAGCTCGCACCTGATTTGGTCGGTCAACAAGAGCATGCAGCTGACCTCCTTCAACCGGAATTATTCTGACTTGATGGAGAGTCAGATCCAAACGGTACCCGCCTTGTACGTAAGTACCGAAAAACTGGGCTGGCGACTAGTGGGCCTCGAAAATCGGCGATACCTTGAAAACCGCTACCGTCAGGCGTTCCGGGGTGAGTTGCAATACTTTGAAATGAAACTCGACACGCGGGATGGTTCCGAAATGTGGCTGGAATTCTATCTTAACCCCATCCTCTATACAGGAGGAGTAATCGAAGAGGTATCGGGTATTGCGCGGGATGTGACGCGTCGCAAGCAGGCCGAGATTTCGCTCAGGCAGAGTGAAGAAGTATTCAGGGGAATCTTCGAGAACCTACAGGATATTTACTGCCGCATGGACCGGAAGGGCTCCATTACCATGATCAGCCCCTCGGTGTTCAAGCGCACGGGCTACACGCCGGACGAGGTCATGGGAAAACACATCACTGAATTCTTTTTTGACAAAACACTCATCCACCGGGCCCTCATCAAGCTACGCCGCGATGGGAGTCTGCGCAATGTGGAGGGTAGCCTACGGGTGAAAGACGGCAGTATCCGGCAGTTTATGTTCAATATGCTGATGTTCACCGATGAAGAGGGGCGCCCCTCGGAAGTGGCAATTTTGGCCCGCGACATCACTGCCCTTAAACGCAACGAATTGGAACTACTCAAGGCCAAGGAACAGGCCGAGCGCTCTTTGAAAGTAAAGGAGGGCTTCCTAGCCAATATGAGCCACGAAATCCGTACCCCTATGAATGGCGTAATCGGTATGATTGATTTGCTGATCAACACCCACCTGAACACTGAGCAGCGTGACTATATCCAAACCATCAAGCGTTCGTCCGAAACGCTCCTGCATATCCTGAATGACATTCTCGATCTCTCCAAAATCGAAGCCGGAAAAATGGCCCTGCACGAGATGCCCCTTTCCTTACAGGAGCTGATGGAAAAACTCGTATCACTTTTTGGACAGACGGCTCGCAACAAGCACAATACCCTTGCCTATACGCTGGCTCCCGACTTACCTGCTTACGTCATTGCCGATCAGACCCGTTTGCTGCAGATTTTGTCTAACCTGACCTCTAATGCCCTGAAATTTACGGAAAACGGCGCGGTCAAAATTAAGGTAAATCTGGTACGGAAAACGGGCAAAAAGAATTTGATCAAAGTGGAAGTATACGATTCCGGGATTGGCATATCCGAGGAAGACCAGAAACGACTTTTCACCTCATTTACGCAATTAGATAACTCGTCCCAGAAGTCCTACGGGGGCACGGGCCTGGGGCTGGTGATTTCCCAGCAACTGTGCCGCCTGATGAACGGCGACATTGGGGTAATGTCCCACACGGGCGAAGGCAGTATGTTCTGGTTTACCTTCGAGGCGCGCGAAACGACCATCGCGCCTGCCTCGGTCGTGGAAAATGAGGAAGAATCCTTTATTGACAATGTGTTCACAACATACCATCCGGTTATTTTATTAGTGGACGATAACCTGGTCAACCGGAAAGTAGCCAGTGAAATACTCAAAAAGTCGGGTTGTATTGTGGAAACCGCCGAGAGTGGCTTCGAGGCTATCGAGAAAGTAGATGATGTGTTCTCGGCTAGAGAAGGCTATTTCGATATTATTTTCATGGATATTCAAATGCCCGATATGGATGGCGTCGAGACTACCCAGAAACTGCACGAAAAGTACCCGAAGGGGTTGCCGCCCATCGTAGCTATGACTGCCTACTCCATGAAAGAAGACCGTGATCGGTTTTTAAGTCAGGGCATGGACGACTACGTGGCCAAGCCAATCCGGGCCAAGCACCTGATCGGAAAGGTACAGGAGCTGGTCGGGAAAGCTTCCAGCGCCGAAATGGATAACAGTCAGATAGCCACGACCCCAGAATCGACATTTCCTGTGCTGGATCGGAACATTGTAAACCAACTCAAACATATTGGAGGGAAGGAGCTGGTACTTTCGGTATTCGACGATTTTGTCAACGAATCAAACGAACTGGTGGGCGAATCCCTGACCGCCTATGCCCACCAGGACATCGCCACCATTAAAAGTCACCTGCATACCTTGAAGGGCAGCGCGGGTACCGTGGGTGTGATGCAGGTAGCCGAAATTGCCCGTGAGGCCGAAAGCCGCCTGAAAACCAATGATACCAGTACCCTGGCCCAGGCTTTGCCCGAATTGCAGCTAGCCTATGGTCGATTTCTGGAAAGTTACAAGGAACGTTTGGACGAATGGTTGTAAGGTACCTTTTCTGCCGGATAGCTACTCAATGCTCCCTGCCAAAGTTCATCTCGCCTGCCTCTATGCGTAAGGGTAGGTGATTTTCGCGGGGTGGAATCGGACAACTATACCCTTCCGAATAAGCACAATAAGGATTGTATGCTTTATTGAAATCCAGGACGCAGGTAGTTCCCTGAATATCCTTTATCCTGAAATCAAGGTAGCGACCGCCACCGTAGGTCTTCTCCCCGTTGGTCAGGTCTTTGAAGGGGACAAATAAATAATCACGATACGCGGGCATACGTTTCAAGTCCAGACTTTGGTAAACGTACAGGGTGTGCAGGGTACCTTCCAACTCAAAACTCAATTCGCCGTAGCGCACGTACTGCTTACGTTGTCCGCTGTAGGTAAGCATAGTAAAAGGCGTGCTTCCGGGCGTGGTGACGAAGGTGGCCCGGAGTCGATAGGCCGAATCTGGGGCATAGAAGAGGAGGTAGGGTAGGTCGGCGGCTTTAAGCGGAGAGTTAGCCGTAGTCAGGAACTCATTTTTATACGCCTCTCGATGATGCATAAGCTCGGATTCAAAATCCTGAGCCTGGGTCGAAAAGTGTATTATCGCGAGATTGAGAACCACATGGGCAAATAGTGCCTTTTTCATTTTTTTAAAAATAATTGGGTGTGCTCAGGGTTAGTAAAGGTATGATAGTGAGAAGGATAAATCCTGTAAGGTACCCTCGGGCCATTTGCCGTTAAGTATAAATAAAGCGTTCGAAGATAATCATTCAGTATTCCTTCGAGCGAAATTTTGCGTTCTTGCTAGAAATATGCCTAAATTCACCATGCCAAATTAATTTAAAACTCGAACAAAAAACATGTCATACACCAAACGCGTCCTAATCGCCGAAGACAGCTCGGTAATCCAGAACTTAGCTCGTAAAATTCTCGAATTCCAAAACTACGAGATCACGGCAGTGAAAAACGGCGAGCAGGTGCTCCAACTTCTCGAGAAGGAGGACTTTGATATTATTCTGCTCGACATCAATATGCCGATCATGGACGGGATGGAATGCGCCCGCCAGATTCGGGATCTAGGTAATCCGAAAAAATCAAAAACTCCGATTGTGGCCATTACAGGCAATGCCAAAAACTACACCAATGAAGATTTCAAAGAGGCTGGATTTAATGATGCCCTCATGAAGCCCCTGAACTTCGACCGCCTGGTGGAAGTGGTGGCCAATCTGACCGAATAATCTTTACATGACCATTACCTTTCTTGGCACGGGCACGTCGCAGGGGGTACCCGTTATCGCCTGCGACTGTGCCGTTTGCCGCTCACTTGACTACCGCGACAAGCGCCTGCGCGTGTCGGTGTGGATAGAGGTAGCGGGCAAATCGTTCGTTATCGATACCGGCCCCGATTTTCGGCAACAAATGCTCCGGGCACGGGTTCGGCAGCTGGATGCCATCTTGTTCACCCATCAGCACAAAGATCACACGGCCGGGCTTGACGATGTACGGGCTTTTAATTTTTCCCAGCAAAAAGACATGCCCCTTTACGGAAGGCAGTCCGTCCTGAACCAAATCAAGTCCGAATTCTCGTATGCCTTTTCTGAGTTCCGTTATCCGGGTACCCCCCGCCTTCAACTCCATGCCATCGAGAACGAACCTTTTGAAATAGAAGGTATTCCTGTGGTCCCCATCGAAGTCATGCATCATCAGCTGCCGGTGTATGGCTACCGAATCGGTGATTTTGCCTATATTACCGATGCCAACTACATTTCGGAAACCGAACTCCAAAAACTGGATGGGGTTCAGGTACTGGTGCTGGATGCCTTGCAGCGGGAGCCTCACCTCTCTCATTTTACACTCTCCCAAGCCCTGGCGCTGATCGACCGTCTCGACATTCCTGCCGCCTATCTCACCCACCTCAGCCATCGCATGGGCCTGCACAGCGCCCTGGAAGCCGAGCTGCCCGCCAATGCACACGTGGGCTACGATGGATTGCGTTTGGAAATAGGGGCATAGAGATGAAGGCACAGAGTAGGCTGCCGCGTTACAGTCGGATTAGCTTAAATTGCACAGTGGCCGCTCACGGAAAATACTGACTCCTTTGTGCATTTACCCCTCTGAAAATTTGCCCACTAAAAATTTTCCTCCCCAAAAATGCACCAAAACTACTACTTCCTGCGCCAATTGGCTCCCCAACTCGATCGCGAACTACGAGGGAAGTACTTCATGGAGGCGTTCAGTCAGGAAAAAGACGAGTTGCTGCTGGTATTTGCCGAGGCAAGGGGAAAGCATAATTTCTACAAACCTTTTTTTCTGAAAGCTACCCTGCGGCCCGACTTTGCCAGCCTTAGTTTTCCTGAACAGTTTGACCGCGCACGCCGTAATAGCGTGGATCTTTTTACGGATCTCTACGACCAAAAGGTAGGCAAGGTACGGGTATTTGAAAACGAGCGGGCCATTGGACTCTATCTCGAGAACGGAGAGATTTTGGTTTTCAAGCTCTTCGGGAATCGGTCCAATATTCTGCGCTTTAGCCCGCAAGGCGAAGTGCTGGAAGTTTTCAATAACAAGCTTAGCGGCGACTTATCCTTAAAAATTTCGGAACTGGACCGTCAGCTTGATCAATCGTACGAAGCTTTTCTGGAACATGATGGCCATTTTGAAAAGCTGTTTCCCACTTTTGGCAAGGTAGTGAAAGAGTACCTTTATCATAAACTGGAAGGTGTCGTGGACATGGACGCAAAGTGGGAAGTCATACAGGGAACCCTGGAAATCTTACTGCATCCTGATGCCTATTACCTTACTCAGCTTCAGCATCTACCTACCCTTTCCCTGCTGCCTATTGGCGAAGAAAAGAGCCATTTTTCCGAGCCAATTGAAGCGATGGATCGTTTTCACCATGTATTCTCCCGACAGGGTACCCTCGAAAAAGAGCGGGGGGAATGGCTACGGTTGCTGCAAAAAAAGATTAAGCAAACCGAAAATTACCTAACCAATTCATTTCAGAAACTCGTTGAACTGGAAGAAGGTGGTAAAAATGAGGAGTGGGGCCACATTCTGATGGCCAATCTGCACCAGATTCCTGAGCGCGCCGAGCGGGTGGAACTCTACGATTTTTATCGCGACAAGCCAATCACCATCAAACTCAAAAAGGATCTTTCGCCCCAAAAAAATGCGGAGGGGTACTATCGCAAAGCTAAGAACGAGAAGATCGAGATCGAGAAGTTGCAGGAAAATCTGGATTTGCGCGAGAAAGACCTAGTCCGGCTTCGCGAACACTACGCCGCCTTCGAAACGATGGAATTACTGCGGGAGTTGCGAACCTACATCAAAAAAAACGGTCTGGCTCCCGCGACGGCGGGCGCGGATCAGGGCCAGCTTTTCAGAAGGGTCGATTTTCAGAATTTTGTGATCCTGGTAGGACGAAACGCCAAAAACAACGATCTGCTGACGCAACAGTACACCCATAAAGACGACCTGTGGCTGCACGCCCGCGACGTGACGGGCTCGCACGTAGTCATCAAGTACCAGTCAGGTAAGAAATTCCCGGTTCCAGTCATCGAGCGCGCGGCCCAATTGGCTGCCTGGTACTCCAAACGCCGTACCGATAGCCTCTGTCCCGTGATTGTGACCCCCAAAAAATTTGTCCGAAAACCTAAGGGATTACCCGCCGGGGCCGTTGTGGTGGAAAAAGAAGAGGTGATTATGGTAGAGCCAATGGCTGAGTAAAAGCCGGAAAAGAGGGGGTACCCTGGCTACTCGAATTTGGGGAAATTAGGTCTCCCCGCATCAGATTGACTTTTATCCTTTCCTGCCTTTTTCATTTCCTCTTTGCTCAATAACGGCTCAATGTCCGCTTCCAATTCGTGATAGGTCGTGGTGTATTGGTCCAGCATCTTCTGGTTAGACTCGCTTAGTTGCATGGCTACCTTCCAGTTCATCGTGGCGGCCAGTTGGTACATCATCAGTTGAATCTGGTTATTGGCTATGCGGGGCAGGTCGCTTTCCATGGCTTTTTCATTCATCACTTCCTTGGCTTCAGCCAGAATATGGGTGAGGTCTTCGGTCTGGAAGCGGTTGATCCAGCCCGACTCTATATCGTAGAATTTGTATTCGGTATCCATCGAAAGTATTTCCGGCGCAGGAAAAAACTCCACAACAAGTTGCCGGGTTTCGCCTTCCACGCGGAGACGTACCTTGGAAAAATCAAAGCCCACCAATACCTTCGCTTTGGCTATAATCAGGGCCTTTTTCTTGTCCTTAAAGAGGTGCCAAATGTCTTTATCGTGCTGATAATTATAAATTTCTGTAAAATAGCCCTCCGCCATCACGACCTTAAAAACCTTCTCGATGCGGTCGAGCAATACCGATGCTTCGCGGGTAGGTTCGCTTTTTTGTACGCCCCCAAACCAGCGGTTGTAGCCCCAGATTCCGGCTCCGGCCCCAAGGCCCAGCGACATCAGAAAAAAAAGTAACGTAGAAATTTCCATGTTTTTTTATTTTAGGGGCGGGAGAGTACCCGAGTGGCAAAGTTCAGGAGTACTTATCCACGAATATACCCCGTTACTTTTGTACTCCTGCACTCCTGTACTTTTTCACTCCTTTACTTTTAAAACTCATACACTCATTAACTCATCAACTCCAAAACTCATCGTCATCGCCGGACCTACTGCCGTAGGAAAGACCAATCTCTGCCTAAAATTAGCCAAAGAATTGGACACAGAGATTATTTCTGCTGATTCGCGGCAGTTTTTTCGGGAACTGAGCATTGGCACGGCTAAGCCTTCGGCCCAGGAGTTGGCGGAGGTACCCCACCATTTTATCAACTCCCATTCCATCGTCCAGGCATACAGTGCGGGCGATTATGAGCGGGAGGCGTTGGAAGTACTAAACAAATTGTTCCAGAGGAAAAAGTGCGTTGTCCTGACGGGCGGTTCGGGCCTTTACATCAAAGCCGTATGCGAAGGACTGGACGACCTGCCCCGGCCTGCGCCCGGTCTGCGGGACGAATTGATGCGACAGTTGCGGGAGGATGGCTTGGAATTTCTGCAAAATGAAGCCCTACGCGCTGATCCGGTTTTTTCAAATACCCCCGAATTTTACAATCCACAACGCGTTGTGCGGGCTTTGGAAGTATTTTATACGTCGGGGCGTCCGATTTCCTCTTTTCAGAACCAAAACAAAGCCGGACGACCCTTTACGAGTATTTCTATTGCCCTGGAACGTGACCGCAGCGAACTCTACCATCGCATCGAAGGCCGGGTTGACCAAATGCTGGCGGCTGGCCTGGTAGAGGAAGCCCAAAGGGTAAGGGCTTACCGCGATCACCATGCCCTTAAAACGGTCGGCTACAAGGAAGTTTTCGGCTTTCTGGATGGGGAATATGACGAACCGGAAATGATCCGCTTACTCAAACAAAACACCCGCCGCTACGCCAAGCGACAACTCACCTGGTTTCGCCATCAGGGTGACTATACCTGGTTCCAGGCGGATGATTACAACGGCGTCCGGGATTGGGTGATTGGGGGATGAATTGTGCTTTGTTTTTTGTGGAATTGTTTTTTGAAAAAAAAGCTCATTCTCATTAGAGTGGGTAAGACCTAATTATTCAACAGAGCGGGTGTCCCGCCGAACACAATTCCACAAAAAAAACACTATCATTCCTCTTCCAGCTGACGGTACGCCAGTATCCCTCCCGTCACGTTACGGACGTTGGTGAAACCGTTGGCCTGTAGGTACTTCTGGGCATTGCCACTGCGGGCACCCGACCGGCAGTGGATCACGATCTCTTCATCTTTCAGGGGTTCCAGCTCGTCCAGGTGGTCGGGCAGGTCGCCCAGTGGAATCAGGGTAGCCCCCAGGTTGTCGTCCTCATATTCTTGCTCTTCGCGCACATCGTAGAAGTTAAACGCTTCGCCTTTTTCCAGGCGGTCTTTGAGTTCTTGTACCGTAATGTCCATGATGATCGGGGATGAAGGTGGTTATTTTTTAAGTAGAATTTTCTGGGTCACAGCCCGCAAGCCGTCCGAAATACGCAACACGTACAGCCCATCCGAAAGTTCGGTGAGCGAGGCTTCCCGCTGGGCTTCGGCGGGTACGATGGTTCGCACACTGATGCCCTGCATGGAAAATACCTCGATCTGCCGCACCGACCCGCTTTCCCAGCGAATCAGCCCGGTAGTAGGGTTAGGAAAAACCGATAGCATTCGGGTAGGTGATGGCTCCGGGCCGGTGATAATCCCGCTGGTTTTTCCTCCGAAATAAGGCCGAATCATGACGCTGCCTTTGATCTCGGTATTGTTAGCCCATTCGGTTGAAAGGTTAGAGACCAGTTGTGAGGTTCCCAAACTTGAATTTCGATCAAAACCCACCGCCAGTGCATCTTCGCTGATCTGCAACCAGCCCACATAGAATGTGTCGGTTACGGCTACGCCGTTGTTAAACTCGTACTCGACAAAATCGTTGCGATTAGCCCCGTACTTCACAGGCACCGATTTCTGGTAGAGCACCTGGTCGGGCTTACCATTGCGGTTGCTATATACCTGAATGGTGAAACTCTGCCCGCTGATATTTTTACGAAAAGGTACCAATGCCATCCGTACTCCGCCAAGCGTATCGGGTTGTTTGCTTACAAACCGCAGCGCTGTGCGTCCAAGCCGTTGGTTCATTCGTATGCCGAATTCCGCACTTCCATCGTCGTAAGCGTAATAGTCGGCCAGTTCAGTGACGGCGCTAATAGTGTCATTGCGCCGTAGGTTCACCGTGGGGATGGTCGGATTCTGGTCGTCAGTGGTCAGTAAGTCAAACTTATACCGCAGGCGCATCCGGGTACCCGTTGCTGGCCGGATTAGAGGTTGAATTGCCACGCTTTTTACCTGCGTTTGGCGGGCAGCTATGATAGACGAAACCGGTTGCTGATACCGTTGAACTTCTTTTTTACCTATTTCGTCAAAAATCGTAAAGGTGTACGAAGTGAAGTTAAAGTTATTGAACAAATTCACGATGTCCGTCCGGACAGAATCGGCCGTTGCAGCGACAGGATTGGCAAAGTAATGCCTGAAGGGCATAGCCGTGTACCGTTTCAGAAGGGAAGTAAGCGGCTTCCGCACAGCAATATCTTTGATAAACCGATCATTGATCGAGCGGTTTTTATTTAGATAAATATAGTCCAGGTGCCAGGTATCAAAAGCGCCCGACAGACGTCCATAGGAGCGGAATCGGAACTGGAAATTATTATGCAGGTAAGCAGGATCAACAATGGGGATAGACGACTGCCGGAAAAGCGAGTCGAAATCCCCCCCCGGCTGTTTCCACACGGCCACCCATTTTCCTGTATTACTCAAGAACTCGAGGCGAAGCGTATCGGCGCGGTCGGGGAGTTCGCCAAGACCTTTGGCCTGCCAGTAGTAGCTGATGTATAGTGAGTCGGCGGGTTTCAAACCACCAAGACTGATGGGCTGGGAAACCAGCGTATCCGAGTCACCCTGGGATTGTTCGTTACTGAAATTATAGGGTACCCCCGCTGCATCCAATCCATCGAAGGTAGCTACATTGATGGAGGGATGGCGGGTAGTGAGGGTGTTATTAATATACACGCCACTACCTGGCTTCCAGAGTTGAGAGTCGGGGTGAGTAGAGGTAGCCGTAGAAAAATCATCAAAGAATGGTAGCTGTACCGCCTGGATTCGGGCGGAACGCATAGATTCAGTGCCTGGATCCGCTGCTCCTGCTTCCAGCGGCACGAGCTGAAGCTGGGCCTGTAGGGAGGTAGTTGTGCCTAACCAGAGGCACACTGTGACGAGGATTGCCCGGCGAAAAAAAAGCGGCAGATTATTGATCGGTTTGAGGCTCCTCATTTGTGTCTTCAAGCGGGCGGATAACCCATAGGTCAATTACGTCCCCAATACGGGTTTTATTGCCTGCATCCGGATTTTGTCGGATTACCGTACCGGGTTCGGCCTCTTCTTTATTGACGATCATGATCTGACCAACTTTCAGGCCCGCTCCCACGATCTGAAACTTGGCATCTTCCAGAGTCATACCGATCACACTGGGCATACTGAAGGCCGTTTGACCCAGACCGTCACCTACCTCCAAATCGATCTTGGACCCTTTGGCGATGGGCTGCTCGGGCAGAATTTCCTCGCCTTTGTACAGCTGCTTGAGTACGGCTCCCTGCGCCAGATCAGGTACGTACCGCAGGTTGCCCAGTTCCAGCCCCGCGCTCTTGAGCAGCATTTGGGCGCTGCGCTGGGTCATATCGGTCAGCTTGGGCATCTTGACCAGCGGAGCCGTGCGGTATACGACAGTGACGTAGATTTTACGCCCCTCTTTCACTTTGGAGCCCGGCTGGGGGTATTGCGAAATCACCGTCAGCGGGAGTACCTTGGGAACAAACGTGCAGTCACTTACTTCATAGCGCAAGTCACGCTCATCCAGAAAATCCTCAAGTTCATCCGCGTTCATTTTTCGGAGATCCGGTACGGTGATCGAATCGCCATGGTTGGTACGCATGGGAAGATAAAGAAAGAAAAAACCGAGGAATAAGATCGTAATTAGGGACAGGATAATGCCAATATGGATATAGAGATCTTTTCGGGAATTCGTGCTTATTTTAGCCATGGGCTTGCGGGTCACATTTCGTTACGGAACGGTAAAAATAAAAGGAATTTTTCATGCCACCAACAACGGTCAGCGGGCCTGACTCAGGATGCGCTGCATGTACTTGCCCAAAATGTCGAATTCCAGGTTAACGGTATCACCCGCCTGCAAGGCATGAAAATTGGTGTGCTCGTGGGTATAGGGGATAATCGTGACGCGAAACGAATCCGGCCCGGCGTTGAACACCGTAAGACTCACGCCATTGATGCAAATGGAGCCTTTTTCGACCAAAATATTGCCCAGGGAGCCATCAAAAGAGAAGTCAAAGAGCCAACTCCCCTCCCGTTTCTGGACGGAAGTACATACGCCAGTCTGGTCCACGTGCCCCTGCACAATGTGCCCGTCGAATCGGCCATCGGCGGCCATGCACCGCTCCAGATTCACAACGCTACCGGGTATCAACTGTCCCAGGTTGGTTTTCAGCAGGGTTTCTTCCACCGCCGTTACATAGTACGAATCAACTGTAAGTGCCGTTACGGTCAGGCAAACGCCATTGTGGCTCAGGCTTTGATCCACTTTCAGATGGGGAGCCAGAGAAGAGCGTACCTGGAACGTGAGGTTGGTGCCTTCGGGGGTAGATTGAATTACTTCCCCGGTGGTCTCGATGATGCCAGTGAACATAGGGTTGGTTGGGAATTTGTTAGTCGCTATCAGCCATAGGTTTACGGCTGATGGTTTTAAAAATACTAGTAAAAAAAATTCGTAGAAGCGGGCTGGAACCAGTAAAAACCAAAGGCCGCTGATGGTAGGTAGGCCACTTTTTACCTTGTCTCATTTGCTATTCAGCGCATATCATCGGAATTTTACCCAAATAAAACGAATCACTATGTTTAAGAATAAAATTGTCCGTTGGAGTACCCTGGCTATGATTGTCGCTATACTGGCTTATTTCTTTATCGAAACTTTTCAGCCTGTGGTGGAAGATACGGCCACTGTGCAGATGGAAAAGATTCCCGACGAAAAATACGCTGCCGATCTAAAGCAACAAAGAAACGAAAAAGAAGAGTTCTTTCGGACTTCTGAGGAGTCGCCTTTGGAAAACAAAAAACTTTTTGCCGGGCTCGACTACTACGCGCCCGACCAGGATTACCGGGTTTTGGCTCAGCTTACGCCCTACGATGGCGCGGACAAAGAACTAAAGCTACCCTATACGGATGGCACTACAGCCGTATATGAACGCATGGCCTACGCCGATTTTACGGTGAAAGGGGTACCTCAGCGGCTGCTTTTATTAAAAAACGAAGGTACCATCTCCGTGCTCTTCCGCGATGCTACCTCTGGCATGGAAACTTACGGCGGGGGCCGATACATGGACATTCCGGTGGAGGAAGCCAAGGGAAACAAACTCATTATCGATTTCAATAAAGCCTACAATCCTTACTGCGCCTATGCTCCCAACTATGCCTGTCCGCTACCTCCCGCCGAAAACACGCTAACGGCTTCGATTGAGGTGGGGGAAAAATTTGACGCAGAAAAGCACTAATTTTGCATATTAATTAGCTAACAGCTATTGGCCACTAGCCAGTAGACTTTTGATTGTTGCATGAAAATTTCGTACAAGTGGCTTAAAGAGCTGCTGAATATTACCGAAAGTCCGGAGGAAGTTGGTGATCTGCTGACGGCTACGGGGCTGGAAGTGGAAGGAATCGAGGAGGTGGAAACCGTGAAGGGCGGCTTGCGGGGCGTAGTGATCGGTCAGGTACTGACCTGCGAAAAACACCCCGACGCAGACAAATTGAGCCTGACTACCGTGGAAGTGGGCGGTGAGGTACCCCTATCCATCGTGTGCGGTGCGTCAAACGTGGCCGCCGGACAAAAAGTGGTGGTGGCTACCGTGGGTACAACTTTGCATCCGGCGGGTAGCGCCCAGCCCTTGGTGATGAAAAAAGCCAAGATCCGGGGATCATTATCAGAAGGAATGATCTGCGCCGAGGATGAACTGGGGCTAGGTACCTCCCATGCCGGGATTTTGGTGCTCGACACTGATGTTCCCAATGGTACCCCCGCCGCCGACTACTTCGGAATTGAGTCGGATTTCGTATTTGAGATCGGCCTGACGCCCAACCGGGCCGATGCCGCATCACACTACGGTGTCGCCCGCGACCTGAAAGCGGTGCTGGGTCGGGAAGTGAAGCTACCTTCGGTGGAGGCATTTTCAGTGGATTCGCGGGAGCTTTCGATGGAAGTGATCGTAGAAAACAACGAGGCCGCCCCGCGTTACTGTGGTCTGACGATCAACGGCCTGACAGTAGGGGAGTCGCCGGAATGGCTTCGGCGGCGGCTGGAAGGCATTGGCGTGCGCCCCATCAACAACGTCGTGGACATTACCAATTACGTGTGCCACGAACTGGGCCAGCCCCTGCACGGGTTCGATGCGGCCGCCATACAAGGCAACAAAGTGGTAGTGAAGACGCTACCGACAGGTACCCCTTTCACCACGCTCGACGATCAGGAACGTCTTCTTTCGGATCAGGATTTAATGATCTGTAACGCCGAAAGCCCCATGTGCATCGCGGGAGTTTTTGGTGGCAAGAAATCGGGCGTTACCTCCGAAACAAAAACCATATTTTTAGAATCAGCCTACTTTGATCCGGCCTGGATTCGGCGGACCGCCCAGCGCTTTGGCTTGAAAACGGACGCTTCCTTCCGCTTCGAACGCGGCACAGACCCCAACATGCCGCTCTATGCCCTCAAGCGGGCTGCCTTGTTACTTAAGGAGGTTGCCGGCGGAAGTGTATCTTCCGACATCGTAGACCTGTATCCGCATCCCGTAGCCGATTTTTCGGTTCAGGTGAAATACCGGAACATCGACCGGCTGATTGGCAAAGTACTGGATCGGGAGTTAATTAAGTCCATTCTGGAAAGGCTGGATATTCGGATCGAAGACCAAAGTGAGGTGGGTTTTAGGGTGTTAGTTCCGCCTTACCGCGTAGATGTCATGCGGGAAGCCGATGTGATCGAGGAGATTTTGCGGGTTTATGGTTTTGGAAATGTGGAGCTATCATCCGGACTGGGGGCTGATTTCCTGTCTGATTTCCCGCTTAACGACCCAGAAAAACTCCGGCTTCGGTGCGCAGAGGCATTGGTGGCCAACGGATTTCATGAGGTTATCAATAATTCACTAACCAAGCCTGGCAGGCAGGCGTTACTGGCCGAGGAACTCGTTGGGGATCCGGTTCCTGTACTTAACTACCTCAGCGAAGATCTGTCGGTGATGCGCCAGACCATGCTGTTTACCGGCCTGGAGACATTGGCTTACAACGTAAACCGTCGGCAAAGCGACCTTAAACTCTTTGAGTTTGGAAAAACCTACCACAAACTCAATGGAAAATACGTTGAAAAAGAACACCTGTCCGTTTTTATGACGGGTAATGTGCAAGCGGAAAGCTGGCTGGGAAAGAGCCAACCCGTACAATTTCACGATTTGGCGGGTCAGGTGAACCGGGTTCTTGCTGCGATGCGGGTAAGCGGTGCCGAAACGACCACCCTGCGTTCGAAAATATTCCAATCGGGTGTGGTATTGAGTTTGAATAAGAAAAATCTGGTGAGTCTGGGGATGGTACAGTCCACGTTGGCCAAAAGTGTTGGCATAAAAGCCCCGGTTTGGTTTGCGGACTTCGATTGGGATTATATTCTAAAGCAATATAGTGCTGGGGTGCAATTTCAGGAGGTAGCCAAGTTTCCCGAGGTGCGTCGTGATTTGTCGTTGGTCTTGGACAAAGCCGTGAGCTTCGATGCCCTACGGCAGGTAGCCTACCGTACCGAGCGACAACTTTTGCAGGAAGTGAACGTGTTCGATGTATACGAAGGCGAATCGCTGGCGGGTAAAAAAGCCTATGCATTAAGCTTTATCCTACAGGATTCCCGCCAAACCCTCACCGACAAAGTGATTGATAAAATCATGCAACGTCTGATTAATGCGTTTGAAAAAGAATTTGGTGCCATTATCCGTAAGTAACCCCGTGCGATGCCTGTTTACCCGATTCATAATTTAAATGTTAAGCTGAACAACTTCAGAGAAAAACTGAAGCACCTGATTGCCATCAAAAATAAGCAGAATTGGGATTTGATTCGCCTTGAGCGAGAAAATGCCGAGCTTCGGGCTGCAAACAAGTTGTTGGAAGAGGAAGTAAAACAAATCCAGAAAAAGTACAGTTTAGTACAAAAAGATTTCATTAAATCTAAAAATTTCGCTAAGATTGTCAGTAATAAGCTGACACCCACAGACGGTTTAGCCGAACTGAAAGATTCAGTAGAACGATATATAGTAGAGATTGATAAGTGCATAGAATTACTTGAAGATACCCTATGATGGATGATATCAGACCCAAATCGTATTCGACGGTTTTCATCAAGATTATGGATAAGGGCTTCAACCTCAGTGTACCCACTGAGCAGGAGTCCATGTACCGCGAGGGGTATGACGTATTTATGCAGAAAATAAAGTTGCACGAAGCCAAGGGGCATGGTGCCCTCGAAGCCATTGCCCTCTCATCCGTAGATTGCATGGTGGCCCTTCAAAGGGCGCAGGATCAGCTTAATAAACTGATAGCGGCCCTTGAAGACCGAATGGACGACCTGGACTCAACTATTTCCCAAGCTCTTGTAGGTTTGTAAAGCTATTCTCAAAATAATCGTTTCATTGAAGCTGTTTCGCGCATTAATCGCCTGTATAGGGTAGGTCAGTAGTTGTAAACCACCTAGTTAACAGGATGAATCATGCCACAATATGTATCGATACTGATTGCCATCGTCAGCGCTCTGGCAGTCGGTTTTTTTATCGCTAAAACTTTATTTCAAAAATCCTCCGCCAAAATAGAGCAGGAGGCCCAGGGTCGGGCCGCCGAAATACTTCGAAATGCCGAAAGTAGCGCCGAAAATCTTAAGAAAGACCGAATCCTTGAAGCCAAGGAAAAATTCCTTCGTTTAAAGGAAGAATTTGAAGAAGATGCTAACAAAAAGCGGGGTATCCTGCAATCCAACGAGCAGAAACTCAAGCAGCGCGAACAGACTATCTCGCAGCTGATGGAACAGAATAAGCGCCGCGAAAATGAACTCGAAACGCAAAAGAATGCTCTGACACAGCAAACCGAAACCGCTACCAAACGCAGGGAAGAAGCCGAGCGGATGCTTAATCAACAGGTAGCTCAACTGGAAAAAATTGCCAACCTCACGGCCGATGAAGCCCGCGACCAGCTTGTGGAGGCCCTGCGTGCCGAGGCCGAAACCAGGGCGGCCTCCCACATCAAGAATGTCATGGAGGAGTCGCGGCTGACGGCGACCAAGGAAGCCAAAAAGATTGTCATCGAAACTATCCAGCGCACGGCGGCCGAGCACGCCATCGAAAACTGTGTTTCGGTTTTCAACATAGAAAACGACGACATAAAAGGCAAAATCATTGGCCGTGAAGGCCGGAACATCCGGGCCCTGGAAGCGGCTACGGGCGTGGAAATTATCGTAGACGATACGCCCGAGGCGATTGTGATTTCGGGTTTCGACCCTGTTCGCCGTGAAATAGCCCGACTGTCGCTGCACCGCTTGGTACAGGATGGGCGTATTCACCCCGCCCGCATTGAGGAGGTAGTAGCTAAAACCCGAAAAAATATTGAGGATGAGATCATCGAGATCGGCGAACGTACAGTCATCGATATGGGCGTTCACGGCCTACACCCCGAACTTGTGAAGATGATTGGCCGGATGCGCTTTCGGTCGTCCTACGGACAAAACCTGCTACAGCACTCCCGCGAAGTAGCCAAGCTATGCGCGACTATGGCCGCAGAGCTGGGCTTGAATGCGAAGCTGGCCAAACGGGCCGGTCTGTTGCATGACATCGGGAAAGTATGGCATGAAGAATCAGAAATGCCCCACGCGTTGCTGGGTATGGAATTGGCCAAAAAATACAAAGAGCATCCTGAAGTCTGTAATGCCATCGGCGCGCACCACGACGAAATCGAGAAAACCAGCATCATTTCACCCATCATTCAGGTATGCGATGCCATTTCGGGCTCCCGTCCCGGCGCCCGGCGCGAGATGATGGAGTCGTACATCAAGCGTTTGCGGGATCTGGAAAATCTGGCTACCTCGTTTGCCGGGGTGGAAAAATGCTATGCCATACAGGCCGGACGCGAAATAAGGGTGATTGTGGATGCCGAAAACGTGACGGATGAAAGAGCAAGTCTACTTTCGTTTGACATTTCTCAGAAAATTGAAAAAGAAATGCAGTACCCCGGTCAGATCAAAATTACCGTAATCCGCGAGATGCGTTCCGTGGCCTACGCCAGATAACCAGTTCGAAAGCATTAAAAACCTATGATCCTTCTCAAAGGATCATAGGTTTTTATGTGTAGGCTACTCACCCACAAATCATGTCAACCAGTCCCCAAGTCGTCCTGATTACCGGTGCTTCGTCGGGCATTGGCCGCAGTACGGCCGAATACCTGTCAAGCCTGGGTCATCGGGTATTCGGTGCCAGCCGTACTCAACCGCAGGAGATAAACTTCGAGTGGATATGCATGGATATTACGAGCGAGGACTCGGTATGGGAGGCTGTGGATACCGTGATGGGGCGGGCGGGAAGAATCGATGTGCTGATCAACAATGCCGGGCTGGGCATCGTGGGACCCCTGGAAGAAACAACGGATGAGTTGATCTACCAGGTTTTCAACACCAATGTCGTGGGCGCGCTGCGGGTTTGTCGTAGAGTAATCCCTGTATTCCGGCAACAGCGGCAGGGATTGATCCTTAACATCAGCTCTATTGCAGCGGAGATAGGATTACCTTTTCGGGGGGTATATAGTGCTACCAAGGCCTCACTGGAAGCCCTTACCGAGTCGCTTAGTATGGAATTGAAAGAATTCAATATTCGTGTTTGTAGTATACTGCCTGGCGATGTGGCCACCGGTATCAATCAAAACCGCCTTGTGGTCCAGTTGCGGGAAAACTCAGTGTACGCTCAGACCTTTGCAAAGGTTCACCGCCAAATCAACGAAGAGGTAACCCATGCCGATAACCCGCTGGGTATTGCGAAAGCGGTAGCGCGGATTATCGAAACCCCCCATCCTCGTCTGCACTATACCGTGGGGCCATTCCTCCAGAAGGCTGCGGTTTGGCTTCGGATTCTGTTGCCGCAGCGTTTTTTTGAGCGTCTTCTGATGCGGTTTTATGGCATGTGAAGCCAAACCATTTCAATAGTCTGGTTGTTAGGCTAGGGTACAATTTTCTTCTTTTACCACTCTTACATGAATTATCCTGATCTGACTGCGAAGCAGCGAAAGACTATCGATACATTAGGCGAACTGAAATTAGCGGGTTATCGCCCAAAAACCATTAAACAAGAACTCCGGGATAATCTGATTGAGAAAATTCGCCGGAAGGAGGAAGTGTTTCCCGGCATCTGGGGCTACGAGGATACCGTAATTCCCGACGTGGAGCGGGCGATACTTTCCATGCACAATATCAATCTGCTGGGCTTGCGGGGACAGGCCAAAACCCGGATTGCGCGTATGATGGTCAACCTACTGGACGAATATATTCCTTACATCCCCGGTACCGATCTGAACGACGATCCCCTGGCTCCCTTATCAAGGGTGGCGAAGGATATTGTGGAAGAAAAAGGGGATGATACCCCCGTGGCCTGGATGCACCGCTCCGAACGCTATACCGAAAAACTAGCCACGCCCGATGTGTCCGTGGCTGACCTCATCGGCGATGTAGACCCTATTAAGGCCGCTACGCTCAAGCTACCCTATTCCGACGAGCGGGTGATTCACTTTGGACTGATTCCTCGCTCACACCGGGGTATTTTTGTCATCAACGAATTGCCCGATTTGCAGGCGCGTATTCAGGTAGCACTGTTCAATATTTTGCAGGAAGGTGATATTCAGATTCGGGGTTTCAAGGTAAGGCTTCCCCTGGACATACAGTTTGTGTTTACGGCCAATCCCGAGGACTATACCAACCGGGGGAGCATTGTAACACCTCTGAAAGACCGGATCGACAGCCAGATTGTGACGCACTACCCCAAAAGCCTGGAAACGGGCCAGAAGATTACCGAACAGGAGGCCCACGTGAAGCCTGAGCAGAAAAGTATGATTCGTACCAATCAACTGGTGAAGACCCTGATCGAACAGATCGCTTTTGAAGCCCGCGAAAGCGAGTACGTCGATAGCAAGAGTGGGGTTTCGGCGCGGATGACGATTTCAGCCTACGAAAGCCTGATGAGTGCTGCGGAACGCCGGGCCTTGCTCAACAGCGAAAAAGACACCTATGTATGTATTTCTGATTTGTACGGTGTAGTGCCTGCTATTTGTGGCAAGGTCGAGCTCGTATACGAGGGTGAAGTGGAAGGGCCCGTGATTGTGGCCCAGAATCTGATCGGCAAAGCCATCCGTACCCAATTCCTGAACTTTTTTCCCAATCCTGAAAAAGCCAAGAAAGCCAAGCGTAACCCTTTCGCCAAGATCACCGACTGGTTCGGTGCCAATAACGAGATGGATTTAATGAGCGATATGACTAACCGCGAATACGAGGCCCGTTTGAAAACCATCGACGGCCTCGACGATTTCGTGGATGAGTTCACCGCGCGTCTGCCCAAGGACGAGAAGCTGTTTATGATGGAGTTTGCCCTGCACGGCATGGCTGAGTACTCGCTCATTGGCAAACAGGCACTTGATAAAGGTACCCACTTCAAGGATTTGGTAAGCAGTATGTTCTCGGGGCCGGACGATGAGGAGGATGAAGAAGATACCTTTGGTTTTAATTTCGACGATGACGATGATGATGACGGCAAGCCGTTTTAAGCTTGCTTTTTAGATTCTGGATTATTTTCTTTTAATAGAAACAGTTCCGCGTTCGAAGCATTTTCAAAAAGAAAGCCCCGCTCAGTCGAGTGGGGCTTTCTTTTTGAACGATATATGAAGAGGGAAAATCAAGAATGCAGCATCTGGAATCCAATACATCTATCAGGCCTCAACTTTATTCCGGGCTACCATCGTCCACCACATTAGGCTCGCTAGTGTCCACCAGTACTTCAGGATCGCCGCTTACCTTGGCTTTGATTTTGTTTTCCAGCTCTTCCATCAATTCGGGGTTATCCTTAATGAGCGACTTGACCGCGTCGCGGCCTTGCCCCAGGCGGTTGCCGTCGTAGCTAAACCAAGATCCTGACTTCTTTACGATTTCTAGTTCAACAGCCAAGTCAATGATCTCACCGGCTTTGGAGATACCTTCCCCATACATGATGTCGAACTCGATCACCTTAAAAGGAGGTGCCAATTTATTCTTGACCACCTTCACGCGGGTCCGGTTGCCCAGGATGTTATCGGCGCTCTCTTTGATTTGACCTACTCGGCGAATGTCCAAACGCACGGAACAATAATATTTCAGGGCATTACCTCCAGTCGTGGTTTCGGGATTACCGAACATCACGCCGATTTTTTCGCGCAACTGATTGATGAAGATACAGCAGCAACCTGTTTTACTGATGACCCCTGTGAGTTTACGCAACGCCTGCGACATGAGGCGGGCTTGAAGCCCCATTTTGCTGTCGCCCATTTCGCCTTCCAACTCGGCGCGGGGGACAAGAGCCGCCACGGAGTCGATCACGATAATGTCCAGTGCCCCGCTGCTTATTAGGTGCTCGGTGATTTCGAGAGCCTGCTCTCCGCTATCGGGCTGGGAGATGAGCAGATTCTTCGTGTCGATCCCCAGTTTTTCCGCATACGAGCGGTCAAAGGCATGTTCGGCATCTATGATAGCCGCCAAACCACCCCGCTTTTGTGCTTCTGCAATGCAGTGCATTGCCAGCGTAGTCTTACCCGACGATTCGGGACCGTAGATCTCGACCACGCGACCACGCGGCATTCCACCAATACCCAGCGCCAAATCCAACCCCAGCGAGCCGGTAGATATGGTCGGAATGTCCAGGACCTTGCTGTCACTCAGGCGCATCACCGTGCCCTTGCCGTAGGTTTTGTCCAATTTTTCGAGTGTCGTTTGCAGCGCTTTTAGTTTGCTTTCTGCGTCAACTGCTTGTGCCATAAAGGATGTGTAAGAAATTTGTTTTGAACATAAAAAAAGCGGTCGAAGGTACGTCCCAACCGCCCCAGTACTGTATTGAATCAGGTTGTAAATATATGTTTAATTATTGACATAGACAATTCATTCTTGTATTATAATCAATACTTTTTTAATAGTTTTCTATGCGTTTGACAGAATGCTATTTTTGCAGCCTGGACCTGACTTACTCTGTCCAATGGCCAGGCGTCCGGGGTGTAAGAATGGAGAGGTAGTTGCAAAAAAAGGTCTTAGAATTGGCTTTTCTGTCCCGTAGTGAAATAGTTCGGTTAGTAAAAATCCCAAATAATAACTGGATTAGCAAGCGTTTTTTGCGTATGTTTTGGGCAATAGGCAAATGCACCTACCTTTGAAAAAAAATTATCTAATTGTTTTTTTTGACGAATTGATTTAAACTTTTCGACTTTTTTATGCTCAAAACTCTAGCTTGGGGCACAGTACTGGTGCTTGTATTGGTAGGTTTGTTCTACCGTCATGAAATCCGTTACGGCTGGTGGCAGGCTTCAGGACAGCTTCACATTCTGAAGAATGTCGAGGACGTGGAGGTTGTAATGTATGATCCTACCTTTCCCGATTCACTGAAACAACGCATTGCGCTGATTCAGGAAATCAAGAAATTTGGTGTGGATTCGCTGGGACTGAACCCATCGGATAATTATACGACTTTTTACGACCAGCACGGGAAGCCCATTTTATGGGTCGTTACGGCTTCGGAGCGCTACAAACTGGCGGCCAAACAATGGAAGTTTCCTATAATTGGGACTTTTCCCTATAAAGGATTCTTTGACGAAGAAAAGGCCAATGAGCAGGAAGCCGAACTGATTCAGGCCGGGTATGATACGGATATTAACGAGGTGTCGGCCTGGTCGACGCTGGGTTATTTAAAAGATCCGATTCTGTCCAGTATGTTGTATCGTTCTCAGGGTAGTCTGGCGAACCTCATTCTGCACGAATTGACGCACGGAACGCTTTTTGTGAAAAATAATCTGGAGCTTAACGAAAACCTGGCGAGTTTCGTTGGCGACTGGGGTACCATTCGCTTCCTGACCTACAAATACGGCGCCGAATCGGAAGAATTGAAAAATTACGGATTCTCCAAAAAGTACAATGATGCCTATTCGCAGCATATATTACGGGGAGGTCGGCAACTGGACAGTCTGTATAAAACTTTCAAGGGTTCGAAGGCGGAGGTTCAGAAGGATACGCTCAAAGAGAACCTGATTCGACAGATTGTCGCTACGGCGGATACACTACTCGGCGGAAAGGTTACGTTCACTAAGAAAGCGGACAGCACGGAAACCAAACTGCCGAATAATGCGTACTTCATAGGGTATCAGACCTACAAGTCGAAGCAAAATACGTTTCGAAAGGAGTTTGAAGAAAAGTTCGGTGGGGATTTCAAAAAGTACATGAATTATTTGAAAGATAACTATCCTTCGTTATGAGGAACCCGCCTACTGCCATGGGAAACCACAAAAACTATGAAACACAAACAGCTAATCATTTTGGTAGTCATGGCCTTGGTTATAATTATAACCGCATTTCGCGCCAAAGATACCTATCGGCAAATCCCTAATAGCAGTTTTGGCACCGGGGAGCGGATCGAATACCGCGTGCACTATGGATTTATTAATGCGGCGGAGGCGAAAGTGGAAGTGGCCAACTCGGTGGTACGTATCAACAACCGCCCCTGCTACCGGGTGAACGTGACGGGCCGTACAGTGGGGGCCTTCGACCTGGTATCGCGGGTGCGCGACCAATGGCGCTCCTATATCGACACAGCGGCTATCCTGCCGCAGATGTTCCAGCAGAACATTGAGGAGAACAAACATCGGAAACAGGAAACCTTGACGTTCAACCACAGCAGCGACGTGGTGTATCAGGATGATAAGGACAGGCAGGAAAAGAAATCTTATAAAGTGCCCGACAATGTCCACGATGTAATAAGCGGCTACTATTTCCTGCGAACAATGAATTTCGACCGATTTACCGAAGGGCAACTTATCGAGGTACCTACTTTTTTCTCGGGCGAAGTGTACCCCATGCGGGTACGGTACCGGGGTAGGGAGGTGATCAAGACCAAATTTGGAAAAATCCGTGTGATCAAGCTTAACCCGGTAATGCCCAACAATAAGTTGTTCAAGGGCGACGATTCAGTTCGTATATGGGTATCCGATGACGACAATAAGGTACCCGTAAAAGTAGAGGTGGATTTGTGGATTGGCGCCTTGGAGATGGATTTGAAATCGTTTAGAGGTATGCGTAACGATTTCAAGTGGATGTGAGCCATCCCTTGCGCCAATTTTGAAGCTGCCGAAACGGAAACGGCAGCTTATTTTTTTTAATAGAAAGGAACACCTGCTGTTTCGCGCCGAAACTTTCGTAGAATTGGGCAATGCTTCCTACTTCCGGACTTTCAAAATCAAACGTTTTCAATTGTCCGGCAATATTTTGGAAATACCGATCTAACAGGAAAGTCCGGGCGTTGCCTTTGCGCCCTATATCATCGGCGGCATTGAAAATGTAAATCCCCATGCCGCCGTTTTCCAAAACCATAGTGCCCGCGTGCAGGGTACCCTGTCGGCGCGCGTAGTGAATAGTGGCGACTTTCTTTCTCTGTAAAAGTTGTGTCAGGTTGCGCAAAAGCCCATACGCGCTTTCCTTTACCCCTTGAATCTGAGCAGCATGATTTTCCTGAAAAAGCAAAATCAGCGGCTCAATATCCTTTGATTCAACCAATTCCCAGTCGTATTTTCTCGATTTTTTCAGATTCCTGTGCCGGTCAGCTGAATAGTTACTGGCAAGTTCGGCGTAGGATGTTTTTGGATATAGCCAATGGGTAGCTTTTTCCTGCGCCTCAAAATCTGAGTAGCCTGGGAGCAGCTTACGAAGAGGGCAGGTTTGAGCGGGATGGAAATCGTATACAGAAATATAAGAAAAATGAAGGTCTAGAATTTTGAGAAAATGGGCCAGCTCAGCTTCTGACACCTCTTCCTTAGAAAACATACCCAAGTACTGACAGTACAATGGCTGTTGGACAACGCTCATTCCCCACTTCTTCCGAACGGGCAGCGGCATCACAACTCTATAATCAGGAGAAGAGAAGCTTTGAGGAACAGAGTCGAGCGCACTATCCACTACAACCAAAGCTTGCCAATGAGGGGAAACGCAATCGAGGTACCAGGATTTTGCGTAAACCACGGCATGCAACGAAGCGTCGATCAGCGCGTTCCAGGCATCATCGTCAATTTGGTGGCGTTTCAGCAGAATCGGCTCATTCACTTACTTGAAGTAGCTGCGTAGTTTTTGCACCGTTTCGTCCACATCCGGGTCGGAACCCATCAGTTCGTTGATGCTCTGGATAGAATGGATGACTGTACTATGGTCGCGACCGCCAAAATGGTAGCCAATGGATTTGAGGGGTAGGTCGGTATATTCTTTGGCCAGGAACATAGCCAACTGGCGCGGATACACGCTCTCTTTCTTCCGGCTTTTGCTTTTCATGTCAGCAATAGTGACCTCGAAATGATCGGCTACTACTTCCTGAATCGTGTCGATCGTCACTTCCTTTTCCTCGTTCAGAACAATGTTTCGGAGCGTATTTTTGGCCAGTTCCACGTCGATCTCCCGGCGCGTGAGCGATGCCTGGGCCATCAGCGAAATGATGACGCCTTCCAGTTCGCGCACGTTGGAGTTCACACTGTGTGCGACGTACTCGATCACATCATTTTCGATAAAGATACCCTCCGCCTGCAATTTCTTCTGAATGATGGCAATCCGGGTCTCAAAATCGGGTGTCTGGAGATCGGCGGTAAGGCCCCACTTGAAGCGTGACAGGAGGCGGTCCTGTAAACCCTGCAACTCGCGGGGTGGGCGGTCACTGGTCATGATAATCTGTTTGCCGAGCTGGTGCAGGTGGTTGAAAATATGGAAAAAGGTATCCTGCGTTTTTTCTTTGCCCGAAAGAAACTGCACGTCGTCAATGACGAGTACGTCTACTTTCATGTAGAAGTCATTAAAGTCCTGCAGTACGTTGTTACGGATAGAATTGATGAACTGATTCGTGAATTTTTCAGACGAAACGTACATTACTACCTTCTCGCTGAAATGATTGCGGATGTAATTACCAATCGCCTGTACGAGGTGCGTTTTGCCAAGCCCTACGCCTCCGTACACCATCAGCGGGTTAAAGGAAGTCAAACCGGGACGCTGCGCCACGGCAAACCCCGCCGAGCGCGCCAGTCGGTTACAATCACCCTCGATGAAATTATCGAACGAATAATTCTGATTAAGGTAAGTATCAAGTTGCAGTGAATCCTGATCCTTAGGCGGTGTGGAATTAAGGCGGGGATCAGTCTGGAAATTGTCAGGTCGGGAATTCTGGGGATTTTTGGTAGTAGGAAAACTGACAGTCAGGGGTTGGTGCCGCTCGGTACCTGGATCTACAATAATCGAATACTCCAGCATGCCGTCGCGCCCAATGGCATAATCGAGTGCATCCCGCAATAAATGCACAAAATTGTCTTCCAGCCACTCGTAAAAAAACTGGCTAGGCACCTGAATAGTAAGCACCTTCCCGCTCAACCGGAGGGGATGGATCGGCTCAAACCACGTTTGGAAGCTCTGATCCGGGATGTTCTCCTGAATGATCCGCAGGCATTTGTTCCATACAATGTCCACTTCGCGCGGAGGAGCAACTCTTTCCAAGGTGAAACTTAGCTGATCTGGTGTCATGTTCAATTTCGGGGGAGGCAAAGATAGCAAAATGATCCCGTGTGCTGCCTAAAATTTGTTCCTGAAATTACCATTGAAATATTCATAAATCAAGCCGCTT
>JBBRDE010000011.1:0-34982 GCA_038204185.1 Cytophagales bacterium
GTGACCCATAGGGGAATCGAACCCCTGTTTCAACCGTGAAAGGGTCGTGTCCTAACCGCTAGACGAATGGGCCGACTGGTCCCTTAATTTTCGTGTAGAAAACACACTTGCCTTTCAATTCCGTTTCCTTTTCCTGAAAACGTGGTGCAAATATGGGCGGTTGATTTTAATTATCCAAAACCTATTCCTAAAAAAAAATCAACTATTTTCAAACCAACTCATTTTCAAGCCCTTGATTTCAAGCCCTTGATTTATTACAATTTTTGAATCGTAAAACCTAATGCAACGAAATAGCTCTAAAATGAGTTTTTTTGGTATTTTTGAAAACTTATAGCCGATACACGATTTTCCTGAAAATGAAAAAAATCTTATTCTCTGTATGTTGCCTGTTTCTGGCGACACTCTCTTTCGGCCAAAATCCAACCCCCGAATCCTACCTCGGCTATCCGCTGGGCAGTCATTTTACTTTTCACTATCGCATTGCGGGGTACGTGGAAATGCTGGCCCAGCGGAATCCTAACCAGGTCAAACTCATCCCCTACGGCTCGACCTACGAGGGCCGTCCCCTGATGGTGGCCGTGGTGGCCTCTCCCGAGAATTTGTCCCGACTCGAAACCATCCGCACCGATAACTTGAAGAGCATTGGCATTATGCCAGGGCCCCCCACCGGCAAAGTCCCTGCTCTTGCGTGGTTGAGTTACAATGTCCACGGTAATGAGGCTGTTTCGTCGGAGTCGGTGATGAAAGTGATGTACGAATTGCTTAACAAGGACAACGTCACGACCCAGGAAATCCTGAAAAATACGGTGGTAATTTTGGACCCCTGCATCAACCCCGATGGCCGCGATCGATACGCGCAGTGGTACAACCGGGTGATGGCCGCCCAGCCTAACCCCACCCCCTGGTCCTGGGAACACAACGAACCCTGGCCGGGGGGGCGCTTCAATCACTACCTCTTCGACCTAAACCGCGACTGGGCCTGGCAGCAGCAAAAGGAATCGCAACAACGCATCAAACTTTACAACCAGTGGATGCCGCATTTGCACGCCGATTTTCACGAAATGGGATCTTCTAGTTCTTACTACTTCCCTCCGGCGTCCAAGCCTTTCCATAAGGACATTACACCCTGGCAGCGGGAATTCAACAATATTTTGGGTACATATAGCCGGAAGTATTTTGACAAAAATGGCTGGCTTTATTTTACCCGCAACAACTACGATTTGTTTTATCCCAGCTACGGCGACACCTGGCCTACCTACAACGGCGCCATTGGCATGACCTACGAGCAGGGTGGTGGTGGGCGCGCGGGGGTAGCCATTGCCCGCGAAAATGAAGGCGACATCCTGACGTTAGCGTCTCGCATCGACCATCATTTTGCAACGAGTATGTCCACGCTGGAAGCCATTTCATCGCGGGCCGACCAGACGGTAAAAGAATTTTTCGGCTACTACGATCGGTCCCAAAAAGATCCGATCGGGACTTATAAATCCTATTTAGTCAAAACTGAGGGCGATGCAGGTCGTGTGCAGGCTTTGAGGGAACTTCTGGACAAACAGGGCATTCAGTACGGGACAGTAGGCAAAAATTTCTCCGGTAAAGTAACCAATCTGGGCTCTCTCAACGATGAGTCCGCAAAATTCGGGAGTCAGGATTTGTTGATTAGTGCCTATCAACCCAAATCCTCCCTGCTAAAAATCCTGTTTGAGCCACGGCCCGAATTGGAGGACTCCATTACCTATGACATCACCAGTTGGGGTCTGGCGTATGTATATGGCTTGAAGGCCTATGGCTCCAAAGAAAGGTTATCCCCCGTTCCGGTACAATTCGAAAAAGTGACGAATAAAATCCCATCCCAACCACCCTATGCCTACCTGGCCCGGTGGGATTCGTTCAACGACCTGCGCTTTTTGGCCGAATTATTAACTAAAAAAATCCGCCTGCGCACCTCAAATGTTCCTTTCGAGATCGATGGGAAGACTTTCGGAGTGGGTACCCTGGTCATTACGCGCAAAGGAAACGAGGCGCTGGGCACGGATTTTGACCGTATGGTTACGGAAATCGCCGACCGACAAGGGGTTACCCTCGTACCCGCTCAGACGGGATTTGTCACATCAGGTTCTGATTTTGGGTCGGGAGATGTGGCCCCACTCACTCCTCCCAAGGTGGTGGTCATGGCGGGCAATGGCGTTTCGCCCCTGGCTTTTGGAGAAGTGTGGCACTTTTTTGAACAGCAAATTCACTACCCTGTTTCGGTGGTCGAGGGGGAGAATTTCTCCCGCCTGCCCTGGAATGAGATAGATGTCCTGATTCTGCCTACGGGTAACTATGCTAAAATCCTGACCGAAAGTGCGCTCAATCAGCTCAAAGAATGGATACGGAATGGCGGCAAGCTCATCGCTATGGAGGAGGCCAATGGGGCGCTGGCCAACAAACCTGATTTCGATCTGAAACGCAAAAGTAAGGATAACCCCACAAAGGAGAAAGAATCACCTCTAAAACTGTATGCGAATCGGGAACGCGAATCGGCGAGTGACGATACACCGGGAAGCGT
This sequence comes from Cytophagales bacterium, assembly GCA_038204185.1. Lineage (GTDB taxonomy): Bacteria > Bacteroidota > Bacteroidia > Cytophagales > Spirosomataceae > Salmonirosea. The sequence continues at coordinate 2,552 of JBBRDE010000011.1, forward strand.
GTATGCGGTAAAACTCGACACAACCCATCCATTGGCTTTTGGCTACTCCGGAAATTATTATGGATTGGTGCGAAGTACCTATGATTTTGAGTATCTGCCCGAGGGGTGGAACGTAGGGTACCTGGAAAGCGACAGCTACCGCGCGGGTTTTGCGGGAATTAATGCCAAAGAAAAACTAAAAAACACGCTCATCTACGGAGTGCAGGAAATGGGTCAGGGTCAGATCATCTATATGGCTGACAATCCTGTATTTCGGGGATTTTGGTACAACGGCAAGTTGTTGTTTGGAAACGCAATTTTCCGCTAACACAGGTACCTATCAAAAAAGCCAGGGCGTGATCAGAAGTTCCGATCACGCCCTGGCTATTTTGGTTATAGCTGATCACATAAACCCTTCCCGCTGCATGGCAGCGCGGAGTTTTCCATCAAGCGTTTCGGAGCCTTTTACCAAAGGCAGGCGCACATTGGGTCCGCAAATATCTTTAATCGCTAAACACTGTTTAATCCCCACGGGATTCGATTCGGCGTATAACAGCGTATCGAATTCAATGAAGGAAAACTGAATCGCGGCGGCCTCGGGAAAGCGTCCTTCCAGAGCATGCCAGGTTAAAGCATGGAACTCAGCGGGAAAGGCGTTGGCTATAACCGAAATGACACCGTGCCAGCCCAGACTGATCATCGGTACAACGAGATTATCGTCACCAGATAGCAAAAGAAAATCTTTTGGAGCCTTCCAGGCGATTTCCATGTACTGTTCCATGGTCGAGCAGGCATCTTTCAGGCCGATGATATTGGGGTGTTTAGCCAGTTCCAGAATCGTGGCACATGTCATGTTGACTACCGTCCGACCGGGTACGTTGTAAAGGATTACGGGAACCGGCGATACCTCGGCAATGGCCGTAAAGTGGGCGATGATGCCCGCCTGGGAAGGTTTGTTGTAGTAGGGACAGACTGAGAGCAGCGCGTCGACCCCCGTAAAATCGGTGGCAGCGATTGCTTCCAGCACCAAGCGGGTGCTATTTCCCCCTAGTCCATAGATGATAGGTAGCTGGCGGGTGTTATGTTGTTTTGTAAATTCCAGGAGCGCTCTTTTCTCCTCCGGAGAGGTCGTGGAAGTTTCGCCGGTAGTACCCTGCACCACCAGATAATCCACCCCACCTTGGGAGACGAATTCGATGAGGTTTTTCAACCCTGAGTAGTCAATATTCTCGTGTTCGTCAAATGGGGTAACCAGGGCCACGCCCACTCCTTTGAATCGCTCGTCCAACGCCATGTAGAAAGGTTTGAGGGGTACGCCCCCACGGAAGGTAGTTTTAAATTATGAGATATTCCAGTCCATCAATCAAGCCCTAACGGGCTTTTAATTTTCTGCAAAGGTAAAACCCTTGCCGGATATTTGAATTTAAGAAGTTAGCATTGCCACAAATTCTTCTTCCGACAGAATCGTCACACCGAGCCGACGGGCTTTTTCCAACTTGGAAGGCCCCATATTTTCACCTGCTACCAGATAATTGAGCTTACCCGATACACCGCTCAAAATCCTGCCGCCGTTCGCCTCGATCTTGGCTTTGAGCTCGTCGCGGTCGTAGTCCTGAAATACACCCGAAATTACGAAGGTCTTGCCCGCCAGGGCTTCTCCTTCCAGCACTATGGGTAGGTCATCGGTTTCGAAAGTCACGCCAGCTGCCCGCAGGCGTTCGATGAGAAGTTGATTTTCAGGATCTTCGAAATATTCGCAAACGCTTTGAGCAATACGCCCACCGATCTCGGGTACGTTCAACAGTTCTTCCTGAGTTGCAACCATCAGGGCATCCATTGTTCGGAAGTAGGTAGCAAGTTTCTGGCCTACTGTGGCTCCCACGTAGCGAATCCCGAGACCAAAGAGCAGATTCTTAAAGGGTACCTCCTTAGAATTTTCGATGCCTTTCAGAATATTTTCTACGGTTTTTTCCCGAAAGCTTATTATTCTGGTTTTACCAGTTACTTCATTTACTATCTCTTTTTCAAGGCCAAGCAAACTATCATATGTCAGGTCGTATAGATCAGCCAACGTTTTTACCAAACCTCTATCGAAAAGCAATTCTATTTTTCCCTCGCCCAGGCTGTCGATGTTCATGGCCCGTCGCTGGATAAAATGCTCTATTTTCCCGCGCAGCTGGGGCGGACAGCCGCGCTCGTTGGGACAGTAGTACGCTACCTCTCCCTCAGGTCTTACCAGCGGGGTACTACATTCGGGGCAATGAGTGGGAAAATGAATGGGTTCAGTATTAAATAAGCCGCGCTGATTCGTATCCACCCCTGTAATTTTAGGGATGATTTCGCCGCTTTTTTCTACAAATACCGTATCACCGAGTTGCAGACCCAGGCGTTCCAACTCATTAGCATTGTGCAGGGTAGCCCGCTTAACCTGGGTACCCGAAAGATGCACCCCTTTCACTTTATCATAGGGTACCCCCCTTTCAGACAATCCCGAGAGATTGGCCACCGGCGTGACTGCACCCGTCCGACCTACCTGAAAGGAGATGAAACGCAGCAGGGCGGGTTTGTTTTCGGCTTTATATTTGAAGGCGATCGCCCAGCGCGGACTTTTGGATGTGCTACCCAACTCGCGCTGCTGGGCGTAGGAATTTATTTTAAGCACGATCCCGTCGGTAGCAAGGGGTAGCTTGAACCTTTTTTTTTCCCATTCGTGGACAAAGGCCAGGGCTTCGTCGATATTACTACATTTTTTCCAGCCGGGCGACACGTTGAAGCCCCTTTTTTTCAGAGCGATCAAACTTTCTTCGTGCGATTGAAAAACTTCTTCCTCGCTCAAAAAAGCGTACACATAACAATCGAGGCCGCGGCGGGCAGTTTCGGCGGAATCTTGCAATTTGAATGCGCCGGAAGCAGCATTGCGCGGATTGGCGTAGAGTGCGTCACCCGTCGCTTCGAGTTCGGCATTGAGTCGTTCGAAAGAGCTCAGGGGCATAAATCCTTCACCCCGTACTTCCAGAAGCGCAGGTACCTCTGCGCCAGAAAGTCGCAAGGGCATTGTCCGAATGGTTTTTACATTGGCCGTTATGTCATCGCCTCTTGTGCCGTCCCCACGGGTGACGCCGCGCTGTAACAGTCCGTTTTCGTAGGTAAAACTCAGCGAAATACCATCAAATTTCAACTCACAGATATACTCGTACTCTTCCTCACCCAGGCCTTTTTTTACCCGCTCATCGAAGCTCCGAAGTTCTGCCTCGCTGTAGGTATTGTCGAGCGACTGCATTGGATAGCGGTGGTACACCGTGGTGAAATTCCTGGTGATGGTACCCCCTACCCGCTGCGTGGGCGAATCGGCTAATTTAAGCGCTGGATACTTGTTTTCTAACGTTGTTAGTTCTTCTAACAAGTGATCAAACGCTTCATCCGATATTTCGGAAACACTATCCTGATAGTAGCGGTCATTGTAATAGTTGATCTGATCGGTTAGTTGCGCCACGCGCTCAGAAAGATTCATAGTTACTAATATATTGATTTTCAAACACATAAGAACTGCTGACCGAAACTAAAATCCCGTAGAAAGTCATTTTAGTCCTTTTATGCTTATTTTCGCTCAAAAGTAGCAAAAAGCGATCGGCCTTCGAATTGCTGCTGCAAATTTCAGATTTTGCTCACGCTGTACAGTACATGCCTTTTATTTCACCTTCCATTCTTGCCGCCGATTTTGCCAATCTTCAACGCGACGTTGATATGCTCGACCGTAGCGAAGCCGATTTTATCCATGTGGACATCATGGACGGCGTTTTTGTCCCCAATATTTCGTTTGGAATGCCCGTGTGCGAGGCGGTACACCGCCACGCACACAAACCGCTCGACGTACACCTGATGATCGTGAAGCCGGATCGTTACCTCAAAGAATTTCGGCAAGCGGGTGCCCACATCATCACGGTACATTACGAGGCGTGCCCGCATTTGCATCGTACGGTCCAGCACATCATAGAGTTGGGTGCCCTGCCGGGGGTGGCCCTCAATCCACACACGCCCGTCGAGTTGCTAACGGATATTTTGGGGGATATTTCTCAGGTTTTGATTATGTCAGTTAATCCGGGATTTGGGGGCCAAACCTTCATTGAAAACACCTACCGGAAAGTGCGTAAACTGGTCGAAATGCGCCGCGATACCGCCACCGATTTTTTGATCGAAATCGATGGTGGGGTTAATGATGAAAACGCCTCCGCGCTGTTGGCGGCGGGCGCGGATATCCTGGTAGCAGGTAGCTTTGTGTTCAAATCGTCCGACCCTCTACAAACTATTTCTGATTTAAAAAGAATTGTATAGTTCTGCCCAATTTCCATTTTTCTCAAATGCACTTCACTCCTGCTATCTATGAAAAAAATCTGCTTTTTTTTGTTGATCATTCTGGGTTCTTTTTCTCTATCTGCCCAAAATAACTACTATTTTCCCGGCAAGAAATTTAATCCGAACATTCTCTCACCTGATGCCTTCCTGGGATATTCGGTGGGTACCCACCACACCCGGTACGACCAGTTGGTGGCCTATTTTGAGTACCTGGGTACGGTTTCTAACCGGGTGAAGTTTCAAACCACGGGTCGAACATACGAATACCGTCCCCAGCTGATGGTGGCTTTTAGCAGTCCCGAGAATCTGAAAAACCTGGAAGCTATCCGGCGAAAACATGTATCTCTGGCAGATCCTACCGCCCAAATGCCCGACACCCAGGCAATGCCCGTTGTGCTTCAACTGGGCTATAACGTGCACGGCAATGAAGCATCGGGCGGGGAGGCCTCCATCCTCACGGGTTATTACCTGGCAGCCAGTGAGGATGTCGATATCCAGAATACCCTGGATCATGCCGTTATTTTCATTGAACCCGTTATCAATCCCGATGGCCGCGACCGTTTCGTCAATTGGGTCAACATGCACAAAGGGATGCCTCCCGTGGCCGACCCTAACGACCGCGAGCACAACGAAGTGTGGCCCAGTGGGCGAGTCAATCACTACTGGTTTGATTTAAACCGTGATTGGTACCTGGCCGTACACCGCGAAAGTCGCAATCGATTAAATTTTTACCACCAATGGTACCCCAATGTCGTGACCGATCACCATGAGATGGGCACTAATTCCACCCACTTTTTTGAACCCTCCAAGAAAAGCGCCGAAAATCCGCTGGTCCCGGAATATGTTTACCGCTCGCTCAATGACACCTTTGCAAAATACTTCGAGTCGGCTATGAATGAGATCGGTTCGTTGTACTATTCCAAAGAGTCGTTCGATAATCTGTATCCCGGTTATGGCTCTAGCTACCCTGACATTCAGGGTGGCATTGGTTTTCTTTTTGAACAGGGAAGTTCCAGGGGACACGTACAGGAGAGTCAAAATGGACTTCTGACCTTCTCGTTTGCCGTTCGCAATCAACTGGTCAATGCCCTGGCTACCATTCGCGGATCCGTAGCTGAACGGGAAAATCTGCTCAAATTTCAACGTGAATTCTTCAATTCCGCCCTCTCTTCCGCCAAAAAAAATCCGGTGAAAGGGTACCTGGTTAGTGCGGGTGATGACGGAACCCGGACTCGGGCTTTCCTGAACACTCTCCTGCTGCACCGGATACAGTGCTACTCTCTGGATAAAGAAATAAAGCAGGAAGGACAAACCTTCCCGGCCAATAGTAGCTACTACGTGCCTATGAATCAGCCGCAGTACCGCATGATCCAGTCTATTTTTGAGAAACCCGTGACATTTGCGGATAGTATTTTTTACGATGCCTCGGCCTGGAATCTACCCCTTGCCTACGGGCTCACTCATGCCGAAATTAAAACAGGCAGCTTTTCTACTAGCAACCCTGTAACGTTAGAATCGTTGAATTTCAAGCCGCTGGCTTTTGAAAAAAGTGAGTATGCCTATCTACTGCCCGCATCTGACTTTAACACGCACAAAGCTTTGTACCAGCTTCTTGCCTCAGGGAATCTGGTAAAAGTTGGTCAGAAGCCTTTTCGTTCGGCTACCGATCAGGGCGACAAAGCTTTCGGAAGTGGTACCCTCCTCATTCCGGTTCAGGGGCAAAAAATAACTGCAGACTCACTCTACAAAAAATTAAAGGAGATAGCAGCTTTCACGGGTGTCCACTTCTACACCGTCAAAACGGGATATAGCATGGAAGGGGTAGATCTGGGAAGCAATACCTTCGAGACCGTCAAACTCCCCAAAGTCCTGATGCCCATTGGCCAGGGGACCAGCCAGTATGAGGCCGGGGAGGTGTGGTATATGCTGGATCAGTACGTGGGTATGCCGATCACTAAAGTGGAGTTGAGCGAAATGGGGAGGGTAAATCTGAACGGGTATGATGTGATAGTAATGGTCAATGGCCAGTATCCCACGGAACCAGGTTTTGTATCCAAGCTAAAAGCCTGGGTGGAAGCCGGGGGTAACCTGATAACCTTCAAATCAGCAGCCGAATGGGCGATAAAAAATAAACTCGTTACTGAGAAAACCCGAATTTTGAAAGACAGTTCCAAAACCCAGGAGCGCATCAATTACGTCGAAGCCAGCGACCGGGAGGGGGCAAAGCTCACGGGCGGAGCTATTTTTCTAGCCGATCTCGACATCACACATCCGCTTGGCTATGGCTATACTGATCGGAAAATCGCACTCTACCGCAATAGCAATACACTGTTGGAGGTTTCAGAAAATCCGTTTGCAACTGTGATACAGTATGACAAAAAACCCCTCCTTAACGGTTACGTTCATCCGCGATCACTCAAAAAAATCGCTTCCTCAGCGGGCCTACTAGTTACTTCCGCGGGAAGGGGACATGTGCTACTATTTGCCGATAATCCTAATTTTCGGGGAACCTGGTTAGGTACCAGCCGTCTTTTTTTCAATGCTATATTCTACGGAAAAACCATATCCACACCCTCAATTAGCACCAGCCAAGAGTAGTTCAGCATTTATATAGTATGTGGCCCCACCACTTTATTAGGAATCATTTCCTTTTTTGTGGGTTATTATTTGAAATACAAGTCAACCTTAAAAAAACAGCCCTGATTTTGGATGATTGGTCCGGCAAAGAAATCGGTCCAGCTGCGGTCATTTGGCTGTGGGCGCTAAATTAGAATCGATGGCAAGGAAGTGACCGATGATTTCGTTCAACCATAAAAGTATGCGTGTGCAATCCATGAATAAAATTCCGTTGAATACACACACCCGAATGCAAACCAGTATAGTATTAATTCTGATTTTAGGAATTAGTCTGGGGGTGAAAGCCCAGGAAAGCCTGTGGGCCGCAAAAATTCTGGGCTATTCTTCCGAATACCGTCCAGGCCCCTATGGCAAAGAGTACCGGGCCATCCAGATACTAGGACGGCCCAATAAACTCCCCGATATAGGCAACAGCCCCTGTGCCTGGTCACCCGCCCAGGCCAATTCGATTGGTGATGAATGGATCAAGGTAGGCTTTGAAAAAAGCATACTGCTTCGACAGGTAGCCATTGCCGAAAACTTTAATGCCGGAGCCATCGCCCGGGTGTATGCCTACAATGAAAAAGGGGAAGAAATCCTTCTAATCGAAAACTCAATTACCCCAACCAAGGAAATCGGAAAGTTTACTTACATTTTTCCTTCCGACTCCACGCTTACGGCCAATGCCATCAAAGTGGTGCTTCAACCCTCACGCATGGTCGGGTTCAATCAAATCGATGCCATTGGCATCTCGTCGTCGGCTGTACCGATGAAAGCGGAAATCCATGTTTTTCCTGATACACCCAAAGACTTGCAAAAAGAGAATTTGGGTAAAACTGTCAATTCCAAGGGTCAAGAGGTAGCTCCGGTCATATCGCCTGATGGGAAAATGCTATTTTTCACGCGGAGTAAATTCGATGGAAACATCGGCTCTCCAAACCGGCAGGACGTGTGGGTGTCGAGCTTAGACAATGCAAACACATGGCAGGAAGCCGTTAACATGAAGGCCCCGATTAACAATGTGGGCGATAATGCCATTACGGGTATCTCACCTGATGGAAAAACCATCTACCTAATTAACGTCTACCGCCCCGACGGCAGCATGGTCAACGGCTTGTCCAAATCAGTGCGCACCCGTGACGGGTGGTCTTTTCCCAAGGAATGTAAGATTAAAAATCACTATAACGATCACGAACGTAACTTTACAGAATTCGCCATTTCACCCAAAGGAAAAGTACTGATTCTCTCGGTGCAGCGGCGCGACACCGAAGGAAACAAGGACTTGTACGTCTCGTTTTTACAACCCGACGACACCTGGTCGGAACCCAAGCACATGGGAGATGTCATCAATACCCCCGACTACGAAGGATCGCCCTTCGTAGCCTCCGACGACAAAACCATGTATTTTACCTCCGCCGGATTCAGCGGCTACGGTAACGGCGATATTTTCGTTTCGCGCCGTCAGGACGACAGCTGGACCAACTGGTCTGAACCCGAAAATTTAGGTCCCAGCATCAATACCGCCCAATGGGATGGGTATTTCAACATTCCGGCCTCGGCCGATTACGCCTATCTGAGTTCGATGGAAAACTCACTCGGTGAGGAAGATATTTTTCGGGTTCGGCTTTTCCCAGCCATCAAACCAGAACCTGTGGCTATTATTTCGGGAAATGTGCTGGATTCGGAAACGAACCAAATGTTGGGAGCCGACATCATTGCCGATCTTAAAAGTACGAACGAAGAATTCTCCAAGGCTACCTTTGAGCCCGAAACCGGAGAGTACAAAATGATTTTACCGTTGAAGGATTTGTACCGAATTACGGCCAGCCACGAAGGCTACTTCCCCGTAATTGAAGAAATTGACCTGACGAGGGAATCCAACTTCCGGATCATCCGTAAAAACATTACCATGATGCCCATTAAGCAAGGGCAGAAGATTCGCCTGAACCAGTTGATGTTTACCCAGAGCAGCGCAGATGTCGTTAAATCTTCGCTTCCCGAAATGGATCGGATTGTTAAGATGATGACGGACTACCCTGCCATGGAAATCCTACTGGAAGGACATACCGACAATGTAGGAGACTGGCAGAAGAACATAAAACTTTCAGAAGACCGAGTAATGGAAGTCAAAAGGTACCTGCACTCCCTGGGGATTGCCCTCGACCGGATTCAGACCAAAGCATGGGGCGGAGCCAACCCCATATTCAGCAATGTAACGGAAGAAACCCGCAAGTGGAACCGCCGGGTGGAGTTTACAATTCTTAAAATGTAACGCCCCTTCCCTACTCTCGTCAAGGTACCCTAGCATAAGAATTCGTACCTTTCGGGCGTATTTAGCCGAAAAGAACCCTAATTTTGCGGTTCAAAGCCATTTGAAAAACGGACATGTCACACCCATCAGACTCTATACTTGCTTATTCGCACCAAGTTAGCGGCGAACTTAGGCTGAAAATTCTCGGATTATATCATCAGGCTCACGCAGGCCACATCGGCTGCTCACTCAGCTGCATCGATCTGATGATCGGGATTCTGCTGGCAAATAAAAAACCGAGCGACACCTTTATTCTTTCCAAAGGCCACGCGGCCGCCGCGCTTTATGCCTGCCTGCACTACCTGGGCGAAATCAGCGACGAGCAGTTAGCAACCTATTACCTCGACGGCACTACGCTACCCGCGCATCCGGCCCCCGGTCAGTATGCGGGCATACCCTTTGCGACGGGTTCACTCGGGCACGGCCTGCCCATCGCTACCGGCATTGCCCATGCCGCCAAAATCCGGAAGGAAGACAGCTATGCCTATGCCCTCCTATCGGATGGAGAAACCAACGAAGGTACTACCTGGGAAGCCGCCCATTTTGCCCTCCAACACCAATTGGACAACCTGTTCATGTACATAGATAAAAACGGTTTGCAGGGGTTCGGCAAAACCAGGGAGGTACTGGGCGACACCGCCGACCCGGCCAAATGGAAGGCGATTGGCTTTGAAACGATTGAAATAGATGGACACTCGATCGCTGAAATCAATGAAACGCTTAATGAATTGAAGAATCATAAAAATGGTCTTCCCAAAGCCATTATCGCCCATACTGTTAAGGGAAAAGGGGTGTCCTACATGGAGAATAAACTCGAATGGCATTATCTCCCGATGAATCCCGAGCAGTACGAGTCGGCCCAAAAGGAAATTCAGGAACGCTATGCTATCATCCCCGCGAATGCCTGAGCCCACTCTTTCCTTCACAGATTCCATTCTAAAACTAAAAGGCCCGATTTTTGTATTCGGGGCGAGTGGTTTCATCGGTGTCAACCTGTTCCACGAAATTTTCATGGTACGGCAGGATTGTTACGCCCTCACCCACGATGCTACTAAAGCATGGCGACTAAAATCGCTCGATATACCCTACGAAAATGTAATCCACTGCGATATTCTTTCGGGGAATTCGGTGCGGGAGGTTTTTGAAAAATATAAACCGGGAACCGTATTCAATTTGGCTGCATACGGCGCTTATAGCAAACAGAGTAGTGTTAATCTGACCTACGAAACCAACGTTATCGGCACCGCCAATATCCTACAGCAATGCACGCCGGAAAGCGTATACATTCATGCGGGGAGCAGTTCGGAGTATGGCTTTAATTGCACTGCCCCCAAAGAGGAGGATCGCGTCGAGCCGAATAGTCATTACGCGGTTTCCAAGGTTTCGGCGGCCTACCTGCTTGAATTCTACGCCAGGGTGCATGGCCTGAATACGCTTAACCTCCGCCTGTACTCGATTTATGGCTATTGGGAAGAACCTGACCGGCTTATTCCCCGGCTTATCGAAAAAGCCCGGCACGGGGAGTTACCGTCGTTCGTTTCTCCCGACATTAGCCGCGATTTTGTATTTATCGAAGATTGTCTCCAAGCGTTTGTCATGTCGGCACTGGGCGTCAACGAACACAATCGGGGCAAGTCTTATAATATTGCCACAGGGCAGAAAACCACCATTGGTGAATTAGTGGAGGTAACGCGGGCGCAGTTCGGACTGGAAGTTAAACCGGAATGGGGTACGATGACCAACAGAAAATGGGATATGGCCGACTGGTACGGTGATGCCTCCGCCATCGAGGCTGACCTGGGTTGGCGGGCTACTACCTCCCTGGAAAGCGGCCTTACCAAAACGAAAAACTGGCAGGATCGTATCGGCTACGAATCCACGGTGATTCCTGCTTTTGAGAATCCCTATCTTAACCCCGTTATTACGGCCATAATTGCCTGTTACAAGGATGCGCAGGCCATTCCGTACATGTACGAGCGTCTGGTAAAAACGTTCAATGAGCTAAAAGTACGGTACGAAATTATTTTTGTCAATGACAATTCGCCCGACAACCAGGAAGAAGTCATCGATGCCCTATGTGACCGGGATCCTTCGGTAGTTGGCATCAGTCATTCGCGTAATTTTGGTTCGCAGTCAGCATTTCTGAGCGGAATGGAAATCGCCACCGGCGACGCCGTGGTGCTGATGGACGGCGACTTACAGGACCCACCCGAAATCATTCCCAGTTTCTATGAAAAGTGGAGCGAGGGCTACGATGTAGTGTATGGCGTGCGGGTGCAGCGCGAAATGAAGCCCCATATTCACTTCTTCTATAGGTTGTTTTATAAAATATTCCAGAACCTGAGCTACGTCACCATCCCGCGCGATGCGGGAGACTTCTCGATGATTGATCGTAAAGTGGTGAAAGAGCTAGTGGATTTACCCGAAACTGAACAATTCCTGCGGGGTCTGCGGGCGTGGGTGGGCTTTAAACAGACGGGGGTACCCTACGTGCGTCCTGAGCGGATGTTTGGTGTGTCGACCAACAACTGGCGAAAAAATATCTGGTGGGCCAAGAAGGCCATTTTCTCATTTAGTTTTGCACCTTTGGAACTAATGAGTTATGCTGGGTTTCTACTGACCGGACTTTCCTTCGTGGGTATTATCTGGCAGATCGCAGCCAGGGTACTTGACTTTGACCCCCGAACACCTTACGGCATTTCTACCGTCATCATCCTAATCGTCTTTTTTGGGGGGCTTACGATTTTGGGGATTTCGTTTTTGGGCGAATATGTGGCCAAGATTTTCGAGGAGACAAAGAAAAGGCCTAAATTTATCCGTACCCGAATTCGGCGGGGGGCCAAGGCCTACAAATCAGCCGACGAAATACGGACGCTGGTTAAACAACTGAACAAATGAGAGTAGAATTTTCGAAAGCCATAGAGAAATTAGCTGCTGCCGACGATTCGGTGGTTTTTATAACGGGCGATCTGGGGTATAATGCCTTCGAAAACCTTCGAGACCTAATGGGGCCTCGTTTCATCAATGCCGGTGTGGCCGAACAGAACATGGTGGGCGTAGCAGCGGGAATGGCCTATAAAGGGTTTAAGGTGTTCTGTTACAGCATAGCCCCCTTTGTGGTATACCGTTGCCTGGAACAATTTCGCAACGATGTGTGCTTTCATAATCTGCCGGTTTTTCTGGTGGCCAATGGTGGAGGCTACGGCTACGGAATTATGGGAAGCAGCCACCACACCCTGGAAGATTTGGCTTGTCTGAGCGGTTTGCAGAATATTACCGCCCACGTCCCGGCTTTCTCGGATGAGGTTGAACCTCTCGTAAACCATATCGCTACCCAGGGCCGTCCTACTTACCTTAGGCTGGGCGCAGGAAAGAAAACGCCGGTCGACAGTTTTCAGTCAGGCTCTTTTAAAGTGGTGCATCAGGCAGACAACCCAGAAATCACACTGGTAACCCTGGGTCCTATCACCAATAATGCACTAGTCGCCCTGAATGAACAGGAAGAGCTGCTCAAATCGGTCACTGTACTAGCTGCCAATAAGTTTCCGCTGGAAGTGACCGACTCAATTCAGACTATTCTTGCCAAAAGTCCTGCGATAATGGTCGCGGAAGAACATGTCAGCACGGGTGGGCTCGCCCAGCAATTGTCTGTCCAACTACTGGAAAAAGGCATCCGCCCAGACCACTTTAGTAGTTTCCGTGCACAGGGGTATCCTGGACATACCTACGGTAGTCAGCAATACCACCAAAAACTTTCCCAGCTCGACGCCCCTAGCCTTGCCGAGGCGTTACTCAATCTGCTTCACCACGTATGAGTAAGCGGGCGTCCCAACTCTTGGTTAGCCTCACCCTCTTGATTCCCATTGGAATTTATTTTTGGGTGTGGGATTATTATGCCCTCAATATACCGAAATGGGATGATCACGCCCTGAAAGCATTCCTAGTTGAGTACATTCAGGCCTCCGACTGGACTGGGAAATGGCAGGCCATCTTCCGGCAACACAACGAGCACCGTATTTCAGTCACCCGGCTCATGGCCCTGCTGGATTATTCCATTTTTGGAACTCTCAACTTCCAGAGGCTCATGTTTTACGGAAATCTGAGCATGCTGGGCGTAGTGGCTTTATGGTGGGTATTATTGCATCATAATCGTAAACCCTTCTATACCCTAATTCCCATTCCTTTCATTTGGCTTACGCTTTCCCTCTACGAAAACATGTATTGGGGAATGGCGGCTGTACAGAATTTTGGGGTAATAGTCCTGAGCGTTTGGACCTTGTATTGCTGTATTTCGCGTTCACGACCTCTATATATCCTGTCACTTGTGTTGGCAGCACTTGCCTGCCTAACGAGTGGCAATGGCCTGCTGGTGCTACCGATTGGGGCGGTACTGTTATTTCTGGCTCCTCGTTGGCGGCGCCTCATCGTATGGTTAATCGTCAGTGGAGTTTATGTTCTGGTGTATTTCTACGACTTTACACGTTCGCCCGCCAATCCCGACATTACCTTCGGGCTGGGGATATTTATCAAAGGGTATTTTTACTTCCTGGGATCGTTTGCCGAATCGTTTCCGGTCACTCATCATGCCCGGTTCTGCCTGGTTCTGGGGACAATACTATTTCTTGTTGCGGTTTCCATCGTTTCCACTACCCTTTTTCGATTGGTTCGAAATCGGTATGAACATGATTTTGTCCGCATTACTGATCTTTTCTGCCTGGGTACCATACTGTTCGTGTTAGGTACTGCCCTCATTGTGGTGTATTCGCGGGCCGGTTTTGGGCTGGAAGGTTTGCTCACAAGCCGCTATAAGATGTACTCTTTCCTGCTGCTGATTGTCTCTTACCTCTACGTCGTAATTCCTATACGTGGAAGCTTCTTGTCACCCTACGTGTCGGGAATTGTTTTTTTGAATGCATTATATTCCGTTTTCAGTTATCACTACCATCTGGTGGATGCTTTTAATCTCCGTAAATTCCAGACTACACAGCTTTTCAACTGGACCTACCCCGATCGCTCCCTGGTGGCCACCCAAGATACAACCCTTGCAGGCTCCCTTGTGGCACAGCCACCCCTATTTTATGATCGCTGGCTCCCTATGTTAAAAATAGCCTCGCGCCAGGCCTTTGCTGGTCAAACCGCCGGGTTGACAAACCTGATTCAGGCTACCACAGTCCAACCAACCCCTACCAGCATCGAGATTCGTAATGCTACTTACAAAAGCCAGTTGCTTCAGGATAGCGGGGTTTATTTCGTACTAAGCTCCGCACGACGGTATTATCTGTTCCCCGCTTACCGCCAGCGCAATACCAACCGCAAGGAGTTATTCCTTAAGCAGGCATATTTTGCCCCTGGCTTTCATTCTAACATACCGTTTGCCGAGCTTGAGCCTGGCTCTTATGCGCTGGGTATTGTTTGGCAGCAGGGAGAGCGGGTTGGAGTCCTGATGAACCGTGATTCAGTTGTGGTACGGCAGGTACCTAATAATACTATAAAAACTAACTGGTAGTCCATGCGAACGACTAACACGGGATACCTCATTCAATTGGACGGGCTCAGATTCGTGGCTGTGGCGCTGGTGCTCGTGGACCACTGGCTGGCCGAATTCAACACAGTACCCTTTGGTCCTCTGGGAGTAACACTTTTTTTTGTACTGAGTGGTTTCCTAATCACCAGGATTCTAATGGTAAGCCGGGAAAAAAATATCGACAAGCCTGGTGGTATTGGCCATTATCTTCGAAAATTTTACATTCGGAGGACTCTCCGAATTTTCCCCATCTATTACCTTTCCATTGCTGTACTATACGCGCTCAATGTACCTCCCGTGCGCGACACCCTCACCTGGAGCCTACTCTATGCTACCAATATATATATTGCGGTCAATCAGCACTGGATGGGCGTAATCGACCATTTCTGGTCGCTGGCGGTCGAAGAGCAATTTTATATTTTCTTCCCTTTCGTCATTTTTCTCATCCCGCGCCGCTGGTTAGTACCTACCCTTGTATCCATGATTGGCCTGAGTGTGCTACTTCGGTTTTACTTTTACTATGCGGGATATGAATGGATGGTCAATTACGTATCCATGCCTATGTGCCTCGATTCTTTCGGCCTGGGTGGGATCATGGCCTGGATGCAGCTACGCCGTCCTGAGTCATTTATGAAAGTCTTTCATAATCCGGTTTGGATTTTGGTAAGTCTAATGGGGTGGATCGGGGTAGTGTATTGGTCCAAAACGTTTATAGAAATCCACAATGTGGCGAATGATGTCGTCGATCGTTTTGTCAGTTCAGTCTTTTGTTTCTTCCTGATCGGCAAGGCAGTGCTGGGTTTCAAAGGGGGCATGAAATGGTTTCTTGAAAATCCTGTCAGCCAGTATTTAGGCAAGATCAGCTACGGTATGTACCTGTACCACAATTTCGTATACAATCATTTTCACACCCAGCCCAATCATCCGACCCTCCGGATTCTGAACAAACTGCACGGCTGGCTTCCTGTACTATCCGAATCCCAGGCCTTTCAATTGGCGTACTTTTTTTTCCTCACCACCTGTCTGGCGGCCCTTTCGTGGCATTTTATCGAAAAACCGATAAATTCATTAAAAGACAGGTATGCCGCGTGAAAGGGTGAGGTTCCTATGCCGAAATCCGTAATTTTGCATCATCTACAATCTAACTTTGAATGACCCTGGTACTTAGCATAGTAATGCCCGCCTACAACGAAGCAGACTGCATCGAAAAAGTAGTGGGTAATTGGACGGATTACTTGAAAAAAAAATTCCCCAATGACGCCACCACGCTGATCGTCATCAACGACGGTTCGAAGGATCGGACCGGTGAACTCCTGACCGCGATGGCTACCACCAATCCACGGCTCACGGTAATCAATCAAAAAAACGGCGGCCATGGCAATGCGGTCGTGAATGGGTATCGTAAAGCGGTGGAACTTCAATCAAGCTACGTATTCCAGACCGATAGCGACGATCAGTTCGTCACGGAGGATTTTGATAAATTGTGGTCCCTACGTAACGAGTCGCGGTTTATCCTGGGCTACCGTGAAATCCGGCATGATGCCTCGGTCCGACTATTCATTACAAAGGTGCTTCGAGGAACTATTTCGACGATTTATGGTACCTACATTCTGGATAGCAACATTCCTTTCCGGTTGATCGAAGGCAACTTCCTGCGCAAATTATTACAACAGCTTCCCGATCCCGAGCCCTTTGCTCCCAATATTTTCCTGGCCGTGATGGCTAAGAAGTCTGGCGAGAAGCTTTATGACATCCCAATCACGCACAAAGATCGGGAAACCGGCACGGTGTCAATCGTTAAGTGGAATTTGTGGAAAGTATGCGTGCGTAGCTTTCGGGAATTACTTCAATTCCGGATCGACCTCAATGACAAAGTAAAAGCCCTCCGAACTAAAACCTAATTTCTGTGCTTCGAAAATACGCGCTACCGGCACTCATATTGCTTTTAATAGCAGTTGCCGTATTTTTTCTGTTGCGCGGACGGTCCCAAGCTGCCTGGCGCTTTATTCCTTCGGATGCCAGTGCCGTCCTAACTAGTGATCGGATCCAGGATTCAAGCTTCGTACTCACCGAGGCGGCCATTGATGTCAAAGGGTTTCCTTTGGTAAATCAGGCAGCGGAGAGCCTTTCGTTGTTGATGTGGATCACCCGTGACATCCCCATTTATGACCGGACACTCTTAAAAAAAACCATCACCTACTCCTACCATCAGCGGACTTCAGCAGGTTTTGGAGTCATTGTGTACATTCCTTTACTGAACGATACCGAAATAGAGTGGTGGGCTAATCCCAACCGGCCTGATATTCGGGTCTTGAGGCATACGTTCAAAAATACTATAATTACCGATATTAATGATTCCGGGTCAAAGCCCGTCTGCTCCTATACTATTCGGGACAACTACCTGATATTGAGTCAGTACGGGGACTTAATCGAAGATGTAGTGCGTCATGCTGATGAACCAATCAGCAAGTTTATGCTCCAGAATCAGTTTGAGAAAGCGGATGATGCCCGTTACAGTCTCAATCTTTATTTGAATCGGTCTGTCTGGGGAAACTTAATCTTAAACGCCCTGTCGCCCCAAAGTTCTCTGGCCGAATTCCTAAAACTCTTCCCCTCCACGCAGGACTATCACCTGACGCCTGATAGGGCTTCCCGAATCGAATTCGAATCGCTGGGGAGCGACCCTGGCGAAAACTATGCAACAGAGTGGCTCGACGGGCAAGAGGGCAAGACTTTTGGGCGTCACCAGTATATTTCCCAACAAACGTCGCTCTTTTTTCGAATCGCTAGCCGGGACAGCTTGAAATTCAAAAAAAAATTTCAGAATTGGCACAGCGATTACGCAACGCCTGCCTGGGAAAAGCTGAGTTTCCACTTGGGCGACCAACGTGAAGAACTCATTACGAACGTTGGGGCCGAACTCATCTTGTGCCAGGTTGAAGGAACCAACAGCATCAGTGACGGAAAACTGGCCCTTATTCAATACGCCAACTACGACAAATTGCGACCTTTGCTGACCAAACTGGCACGCCTGTCTACCAGCGAATCTAATGTATCGCAGGACAAATACCAGGGCTACGACCTTTACTCGATTCCCATTCCCGAATTACCGGCGGGGCTCTACGGGCCACTCTTCAAAGGCTTCCCCCGGACATTCGTTTCCTATGTAGCCCCCTATTTAGTCCTAAGTAACAGCTCCCAGGTATTACGAAACTATATCTCCGATTACGAAAACCGTATTACCTGGCAACAATCTCCCGAGCTTGACAGCATTCTACTTCATGGAGGCAATGGCTCGGACATCCCCCAGATTGCCTTGGTAGCCAGCCCCCGTAAAGTAAATTCAGGTTCGGTTACGGGACTTTTTTCAGCCAAAATCGAAAGTATCGTGTATGAATGTGTTTTTTCGGGTCGAAAAGCCTATCCTCGGCTAAGTCTTCTGCCCAAGAAGCGTCGTACCTCCGGTAAAGTTTTAAACCGTACTTTTCTGAGTGCTGAGCTCCCCTGGGCTTATGGCAATAACTCGTTGGTAGCCATTTCTCAGGATCCGGTTGCAGGGGCAACCCAACTCCTCCTGACCGACCGGCACGATAGCCTGGTTCGGCCACGGGCAAATTTTGAAAACGTCAAAGGTATTGCTGCCCTCGACGGATCTCTCATTGCCCCCCCACTAAGAGTGGATTTTCTGAACATAGGCCGTCAACAGCTAATACTGGCTACGGCGCGGTCGCTCTATGCCATCGACGAGGATGAACAGGGGATCGTTACCCCTTTTCGGGTAGGTGTCCCCTCTGGACTTCCCATAAAATCACTTATTCGGATCGAGGGTGGGAATGAAGGTAGTAGCCGTTTTGTGGTGTTGGACACAGTTGGCAATATGTTTTTATGGGGAAAAGTGAACGCAATTCCCACTATAATAAATCGCACCAGAAACTTTACCAACATTCAGCTTCCGGTGGTTTCTCTGAACCAGTTAGGTACCCGGTCTTTGATCGTTACGCAGCGCAATGGCCTCATCTACCTCATCGATGACCAGGGTACGGTGCGGCCTGGCTTTCCGGTGGACATGCTTACCCGCATCGAGAGTGCATTTGCGTGGACTCAAAATCCCACAACAGCGCAGCCTGAGCTGGTGGGGGTCAGTAGGTATGGCGAGCTTCTCCGGGTCGATGTGTTTGGGAAAATCATCGAGCGCCGGCAATTGTACCGCCCGGAATCCTCAACGCATTTCAGGACCCTGTTCGATAGCAATGCCCTGGATTGGCTACTAGTGCGTTCGTCCGACACCCGCGTATCCATTTTGGACAAAGAAGGTGCCGAGCTATTTCAGATCGGAAATATTTCTCCGAATTCTACGCTACAATACCACTATTTCGGGGTAGACAATCGCTTTATTTCCATCAATTCGGGCGGCTATACTTCTATTTTCGATTTGTCGGGTCGGCGGCTGGGGGACAAACCGATCCCTTCCGAAACTCCGGTTAGGCTATCGTACCAGCCTTCGTACTATAAAATCTTCATTTTTGGAAGATCGGCCGGTAAATATCAGGCCTGGACCATAAAAATACGGTAACGGATGAAAATAGTGCGCGCTCTGGTCTTGTTGGTAGTTGGTTTTATCTGGGTGGCCGGATGCAGATCTTCGGTCATTAAAGAACTGTTTCGCAATCAGTTGATCCCTGATGACTACCGTTACGGGGATTTGTACCGATTCTCAAATTTGGAAGAATTTAAGGATCCCAAATCCGAATGCCCTCCCTACGCTGTTACAAAATCTAACGCGTCAAAAAAGCTAGCGCTTTACATTATTGGCGACAGCTTTACCGAACCCGAGCGAGTCGATTCATCGGATTTTGCCGTTGACAAGTATCAATATTCCCACTGGGGTACCCTGCTTCATCTCAAGCTCGATACCAGCTACACCAATATTGTGTTGCTGGAATCAGTGGAACGGACTGTGCGGGAACATTTTGCGGCTCCTATTAGCAGTGTAATTCCAGCAACCTCTACCTTTGTCACCCTGCCTGAGGAAAACCATTTAATGAGCCAACTTGATAACCTTTTCGCTTCCGGCCCCACCGAAGATCGGCTCACTACGCTACTTTTCCAATTTGATCCCATTCTAAAGCTTAAAGAATGGAAAAGCTGGCTTAATTATCGCTTTTTTTTTAGAACCGACCCTAAAGTCACCGTGTCAGCTGATGGTAGCACTATAGCTTACCACGTAGATACGGATACGACCCTGATTACTTCGTCTTTTGTGCATATCACAAACGCCGATGTAGATTCTCTGGTTGGGGTACTTGAATCCAACCAACGGTATCTTAAAATGTTGGGTTTTGACCAGGTTTGGTACTCAATCATCCCTAATAAAGCCAGCGTGCTGATGCCCGAGTACGGCACTTACAACCGGCTTATCGAGCGCATCGGGCAGCATCCCGCCCGGAGTGTGTCAAGCATTACAGTGCTGGATGAATTCAAAAATATGAACCAAAATCCCTACCTAAAAGGTGATACGCACTGGTCGTGCGCGGGGCAGGCGGTTTGGCTAGATAAAGTAAACCAAAAGCTTTCAATGGTTTTGGACCAAAAGAAAAGTCCTGCACCGGGGGGCGGGACTAGCTTGTAGGACGTAGCGGGCTCGAACCGCTGACCTCCGCCCTGTCAAGGCGGCGCTCTGAACCAACTGAGCTAACATCCTGTTCGTTCTGCAAATATACTAATTTACGGTATTGTCCAGTCGATAGCGATATACTTTTTGCGAGGGTATACGGGAAAGAAGCAGCAATCCCGCAATAAATATTATCATCAGTGCCAGTACACTGTTCCTCATACTACCCGTGAATTGCTCCACCAATCCGTACACCAGGGTACCTATCACGACGGACGATTTCTCAGTCACATCATAGAAACTGAAATAAGAAGC
Organism: Cytophagales bacterium; assembly: GCA_038204185.1. Taxonomy (GTDB): domain Bacteria; phylum Bacteroidota; class Bacteroidia; order Cytophagales; family Spirosomataceae; genus Salmonirosea. The sequence goes on from JBBRDE010000011.1 coordinate 23,261, forward strand.
CGTATCCTTCGTGTCATCGGGAATCAACTTGGAGTAGGTAGCCCGTGACAGTGATTGTACACCGCCCATCACCATGCCCACCACGGCCGCCAGTACATAAAACTCATTTTCATGGGAAACATAATATGCCCCGGCGCATATTCCGATCCAAATGGCTACGCCAATCATTAGGGCATGGATATTGCCCAGTAAGGAGGAAAGGTAGGAGAAGGTATACGAACCTGCAATCCCGACAATTTGAATCAACAGAACTGTGACAATCAGACTCTGGGCGGGTAGCTTTAATTCATTCGCCCCAAAGATTGTGGCCACGTACATGACTGTTTGTACGCCCATATTGAATATAAAAAAAGCCATAAGATATTTGGGCAGGTTGTCCTGTGTACGGAGTTGTCCGAAAACTTTACGCAGTTCCCGAAAGCCGTTGAACAGCCAGTTCCCCTTTCCTTTTTTGCCATAGGTATTGTCGGGCAGGTACCTGAAGGGTATTTGGGCAAAGAGTACCCACCACACCCCTACTGTCAGAAAGGAAATTCGGGCGGGAAGAGACTTGTCGACAATACCGTACTTTTCGGGAAAAAGTACCATCGTCAGATTGAACAACATCAGCAGAACGCTCCCTAAATATCCCATAGAAAAACCGCGTGCACTATACCGATCGAAATTTTCCTCCGTAGCGATTTCGGGCAGAAACGAATTATAAAAAACGATACTCCCACTCCACCCAATCAGGCTGAATACAAAGACGATTACCGAAAAGGTGATCGTTTGGCGGGTAAAAAAGAATAGCAAAGTACAGCAGGCCGCCCCTGAGTAACAGAAAATCTTCATAAATAGCTTTTTCTGGCCGGTGTAATCGGCGATGGCCGTGCAGAATGGAATCAGCGCTACGACTACCAGAAAAGCAAAGGAAACCGAGTACGAAAAAAGCACCGAATTCTTGATTGAAACACCTAGGAATTCAATGACATCTCCCCCGTGCTCGTTCAGGGCAGTAGCGCTGAAATAGACGGGAAAGATACTTGACACGATGACGAGGGCATGTACTGAGTTGGCCCAGTCGTACATGCACCACGCGTTAATCGTTCGGCGATTGTTCTTTTCCAATGGGGAATGGAATCATGAAGGGGTGAAAGAAACACGAACCTCAATAGGGGTAAATGAGCAAATGAATAAACTTCAAAATAATATTCATTCCTCAACTCATCCCAAGTGCAACCTCGCCCCCATTGCACTTAAAGTTCCCGAATCCAAATATTGCGGTAGCTGATGGCCTCGCTGGGGTCGCCATGATCCTGCAATTTGATGGGTGCTTTGCCATGGGGTTTGTTGTAAGAAGGCAGTCCAATGTACTGGGTGGGCCCACGTAGCTCGGTATTATTTTGCACCACCACGCCGTTTTGTATCACCGTCACGCGGGCTGGCGAGAACACAGTGCCATCTTCCTTAAAACGCGGGGCAGTAAATATAATATCGTACACATTCCACTCGCCGGGCTTGCGGGTCACATTGCGCAACGGGGGGGTTTGCTTGTAGATGCTTCCCGCCTGTCCGTTGGCATAAGTACGGTTGTTGTACGAATCCAGAATTTGGAGTTCATAGCCGTCGTCACCTTTTCCAAGCGAGGCCAGAAACAAGCCGCTGTTGCCGCGCGCCTGCCCTGCGCCCGTGATGGTAGCGGGTACTTTCCATTCGAGGTGAAGCTGGTAATCCTGGAAGGATTGTTTTGTTTGGATGTTTCCGGTACCTTTTTTGACCGTAAAGGTACCCCCTCCCACTGTCCAGCCCGCAGGCTTGGTCGCATCGTTCACCGATACCCATTGATCCAGATTTTTGCCATCGAACAGTACCAGAGCGTCCGCGGGAGGGGCATCTGCGGGAGCAGCTACCGTTTTTACCTCAGGCTCCCAGAATTCGGTCATCGCGGGCGACATTTTGGGTGGGGTAGGAACATCCTGGCCATACCCCTGCATGGCTGCTACGCTAAATACACAGACGGCCAGCCCGATTTTTTTGAAATTCATTACCATTTTATTTACGCGTTTATGAGTTCAATTCAACTGTGCAAATAGCGTAAATCTGGCTAAAATCGCAATATTTTTATAAAAATTCACAACACAAGGCAGCCAATTCCTCAGCTGCCTTGTGTTGAATGCAGGATTCTTTATTTAACAACCGGTTCAAAAACCAATCGCGCTTCCTGATTCACTCCATTGACCGGCACGGTGTTACCGAGCGTCATTCGGGAGCGGCTCAATTCTTTTATGGGAAACTTTCCTTTGAACTGACTGACTTCAATGTCCAGAATTTCGTTGTTTTCTATCAAATACCAGGTTCCTCCATTCACAACCTGCTTGGAAGTCCTATCAAGGGCTTTTGTCACGTTATTTTCAAAAAATTGGATGTCAAACAGGTAAATGGCCCTGGTTTCGATATTAAGCTGGTTCTGGGGAATAGCTTTGCCCGATACATCGGTGACATTCACCAGGCGCCAGGGATTGGTAATCAGCACCTTACCTTTATCGACCCCCTGCGGATCGGTTTTTGTATCTTTATTGCAGGCCACGGCAAAGACCATTATAAAGGCGACAAGAATAGACAAATTGGGTAATTTCATGGTTGTGTTGATAGATTAGCAAATGACAGTTATGGTGTTGTTCTTTGCAAAAGTAACGAAATTAGTAGTACAAAAGATGCCCACACGTTCGCGTTTAATTTCCACAGCAGGTCTGGTTTTTGTTACCAGTATCCTGATTTTCAGCACCCAACCGGGCTGGTCGCAAACGTGTACGCCCGAGTTTAGGCTCAATCCGGTAACAACTACCAACTCCATCGAATGGGGCAAATTCCCTGAATTTTCCCTTCCCTTCACCATTATATACAACGGTCCCCGCTTTGGTGATGAGCAGTCCCGACCGCTGAAACACGGATTCAGCCATTTGGCCCGATTCAGTGGTTCCGAGTCGGGTACCCTACCCCTGCGCAACCGGGCCCTGCTGTGGAATAGCGTTGCTAGTATCGACGGATCACGCCAACCCTGGTCCACGGTAGGACTGGAAAGTCCCTGGGGTAACGACACCACGCTGTATCGGCGTCACTGGGACAATTACCTGGGTGCGCTGGCAGACCAATTCGATGATTCGCGTGGCAGTGGGGTACCTCGGGCCGACATCATCAGCATGGATGTGGAACGCATGCATGAACTCGACCGGGATATTTTAGCCCTAAAAAGCAATGCTCAAATCCCAAGAGGATACCGGGCACTGACCGATGCGTCATTTTTAAAGACCTATAAATCAGACATTCGCTGGTGGTACACCGAAGGAGCGCGGCACCTCAGAAACAAAGGATTGCCCGCATCCACAAAATTGACGAGTTATAGCGATGTACCCGTGCGGGGTACCTGGCTCAATATTCCCAGCAATAGCTGGCTGGACTGGACGAGCAATTCTCAGCGGACGCACTACCTCATGCAGAATGACGCGGGCCGGATTGGGGGTACCTTTTACGACCAGATGAATGTACTCACACCTTCGGCCTATTACTTTTATCCCTACGAAAATCCGCTGGGCAAGGAGTACCTGGCTTACCTCCTGTTTCAGATCGAGGTGAATCGGGCATGGAGCGACAAGCCCATCATCCCTTTCGTGTGGCTCCGCTACCACGACAGTTTTACACCGGGCGCACCACTGATTCCCAAATTCATGGCTGAGGCCACGGCCATTTTCCCATTTTTCTCTGGAGCCAAGGGGCTATGGTTGTGGGATAATAACTTTTTCGACCAGACCCAGCAGCAGAACTACGCCACCTACGAGCATTTTATCAACGGCCTGTACCGTTTGTCGCGGTTTTCGGATATGTTCGAAGGAAACTACGAACTGGTAATGCCACAGTCGGCACGGGATCACATGGAACAGCGTAATCCTATCTGGCGGGGTGTGGTGAAAAACGGTCGGATTCTGATCGCCGCCCAAAATACCTATGCTTTGGAAACACAGCAAACGTCCCTGACGTTGAAATATAAGCAGTGGACAAAGTCGATTACACTCAACGGTAGGGACGTTTTTCTGTGTCAGTTTGACCTGGCCGACGTGGTTTCCTCACTGGATTCGTCACTGGCTCTAACTACGATCTATCCTAATCCAGCGCAACGAACTGTTTTCATGGATCTGACAAGTCGCAGTACCCAAAGCGAGGTGCTTTTCGAATTGATTGACCTTAAAGGTTCGGTTTTAAAAGCATCCAAAACCAACACCACAGTGGGCGATTATCGGTATCAATTCGATTTGCCCTTTGTTCCCAGGGGTACCTATCTTCTGAGGGTAAGCACCGAAAGTAGTTCTCTTACCAAACATATATTCATTTCGGGGGAATAGAGGGGTACCTAAAATCACAATGGATGAAGGAGGAAATTATCCTGCTAATTGGTACCCCAGGCTAAAGCGGCAGCTGCCGACCGTCTGAGGCCATTGAATCCTTTTTATAGCCCTATTCCAACATTCACTCATTTACTGACTGTACTATTGAACCACTTAGCCACCGAAACCAGCCCCTACCTACTTCAACACGCCCACAATCCGGTACATTGGTACCCCTGGGGTGAAGCAGCCCTCGCCAAAGCCCGCACCGAGAATAAGCCAATTCTGGTGAGTATCGGTTATTCGGCCTGTCACTGGTGCCATGTCATGGAGCGCGAAAGCTTCGAGAATGAATCGGTGGCAGCCGTGATGAACGAAAATCTGGTATGCATCAAGGTCGACAGGGAGGAACGACCCGATGTGGACGCGCTTTATATGGATGCTGTCCATCTGATGGGCGTGCGCGGGGGTTGGCCGCTCAATGTCTTTTTAATGCCCGACGCCAATCCTTTTTATGGCGTTACCTACCTACCCCCGCAGAACTGGGTGCAGTTGGTGGGTAGTATTCATAATGCCTTTACCAATCATCACGACGAACTACTGGCCTCCGCAGCAGGTTTCGCCCACAGTCTGCAAACCAGCGAGGTCGAGAAGTACGGGCTGCTGGCGGATCCACCTATCTTTACCCGAGAAACTTTGGATAGGATGTTTGATGGCTTAAAAAAGCAATTCGACACAGCGGATGGGGGCACCAACCGCGCCCCGAAGTTCCCAATGCCTTCGATTTATAAATTCCTTCTCCGGTACTTCGACGCCACCCAAAATCCCGAAGCCCTGGCACAGGTGGAGCTCACGCTCAATCGGATGGCGCTAGGTGGAATTTACGACCACGTCGGCGGCGGCTGGGCGCGCTACTCCGTCGATGGAGACTGGTTTATCCCGCATTTTGAGAAAATGCTATACGATAATGCCCAATTACTCAGCCTTTATTCGGAAACCTATTCCCTCACAAAAAACCCGCTCTACGCCGACCGAATTCGGCACACGCTGCTATGGCTTACTACCGAAATGCGAAGCCCCGAAGGCGGATTCTATTCGGCGCTGGACGCAGACAGTGAAGGTGTAGAAGGAAAATACTACGTCTGGACCGAAGCAGAATTGCAGGAGGTACTGGGCACTGATTATGAATGGTTTGGTAAACTTTACGGATTCACCGAAGCCGGAAACTGGGAGCATGGCCTTAACCATCTTCACCTGACACAAGACGTGAGCGTGGCTGCCCGGTTGAAAGGAATTTACGTCGAAGAATTCGAGAAAAAGTATCGTAATGCCCTACAAAAACTGGCAGAACGGCGGAATACGCGTGTCCGACCCGGCCTCGATGACAAAATACTTGCCTCCTGGAATGGACTGCTTTTGAAAGGATTGACCGATGCATATCGGGCCTTAGGCGACGAAAATATTCGCGAAACGGCCATCGAACTTGGAGGATTTTTGCGTGATAGGTTGATTGAAAAAGGAAACATCTGGCATAGCTACAAGGCAGGTCGACGTACCATCAACGGTTTCCTGGAAGATTACGCGGCGGTGAGCGAGGGGTTGCTGGGGCTCTACCAAATTACCTTCGATGAGACCTGGCTGCGGCTGGCTGAAACATTGCTTGTTCAAACGATTGAAAACTTTTATGATCCGACGGATGGTTTCTTCTTCTTTACCGATGCTCAGGCCGAAGCGCTCATTGCCCGGAAGAAAGAAATTTTCGACAACGTCATTCCCAGTTCTAATTCTCTAATAGCCCACGCCCTGTATCAGACAGGCATTCTGCTGGATCGCGCTGATTTTGTGGAACTAGCGGATACGATGTTGAGTGCAATGAATCGGGTTTTAAGTGGGGACATACAGGTAGCAACCAACTGGGCGGCTCTCTATTCGCAACGTGTCAATCCTACGGCGGAAGTTGTAATTTCAGGTTCTGACTCTGATATACTCAGAAAAGATTTTGATCGGTATTTTGTACCCAACAAAGTGGTGGCGGGGGCTGTCGGAGAGTCTAGCTTACCATTACTCGAAGGCCGAACGCCGCCCAATGGCCAGACGTTACTCTACATGTGTTTCAACAAAACCTGCCAGCTACCCGTAAATTCCGTCGAAGAAGCATTGAAATTGCTGGTATAAAAAAAAGTTTATTTCATCCGGTCAGGATTCTCGCTCACGAAAGCACCCCAGCCGCCTTTTTTGTCTTTTTTAGTGGCGGTAGACGAAGCGGGCGAATTGGCGTGATAGTGGTGGCAAATCGCAATTGCGATGCCATCGGTAGCATCCAGAAACTCACGGCTGAGCTCTATTTTCAGGATATTTTCCAGCATGTAGGCCACCTGTTCCTTGGTCGCATTGCCATTCCCCGTGACCGACTGCTTCACTTTTTTAGGCGAGTATTCCACAATCGGAACGTCCCGCGCCAGCGCGGCGGCCATCGCTACCCCCTGCGCCCGGCCCAGCTTAAGCATCGACTGGGCATTTTTACCATAAAAAGGGTCTTCAATGGCCATTTCGTCGGGTAGGTACTCTTCGACGAGTTGGGTGATGCGCTCGAATATTTTCTTCAATTTCAGCTGGTGGGTCGTATATTTGTTCAACTTAATGACCCCGTACTGTACCAGTTCGATTTGTGCATTTTTTATCGAAATCACCCCATAACCCATTACCTGGGTACCGGGATCGACGCCAATAATTATTTTTTCGCTATTCTTGAGCTTCCCACTTTCCTTCATGCTGCAAGATAGACAACTGCTCCCACCAAAAGAAAAAACTATTCAATCAAAAGTGTGGTGGCTGGCCAAGTGGGTCGTCACGTTGCTCATCCTGAGCTATATTTACGTCACCTTCCAAAAAGAACAAACGGGCATTCGGGATGTGGGACGAGTACTTGGCGCGGCTTTCAATGGAAATAATCTATTCCCCTTAGTCCTGCTTTTCCTGCTGGTACCCCTCAACTGGACACTCGAAAGTTTGAAATGGATGCTACTGGCCCAGAAAGCCGTCAAAATCAGTTTCCCGGAAGCCCTCCGAAGTACCCTCACGGGCCTGGCCGTCGGGGTGGCGGTACCCGCCCAACTCGGCGACACCCTGGGCCGCATTACTTCCCTGCGCTCGGAGCAACGCCTCAAAACACTGGGGGCTGCACTTGTTTCCAACGGAGTGCAGTTTTACGTGTCGGTGCTTGGAGGTGCCCTAAGTTGGCTACTTGTGGGTTCATCCCTCATACTACCTAAATACTACGGTTCCCTCATTGAACTACTGCTAGTTATCATCGTTGTCGGCGGTTTTCTGGTCGGAATTTTTCGTAAAAAAATCATCAATCTTTCCAGTCAGCGCCCCTGGGTCATCAAATTAAAAGAAAACGTCGGGGTAATCAATCGGTACACGGGTCGTGATTTGGGGGTAGCTCTGGGACTGGGCGTAGCGCGTTACGCGGTCTTTGTCGTGCAATTCGTCCTGGCGCTTTCCTTGTTTAACCTACCCATTGCATGGCCCGCTTTGGTGAGTTGCGTGGGATTGATTCTATTAGCCAAAACCCTACTGCCTGCCATTAATGTCATCGGAGATTTGGGCCTGCGGGAATTCACGGCCCTGCTGGTATTCAAATCGTACGGACTGCCCAGTGAAAAAATCGTGGCCGCTACTTTTCTGATATGGCTCATCAATATTCTCGGCCCGCTACTCGTTGGCGTGGTTTTGATTTGGAAGCACCAATGGAACACCCGCTATGCATGAGTGGAGCTTTTTTGTTATCGAATTTCTGGTAGCGACCTACGCAATTTTCACCCTGGTATTGTGGTTTCTTTGGTCAAGAATCACCTCCATTTCTCCAACTAAAAATAGGCCATCTCCCAAAATTTCGGTTATAGTTCCAGTCCGTAATGAGGCCCAACACATTGGCGCCTTATTGAAAGACTTGAACCATCAAACCTATAACCCCCTTCTATTTGAAGTCTGGATCGTCGATGATGACTCCTCTGACAACACCGCCTACCTTGTAGACACCTTTATCAAAAATTCCTCTATTCAACTAAAAATAATCCGGTTGCCAAACAGTTTTTCGCTTACTTCTCCCAAAAAAAGAGCCATTCAGGCGGCTCTAACCCAAGCCACCGGCAAGCTGATAATAACCACTGACGGCGATTGCCGGGTAGGTCCCGATTGGCTCACTTCGCTGGCAGAATGCTACAAGTCTACCCAAGCCAGGCTCATCAGTGGCCCCGTCACGTTTACGCCTGAGGGTACCCTTACTGCCCACTTGCAAACCGTGGAGTTTTCCAGTCTGATCGGTAGTGGGGCCGCTGCCATCGCCGCCGGATCACCTTCATTATGCAATGGGGCAAATTTGGCTTATGAAAAAAAAGCTTTCGAGGAAGTAGGTGGCTTTACAGGCAACGAGCACCTGGCATCGGGTGATGACGAATTTTTGATGCATAAAATAGCCGCCCGCTACCCCGGTAGCGTTCAGTTCCTGAAAGATCCGCGTGCCATTGTGCGCACTGTACCGCACAGCTCGTGGGTGGGTTTCTACCGGCAGCGGAAGCGCTGGGCCAGTAAATGGAAGCACTACAGTAATCCGGTGAGCATTGCCCTGGCAATGTACATCTTTACCTGCAACGCAGCTTTGATCGTTGCTTTCGTGTTTGGATTGCTGAGTGTTTTGTCCTGGCCTCATGTTTTTGTAATTTTACTGACCAAGTGGGTACCCGAGTGTTTTTTTATCGGTGGGGTACTTTCATTTCTCCAAAAACCTAAATCTCTACTTTATATCCCTTTGGTTCAAGTGATCTATCCTTTTTACGTGGCGTTTTTTGGTTTAGCCGTTCAAAAACCAACCTATGTCTGGAAAGGCCGAAGGTTGAGTTGACCAATATTCTTGCCCCAGAATACACTTTCCCCATATTCAATTTTCCACTTTCAATCGCACCGGCGACCCGGTATCCATTAAATAAAAGTGTTTCTTCATTATTCCCCCTTCTGGTTAAAGGCCTATTACCCATCCTACGTGTGGCGGGTGCCTACTTCGGAAAAACGGCTCTTTATAACCTTCGACGATGGTCCCATCCCGGATGTTACAGAATTTGTGCTGGAAACTCTGCGCGATTACCGCGCCAGAGGTACCTTCTTTTGCATTGGGGATAATATTCGCAAACATCCGGCTGTGTTCAAAAAGGTGGCTGAGCAAGGTCACGCACTGGGAAATCACACGTACAACCACTTGAACGGCTGGAAAACGGATGACGTTACCTACCTGGCCAATATAAAGCAATGTGCTGAGCTTTTACCCGAAACACCCTTATTCCGCCCGCCCTATGGCCGGATTAAAAGCGTACAGGCTAAGGAGATTCTCAAAAACAAAAATATTGTCATGTGGGATGTACTGAGCGGCGATTTTTCCCAAGCTCTATCCCCTGAAACCTGCCTACGCAAAACGATTCATTACGCCCGGCCGGGTTCGATCCTACTCTTTCACGATAGCCTGAAAGCCCGGCGCAATATGGAGTACGCGGTACCGAGGGTACTCGATCATTTCAGCAATCTGGGGTATACATTTGAAGCCCTACCTACCCCTTGAATTGACCCTATGGAAGGTACCTCAGGACCGTCAAAAAAAGTCAGCATTCTGCTGGCGGCGCGCAACGAAGAAGTCGCCATTCTGCGCTGTTTGCAAGCCCTCGACGCACTGGATTTCCCCAAAGCACAGCTAGAAATTCTGGTGGGTAACGACGCGTCGACCGATGCCACAGAAACAATTGTACTAGATTTTATTCGGAATAGGCCCCATTTTAGGTATCTCAGCATTCAGCATCAAACCGAAGGACTACGCGGTAAGGCCAATGTACTGGCTCAGCTGGCCCACCGGGCATCGGGCGATTATTTCTTTTTCTGCGACGCCGACATAGTAGTAGCCCCTACTTGGATCCAGAGTATGCTACACCTTTTCCAGCCCAGGGTAGGAGTGGTCGTTGGAGTCACCCGCATGGTGCCGAGGGGTGCCTTTGCCGCCATGCAATCGCTGGAATGGCTGTTTTCCCTTGGCGCGATGCGTTTTTTTTCACTGTTTAAGATTCCATTTACCGGCATGGGCAATAATATGGCTGTGAGTCGGGAAGCCTACTGGGATGTAGGCGGCTACGAGAAAATTGGCTTTTCAATCGTGGAAGACTTTGCTTTGTTTACAGCGATTCTCGGCGAGGGCTATACCTTTACCCAGGGTTTTCAGCCGCAACTTGTTTCGCTTTCACTGCCCGTAACTCACGTTTCCGAACTCCTCGTTCAACGCAAACGCTGGGTGAAAGGGGCCATGAAGGCTCCCTGGCCCATCAGTCTCAGTTTCATTGCTTCGGCTTTTTTTCTGCCCGTTTTGCTGATTTTGTTATTCGCAGCCCCTATGTTAAGTCTGTGGTTGGCGACTCTGCATTTTTTAATGGTGGGTATTATTAGCCTCACAGGAATCCGCTTACTCCGGCAGCCCGATCTCATGAAGTTTATTCCTATATTCTGGTTTTATTTTCTGTTTAATAACACCACGATGCTCATTAACCACCTGCTCCCTACCCCCACGGTTTGGAAAGGCAGGAACTATTAGCCCCAAAAGCCGATTCTATTTTTTATGATCGAAACCCACGCCCATATATACGACGACCAGTTTGCCAACGACCGCGACGCCATGTTGCAGCGCGCCTGGTCGGCGGGCATTCAGCAAATCTGGATGCCAAACTGCGACCACACGACCATTCCCGGCATGCTGCAACTAGCCCAGGCTTATCCCGAACGTTGCCTGCCCATGATAGGGCTGCATCCGTGCTACGTGCAGGAAAATTTTGAAGACGAATTACGGATCGTGGAGGACTGGCTAAACCAGCGATCGTTCCTGGCGATTGGCGAAATCGGTATTGATTTATTTTGGGATAAGACCTTTTATGAACAACAGCAGGAAGCTTTTCTCTATCAATGCCAACTCGCGTTAGAACATCATCTCTGGATTGATATTCATAGCCGAAATGCTTTCTGGGAAACGGTAGAATTGATTGAAAAGGTGGCTGATGCGAGACTTACCGGCATTTTTCATTGCTTCGTAGGTACCCTCGACGAAGCGAATAAAGCCATTGAACTCGGTTTCAAACTCGGCATCGGTGGGGTAGCCACCTTCAAGAACGGCGGTCTCGACAAGGTACTTCCCCACATCGACCCGATGCATATCGTTCTGGAAACCGATAGCCCCTATCTTGCACCTACCCCCCACCGTGGCAAGCGCAATGAACCTAATTACCTCGATTTGGTAGCGCAGCGGGTGGGCGACCTGATGCAATGTTCGAAGGAAG
>JBBRDE010000012.1:0-34861 GCA_038204185.1 Cytophagales bacterium
GGGCGTCAGGCGCTTGCACAACGGGTTCGTAGGTGACTTTCCGTTGCAGGATGTAGTTGGCCGGATCGGGAATTTTAGCCAGTTCTTCGGCCGTTACATGCAACTGAACACCCGTTCCGGCAAAAGAGAAGAGAGGCTTCAGGACGTAATTTTCCAAGTCACTGGGAAAATTACCCAGGTAATCGCTAAGGTACCTCGTCTCGGGTACGTAGGGACTGCGGAGCAAGGGAAGGGTGAATTTACTGATTCGATAGAACCAGTTGGGATGACCCACCCAGGTCACATCCACATCGTCAGTGAAGGAGTATTGGCTTTGTAAATCAGGAAAATTAGTGAGGTCGTCAAAAATCAGGCGGTTATATATGCGGTTAACCTGGATTTTTTTACCTTCTTTTTCATAGTAAATTATTCGGCCTTCTTTTATCAAATCCGTATAACAAACCACTTTTACCCCCAGCATTCGCTCGGTTACAGCAAAATCCACCCGGGTTTTTTGTTGCTCAGGATAAATTTCCAGTAAGATTACATGCTCAGGATTTTCATCTCCAACAATCAGTTTGCGTAAGTCTTCCATGTACTCACTATAACTATCTACGCCGAAAGCATACGTAAAAGTATCAGGAATGGGAAAATGGAACTTGTACAATTCAGAAAGGTACCCCTGATATGCCATGATTGATGGAAATCCCTGCAACTCAATAAGTTGCGGAATTAGCCCACCTTGTTCATCCTGGCAAACCGCAAAGTCAATGGCGAGAAACGACGAATGGGCGTTCTCATTCGGGACGCGTTGATTGATTGGGATGGCCCGCTCAGTGATGGCCTTAAAATCGTCGGCTACAATGACATCGATGAAGCTTTCGCAGGCTTCGATCAATTTTTCTTTAAGCTCGAATGGCACAAAAACCGGGCTTTCGGATACCCTGAAATCCAACTTGCCCGGAAAATTTTGCTCAATATCAGCCTGCATATTTTTATATGACGCATCGCTGTACGCTTGGTTGTAAGCTTCTCGGGCGGCCTTGTGCATGGAGTTAGAGGGAATAAGTTTAGGCTAATTGAAGGGGGGCTTCCTTCAGGTAAGCTTCTTTCAGGAAGGTAGGCAAGATGGTCTGTTCGGTCAGCATAATTTTCTCAGGATCGTTCAGGTGAGCGATCATGGCAAAGTACTTATCTTCACCATGATTTTTAATGATGGCCTGCTTTTTATCCTCCCGAAGAAAGTAGCGCAACATGCCTTCGGCGTCGGCCTCGGGATGAAATTGGGTGCCAAATATTTCCTTTGAGAATCGTATGGCCATTACGGCCCGTTCGAGTGCTATGTGCGGGCGATTTTTTTCCAGACCCATAATTTTTGCTCCCATCTGTTCCAGTACTTTTTGGTCGGGTTGAATAACTTGAAAATCCCGCGAATCAACCGCCCAAAACGGGTCGGGCAAATCCTTAAAGAACGATTCTTTTTGGGCAGAGCGAGTTTTATGGATAGGAAAAATGCCGAACGAATTGGATCGACGGTTGCCCACGAACCCAATTTCCCAATGCACACAAGCCAATTGAAAGGAGTGGCAGATAAGAAACAAATGTTTCTTGACGCGGTTATGGTGATTTCGATTGTGCTTATAAATGCTATCCAGGAAATTGAAGAATTTCCGTTCCCACAGTAGCCCCTCGGGCTTGGGGCTACCGGGTCCACCGGAGGAAATATAGATATCAAAGGATAAATCGGGCACCTGGTTGCGCTGCCGAACGTCAAAAATCTGGCAGTCTAAGGCCAGCGCTTCGTGTTCGGCAAAATCATTCACAATTTTTTTTATACAACGCATCCCTTCGTTCTGTACCCCATTATTTAGATCCAGAATGGCAATGCGAATTGGTTTAGTGGGTGTCATGAGGTACTCTTTAAATTCAGTATGTTGGTGTACATTCATTTAACAACTACACCACCCCAATCTTAGTTTCAGCAATGATAAAATCCACGACCGCGTTCATGTCATTGGTTTTTTCAAAAACAGCTAACTGACGATCCGCTCCGGTTCCCATTTCGAGGATCTGGTAAACGTACTCAACTTCTTTGCGGCTACCGAGTTCGTCCACCACATCATCAATAAATTCCAATAGTTCGTCCATAAGCTGCCGAAACTCAACTTCTTCTTGAATTCCGAAATCGATGAGTTTGGCTTGAATACCAAACCGAGCGGCACGCCACTTATTTTCGTTGATTAGGTTACGCCTATAGGGTCGGAAATTGAGGTTCTGCCGCTGTAACTTATAAATTTTTACCACCAGTGCCTGCATAATGGCGGCTAGACAAATGGTTTCCTCCACCCGCATGGGTACGTCACAAATCCTAAACTCTACCGTATTGAAAAAAGGATGTACCCGGATATCCCACCAGATTTTTTTGGCATTATCGATACACTTCGTCTTAATCAACAGATTGATGTACTCGTCGTACTCACTGGCACTGGAAAAAAAATCGGGTATGCCTGTGCGGGGAAATTTGTCGAACACCTTGGAGCGATAGGATTTAAAGCCCGTATTGCGTCCGCACCAAAACGGCGAATTGGTCGACAGGGCATACACGTGAGGCAGAAAATACCGCACAGCATTCATGATCGATATTCCCTCGTTGCGGTTAACGATACCCACATGCACGTGCAGACCAAAAATCAGGTTCCCCCGGGCCACGTCCCGCATCTCATCGATCAGCTCGTCGTAGCGGGGATCGTCAGTAATCAGCTGATCTACCCAGTCGGCAAAGGGGTGTGTACCTGCAGCGGCTACACACAAGTTCTGTTCGGCAGCCAGATCATGGATCATTTTACGTAGATAAGTCACCTCCTCACGGGCCTCCTGAATATTGTGGCAAATGTTGGTGCCTACCTCCACCACCGCCTGATGCATCTCGGCTTTAACGCGCTCTTTAAGAATGATTTTGCCGTCTTCTACGAGTTTCGACATGTGGGAGCGTAGATCGCGGGTTATAGGGTCGATAGTTTGGAATTCTTCCTCAATTCCTAGTGTGAAAATGCGCTCGGCCATAAAATCAAATGTGAATGAGTGAGTGATAGAATGAGTGTATGTAAGAATGTTAGAATATTACTTTTGCGACAATTCACCCATTCTAACATTCACTCACTGTTTATTCCTGCGTATCCCTATTTTTTGGGGATTTCACTGCTTCGTAGGGGTACCTTTTTGGTCTGCGGGTGCTTTCTTGGTCGGGGCTTCTTTACTTTCGGCTTTTTCCTGCATCATGTTGGCCACGGGAATTTCCATTGCGGCCGATTTGATGAAGGTACCCCACGTCAGGTTATTCATGCCTTCTTTATGGTTTTTGGCTCGTTCGATGGCCATATTTGCCGCCGCTTCCACTACCCAGTCGAAGTTTTTCTGACCTACGGAATGAATGTCAGCATCGGGAGCGGGATTGCAGAAGTCGATGGCGATGGGAATCCCGTCGCGCACTGCAAATTCAACCGTGTTGAAGTCGTACCCCAGCGCCTTGTTCAACCGGAGGGTGTATTCATGAATAATTTTTAATAATTTTTCACCAGCCTCCCCTTTGGTATTCATTTCCGGCGTATAGCGCTCGTGGAAAGGATTGCGAGGCTCATACGGCATAATCAGGACGTCTTTTTGTCCAATGCAGTAGCAACGAAAGTAGTCGTCGAATTCAATTTCCTCCTGTAGCATCATTACCAGCTGCTCGGTTTCACCGTGCTTGTTCCAAAGATCATGCTGATCATATACCTTATATACACTTTTCCATCCCCCGCCTGAGTGGGGTTTCATGTAGGCTGGAAATCCGATGTAATTGAACATTTCCTCCCAGGCCAAGGGCGATTTAAGGTTGCGAAACGAGACGTCATGCGTGTCGGTAGGACGCACGTGCGAGGGGAGTAGTACCGTTTTTGGGACAGGTACCCCAATCTTTTCGGCCAGGCAGTTATTGAAAAACTTTTCGTCGGCACTCCACCAGAAAGGATTATTGATGACTGCGGTGCCGCAAAGGGCAGCATTTTTTAAATAGGCTTTATAAAAGGGTACATCCTGCGAAATCCGGTCTATGATAACCGCATATTCGGTAGGATCGGCCTGAACAACCCTATCGATTTGTACGGCTTCTGCCCTGATGTCTTTTTCACCCTTGCTATTCACTCGATCTATAAATGCCTGAGGAAAGGTGTTTTCCATTCCAAATAATATGCCTATTTTTTTCATTAGATCTTGGTAGTTAGATTGCTGAATGCTGTAATAAAGGAGTTAAAAATTAGGATTACAATAGTTTAGACAAATAATCCGGAAACATTCTTTTCCATAGTGGCCAGTCGTGTAGTTCCCAACCTCTGATGTCGGACCAGTGATTGATCCCCTTGTTATTGAGGATGCGCGACATGGTAAGATTGGCATTCAGGCAGATGTCCCACTCCGACGATCCCAGGACTATTTTCATGTGGTTATAGCGCCAGCCCTGCTCGTGGGGGACGAAATCTATGGGATTATTGAAATAAACATTGTCGTCATAATAGCCACCCATGAATGACCGGATGTCGAAAGCGCCACTCATGCTAAGCAGGTAAGCCACTTGTTCGGGATGCCGGAAGGCAAAATTGAGCGCATGAAAACCACCAAAACTGCACCCCGCCACGCCAATCCCGTCCACACTACAATCGCGCTGAATCATGGGGACTAACTCGTTTGTCAAAAACTTATCGTATTGGATATGGTTCAGGACCTTCATGGGGGGCGTAAGATGCCGGCCATACCACGATTCCTTATCGATGCTATCGATACAATAAATTTTGAACTTGCCTTCATCCACCAGGTGCTGAACGGACGAAATGAGGCCCATGTCCCTGGCCTGAAAATAGGTACCCATGGTGGTGGGAAACACAAGAATGGGGTACCCCCAATGTCCGTACACCAGCAGGTCGATCGAACGGCCCAGGTGGTGGGAGTAGTATTGAATGTGATTTTCTTGCAAGGGAGTACGAATTTTAAGTAAGATAGGACTCTATTTTACGAGATAGTTGCAAATTTAATGATTGTTTGTAAAATTAACTTCGCGTTGCCTCTTACTGCTTGTCGTGAACCCGTGGATGAGATCAGACGTTGCCACTATTTATTTCAGTCCTATAAATTCGCCAATTCGTGACCTTATTGCCCTCTTTGGCCCAAAGCCTTCCCCAGAATCCGTTGTTGGTAGGAGACAGCTTTGTTTCTGTCCATCTTAACCGAAAAGTCGAGCTATCACTTTTTGTACCTTCGGGCGATTTTGTTGGACGGGAACTCGGGGTACTGATTTTGTTCGACGGTCAGGATTTTCCGGTTGTGCGTATTCCAAAAGCGTTGAAAGAATTTGAACAGACAGCCAGTTTCCAGCCGGTGCTGGGTGTCCACGCCAACAAGGATCGGATCTTCGAATACGGTACGGCTTCCCAGCCGGACTATGCTTACCGGGGCAACAAAGCGGCCAATACAACCCAATTCGTGATTGACGAGTTGATTCCTTATTTAAAACAAGGATATCCGGTAAGCCCTGACCGGCAGCGGTGGACAATTGCTGGTTTTTCACTGGGGGGACTCATGGCGCTGGACATCGCCTGGCACCATGCGGAGGTTTTTTCCAGGGTTGGTGTTTTTTCTGGATCATTCTGGTGGAGGCAACGAGCTCTTGACGATGACTATGATGAAAGTGATCGGATCATGCATGCTATCATTCGGCTCACCATGGGACATCCGCTGCTGCAATTCTGGTTCCAGACCGGAACCCTGGATGAAGAAGCGGATAGGGATAATGATGGGGTTATCGATAGTATTGATGATACCCTGGATCTGATTGCCGAGCTTGAAAGAAAAGGATACACCTGGGGAGAGGGTATTGTGTACCGGGAAGTACTGGATGGGGAGCACAACCCCAAGACATGGTCTACCGTATTTCCTGAGTTTTTGGAATGGAGCCAAAGAAAAGACTAAATTCATACTCTAAATTATACGCCCGATGAAGAAAACATTACTTGGTATCTGCTTATTCCTTACTGCATTGGCAAGCCTAGCGCAAAGTGGAGGTACCTTCGAAATCAAATTGCTTCCAACCACTGATTCTGCACCGGTCGATGGGCGATTACTGCTTTTCCTCTCTACCCAGGAAGGATCCGAACCCCGCTTTCAGATCAGCGACGAGGTGGATACCCAGCAGTTTTTTGGTGTGGATTTGGAAAATGCCAAATCCGGTCAGACTATCTCATTCGATACCAAATCGGCAGGGTACCCCCGCAAAACATGGAGCGAAATGGCTCCGGGAGAATATTATGTACAGGTGCTGCTGCACCGCTACGAAACGTTCAAGCGCAGCGACGGGCATACGGTGAAACTGCCCATGGATCGGGGCGAAGGCCAGAATTGGCGCACAGCACCGGGGAACCTGTATAGCCAGCCGATCAAAATTAAGTTTGACCCAAAATTAAGGCAGGTGATCAGTCTGTCCCTCGACCAGGTAAACCCGCCGCTGCCCGATCCGGCCACTAAACAGTCCAAGTACATCAAGTACGTGAAAATCAAATCCAAAAAACTCAGTGAATTCTGGGGGCGTGATATGCACCTGGCCGCCTGGGTGCTACTGCCCGACGGTTTCGACGAACATCCCCAAGCCAGGTACCCCCTATGTCTTTACCATGGCCATTTTCCCGAAGAATTCAGTGGATTTAGCGAAACACCGCCGCCCGCCGACATGGATACCTCGACCTATTCGCCCCGCTTCGGAATTTATGGCTACAATAAGGTAGTGGCCCAGGAAGGCTACGATATGTACAAGAAATGGACAAGCCCCGACTTTCCTCGCTACCTGGTCGTGGAAATTCAACACGCCAATCCTTTTTATGATGATTCGTATGCCGTTAATTCTGCGAACATAGGTCCCTACGGCGACGCGATCATGTACGAGCTATTACCCGAAATCGAGCGACAGTTTCGCGGGATTGGTCAGGGTTGGGCCCGTTTTACCTACGGAGGATCCACTGGGGGGTGGGAAGCACTCGCCACTCAGGTTTTCTATCCCGACGAGTTCAATGCCTGCTTTGCAGACTGTCCAGACCCGATTACTTTTGAATCGTATACCATGGTGAATCTTTATGAAGACAAAAACGCGTACTACTGGGAAGGGCCTTTCCGACGGACCCCAAAGCCGGGCAAGCGAAATTATTTGGGTGAAATGTTGTGTACACTAGAAGACATGAACCGGCGCGAGGCGGTTCTGGGGAGTCGGGGACGCTCAGGCGATCAGTGGGACATCTGGCAGGCGGTCTACTCGCCGGTCGGTGTTATGGGTACCCCAAACCCATTTGGGACAAGCAAACGGGAGTCATTGATGGGTCAGTGGCGGCTCACTGGAAAGAAAAATACGATCTGATGCACGTCATGAAGCGCGATTGGAAAACCCTGGGTCCCAAGCTGACCGGGAAAATCCATATTTATTGTGGCGACATGGATAACTACTATCTCAATAATGCCGTCTACCGCATGGAGGATTTTCTGAAAAGTACCCGTACCCCCCACTATTACGGCGAGGTGGACTATGGTGACCGCGCCGAGCATTGCTGGAATGGCGATCATACGGTACCCAACTATATTTCTAGGCTT
Source organism: Cytophagales bacterium (assembly GCA_038204185.1). Taxonomy (GTDB): domain Bacteria; phylum Bacteroidota; class Bacteroidia; order Cytophagales; family Spirosomataceae; genus Salmonirosea. The sequence goes on from JBBRDE010000012.1 coordinate 7,642, forward strand.
CGCTATAATACAATGTACTTACCCAAGATTCTAAAGCGAATAGAAACGTCCGCCCCGCAGGGCGCAGATCTAACAAGCTGGCGGTATTGAATTATTTTCAACGAGTGGTCGGCCGCACGGTGAATGTCGTAGGGAACCAGGGGATTCATCACGCGGTGGATCGCTCATTCCCCCCTACATTAGAAAGAAACGCCATGGTGTCCACGCCGTCGGCAAAGTCAGCCAATCCTGGTGACTGGGCCTGGCCAAAGGGCAGGGCATCGGGCATAAATCCAGTTTGGGCCACTACGCACTGTATTTTATCGGATTGCTGGGCTAATCGTTCTTTTATTGCTTCAATTGAAGTATACTCCTCATAATACACCACACTCAATGGGGAAACCAAGGCTTGGTTGGGCGTAATCATCAGAAACCCATTGTCCTTATGTTCGGTGCGATTGACAAGTAATACCGCTCTGTTATACTCGTAATTGTTAAAATACTTATGGTGATGTTCAAATTCCGTCCGGCGGACTTCGGCACATTCGTACAATTTCGTAAAGTCAAAATCTGCGGGCACGTATAGTTTGGAGACATTCCGGCAACCCAGACCAAAATACATGAGCATATCGTCCACGAGTCCAATGAGTTGCTGCTCAGTTTCCTGGCCAGACAGTACTGCAACCGATGTGCGGTTTTTACGAATAATATGGGGTTTAGAAGCAAAGTAGTATTCAAAATACCGGGCCGTATTATCACTTCCAGTGGCAATGTACGCATCCGCCTCATTAATCCTATCCACAAACGTGATACTGTCCGCCCATGCGGGTTCCAGTTTTTGGAGGGTAGTGAGAAGGTACATCATCAACACGGTGTCGTCCTTGCTAAGCTTGGCCAGCAATTGGTTTCCGCTCAGTAGCACACATAGCGCATCGTGAAAACCAACCGCCGGGATATTCCCCGCCATTACTAGGCCAATTTTTTGGGGAGCGATAGGCTCTGAATACCTTGTTGCAAACTCTGTTAATCGGGCTTCGTCAAGATATTGGTGGGCGATAGATTTAAGGGCAATCAGGGAATTCGGAGGGGTAAACCAGCCATTTTTTCCACGGGCCAATTGTGCAACCTCTTCAATCTCTATGGAATTAGTGGGATCAAGCAGATGGTTTCCAAGTTTTGCAAAAGCCTTTATTCGTTTAATTCTGTTTATCATACTAGTTTTTGGCGGTATAATGCCAACTCGTTTGCTAATTCTGAATATACTAATTGTTGTGAAACTATAAATAATTATATTTGTTAATTCCTACGAGTGAATGTCGAACAAATATAAACAATCCGACGAGCATGGCTATTACGATTACTGATGAATGCATAAACTGCGGCGCCTGCGAGCCCGAATGCCCCAATACTGCCATTTACGAAGGCGGTGTGGAGTGGGCGTGGGGAGATGGTACAAACCTCGACGAAGTTGACTTCGGCGATGGTACCGTAGTAAGTGGTAAAGAAAAACAAGTCCCGGTCTCTGACGAATTTTACTATATAGTTTCTGATAAGTGTACCGAGTGTATGGGATTTCATGAAGAGCCCCAATGTGCAGCAGTGTGTCCGGTTGACTGCTGTGTTCCCGACCCCGACCATGTAGAGGATGAAGAAACATTGCTGGCCAAGAAATCCTGGATGCACGCTGAATAGGACGATTTATTCTGATTTGAAAAGGGCTCAATTTGAGCCCTTTTTTTTGTGCTTAGACCAACGCTTCTAACGATACAAATTATAACATATTAAATAAAATATTTTAAATAACTTGTTTTGAAACAGGGTATACATTTGGAGAAATGACTGGAATACAAAATTTAATGTTATTTGACTGAGTTAATACATAATAGCTAATTATATGTAAATTACAACGAGTTATTATATTTTTCTTTGAAAAATGGACTTTTTAAGCATTATTTGGACATAACTATTTGATATTAATCATTTATAGTTAATATTTGCCATGGAATTAATAGTTGATGCCATTTTTCATTTAAACAAAATAAAATTATGAAAAAAGTTTATTTCACAGTATTATCTATCATTATTCCTTTTTTGGGTTTTACCATGGATGATGACAAGAAGGGCAATCAGTCCGAAGAGATAAAAAAGACTACTGAGGTCAAGGACGAGGGAGATACCAAGAGCCCCTTTACGTTTTCTGGATATTTGGATTCGTATTACATCGGAAACTTCAATAAGCCCCAATCCCGCTCCAATACGGGTGTAGCCAATGCCCGAGCTTTTGACGTTACATCGGGACAGTTTCAGTTGGGTTTAGTCCAAACTAAAATGACCTATGCCAACGATAAGTCAGAAGCAGTCGTAGACCTCACATTTGGTCCCAATGCTGATCTGGGTAACTACGGAAACCTGGTCAGCGTGCTCAATCCTGATTATACCGGGATGGCTCTGGCGATCAAGCAGGCTTATTTTACCTATCACTTCACCGATAAGTTTTCCATGACGGCGGGCCAGTTTGGTACGCACATCGGTTATGAAGTCATTGATGCTCCGGTCAACTTCAATTATTCCCTCTCTAATCTTTTCAACAACGGCCCTTTTTACCATACGGGTTTGAAAGCTACCTACGCCTTCTCGGATCGAGCTTCCCTGATGCTGGGTGTAGTGAATAATGTGGATGGACTGGGTGATAACAACCGTCAGAAGGGCTTCATCAGTCAATTTTTCTTCTCCCCTGTCGACAACTGGAACGTATACCTTAATTATATGGGTAGCAACGAAGCCAGTCAGGATGTACCCTCAGTAGCCCAGGATAAGGCTTTCTATAGGATTGTCGATTTGACCACGAGTTATCAGATTACCGAAAAATTCTTGTTGGGCGTGAATGCTGCCTATGGATCACAGAAGGGTGATTTTCAGGGCGGAGGCGGTCCTTCTAATGCCCAATCATGGGGTGGAGCGGCTGTCTACGCCAATGTGGCCTTGTCTGACATCTTTGCCATGGGAGCGCGCTACGAAAATTTCAATAATAAAAATGGGGTACGGGCACTGGTCAATAGCGCCGGGGAGGGTACCAAAGTTAATTCCTTCACCCTCACAGGTAACTTTATTTTGGCGGATGGTCATGTATTGCTGAAGCCTGAACTTCGCATAGACAGCTACCCCAAGTTTAGTAATTCCAGCGAAAGCCAGCAGTTTGAGGACTCCAATGGTAATTTCTCCAAGAATAGTCAGACCACGCTGGGCATGGCTTTCATCTACGCATTTTAATCTGGGTAGCAAGTCGCAAAGCATTGCCCATTCTTTAAATACAAAGAAGTACATCCAAAACCATCCTTAGAAAATGCAAAAACCTAATTACACCCCCCTTCTTATCCTTCTGGCAATCAGTTTGTTAGGAGTGTTCATGCCTGCTGTTCCCTCACAAATCATAACTGAAGGACTTGACACAGGCGACATAGCCTGGATGTTGGTGGCATCGGCAATGGTCTTGTTGATGACCCCCGGTCTAGCCTATTTCTATGGCGGAATGGTGAATAACAAGAATGTGATCTCCACGATGTTGCAAAGTTTTATCGCCATGGGTGTGATTAGTCTCCTGTGGGTAACCGTAGGATTCAGCCTGGCCTTCGGTGAATCGATTGGTGGTTTTGTAGGTAATCCTGCCACATACTTTATGTTCAGTGGTGTTTTGGAGAGTAAGCCCTGGTCTTTGGCCCCTACCATACCCTTAGCACTGTTTGCATTTTTTCAACTAAAATTTGCCGTAATCACACCGGCATTGGTTACAGGCTCGATGGCCGAGCGGGTCAATTTCCGGTCTTACGTTTTGTTTATTATCCTGTTTAGTATATTCGTATATGCGCCCCTGGCGCACTGGACCTGGCATCCCGAAGGCATATTGTTCAAAATGGGCGTTCTTGATTTTGCCGGTGGGACTGTGGTGCACATGTCAGCGGGTTGGGCAGCTTTGGCGGGAGCGTTGTATCTGAAACGTCGTAAGTCACACATGGAGGCCAGTGTTTTACCTCCGGCTAATATTCCTTTTGTGCTGTTAGGAACGGGATTGCTGTGGTTTGGCTGGTTTGGTTTCAACGCCGGCTCGGCCGTAGGTGCATCGGCATTGGCGGTATCTGCATTTGCCACGACCAATACCGCTGCAGGGGCAGCAGGATTGGCCTGGATACTTTTCGACGTTGCGCGTGGTAAAAAGGTTTCCGCTCTTGGTTTCTGTATTGGCGCGGTAGTGGGACTGGTAGCCATTACACCAGCGGCGGGCTTCGTCACAATTCCTTCCTCCATCTTCATTGGCGTGGTGGCCGCGATGACCAGTAACTACATTGCACACTTACGGTCAAAGTCGACCCTGGACGATACCCTTGATGTGTTTCCCTGTCACGGTGTAGGTGGAATGGTCGGTATGATCATGACGGGTATTTTTGCCAACAGTGGCGTAAATAGCGGGGTGGTGGATCAAGGGTTGGCTTATGGGGAAACTACCCTGTTCTTTAACCACATCATTGCTCTGGTACTGGTATCGGCATTTGCATTTGGCATGTCCTTCGCCTTGCTGAAAATCACCGATCTGATTCTTCCTTTACGCGTTACCGAAGATGACGAGAAAGTGGGCCTGGATATCAGCCAGCACGATGAGTTTTTGGTAGAAGCCTAATTGTATGATATAGTGATTAAACAACAAAATCACAGAAGTTCTGTGGTTTTGTTGTACTTTAAGAAGTTGCCCGTTAAAAGCGAGCAACTTTTTTTTTGGGACTATTCTAAATTTCAAATTTAAAGCCAGTCAACAAAATTAATGGACAAGGATTTCTTCCTGTTCGGTAACTTCCATTAAGCCTTGCTCATTGAGGGAGCTAAGGTGCAGAGTTCGGGTTTCATTAATAAGCAATGGGTCGTATTTGGCTACCACCCGCACGTAATTATCAGTGAATCCCTGCATCTGTCCAGCGGCTACATCATCCTCGAACAAGACGTTATGCGTGGTACCGAGCTGGGATTCGTAAAACGCCCGTTTCTTTTTTTCGGAGAGGATATGTAACATTCTCGAACGCTCAGCCCGAACCTTCTGCGGTACCACAGGACGGATAGTCAGGGCATCGGTATTGGGCCTTTCGGAGTAGGTAAACACGTGCAGATAGGAGATGTCCAGGGCATTCAAGAATTCGTAGGTAGTCAGAAATTCGGCCTCGGTTTCACCAGGATGTCCCACAATTACATCCACCCCAATGCAGCAGTCGGGCATCAGTGATTTGATTTTTTGAACCCGATCCCGGTATAACTCACGCCGATAGCGACGACGCATTAGTCCCAATACCGTATTGGAACCCGATTGGAGGGGAATATGAAAATGGGGCACGAATCGCTTCGATTGGGCCACAAATTCAATGATACCGTCGGAGAGTAGGTTAGGCTCGATGGAGGAAATGCGAAAGCGCCCAATACCCATAACTGCATCGAGTGCCTCGATCAAGTGGAGGAAATGGGTGTGTCGAATGCCTTCCTGGATGCCGAAATCGCCAATGTTGACTCCCGTCAATACGATTTCTTTCACGCCCTTCGCGGCGATTTCATGGGCAGTCTTCACACAATTCTCTATACTGTCCGAACGGCTTTTGCCCCGAGCGAGTGGAATGGTGCAGTAAGTGCAGGGATAGTCACAGCCGTCCTGGACTTTCAGGAAGGTACGGGTACGATCGTTGAGTGAATACGAGGCATGGTATTCCAAAGGCTCTTCGCCCAGATCTGAAGCCAGAACTCGCGCACGCTGACCGGGGGATATCTTCTGGAATGTACCAAGCAACTCCACCAACCGGAATTTTTCGGCGGCCCCCAACACGGCATCCACTCCCGGAATTTCGGAAATTTCCCGGGGTTTGAGCTGGGCATAACAGCCAATAATTGCCACAAAACCATTCGGGTTAATCTGCTGCGCTTCCCGGACAATCTTCCGGCATTTTTTATCGGCATTTTCCGTAACCGAGCAGGTGTTGATAATAAATATGTCCGGGTTTTGGTTGAATTCTACCTTCTGATACCCTCCCTGTTCAAACATGCGGGAAATGGAGGAGGTTTCCGAATAGTTTAGTTTACACCCAAGGGTATAAAATGCTACGCGTTTATTACTGGAATTATTCATGGCACAAAGGTACGTTTTTTCAATTTATCGCTTCAGATAATCCTCGGATAGCAACTGGAGGTATGCCATTCCGTTTTCCTTATCTAGAGTTTCAACCTTTCCCCCGATTTCTGATTCCCTTTTTCCTACATTGTCATACACAAAGGTACCTTCGGGTCTGACCCAGCCAAAACCATTATTGAAGGAGTAGAAAGCATAGGGGATTCGGCCTTTTCGCAGCAGATCGTTACTCCACACAAATCCCGAGAAATCATACCCTAACTGAGCTAAAAGAGTCGCTGCCACATCGGTCTGGGAACCCAGCGTATCGATCCGAATCCCTTTGGGCTTTACAACCCCACCCAGCCAAAGCATGGGAATCCTGAATTCGGCGGATCGGCCCCCGTTGTTTTTGGGCAGGGTATGCCCATGGTCAGCTAATATGATAATGAGTGTGTTGTCCCACCACGGCTTTGTTTTTGCTTGCTGGATGAAGTTCCCCAGACTACGGTCAGTATAGTGGAGCGAATTCAGGAACCTATGTTCGGTGTCCTTTCCCGGGATAGCCGTTTTGCCGGGTACCTCAAAAGGTTCATGACTGCTCAATGTAAACAGCGTGGTGAAAAAGGGAGCTTTCTGGGTATCGATATCTTTAAGCAACCGGTTGAACAGGATGTGGTCGTGAGCCCCCCACTTGGAGTTTTTCTCTGATTCATCAAAATCTTCATGGTCGATGATCCGGTCGAATCCTTGTTGTAAAAGGTAAGATTTAATGTTGGCAAATTCGGTTTCACCCCCGTAGTAGAAAGAATTATGGTAGCCGTTTGCTTTAAAAGTTCGCGGTAAGGAGGGTAGGGAGGCCGATTTAGTAGGTACTGTAATGATAGAAGTAGTTGGCTGGGCGGGGTACCCGCTGAGGATTGCCACAATTCCCTTGGCGCTGCGGTCACCGCTGGCATATATATCGGTAAACAGTATCCCCTGCGGGGCGAGGGCGTCAAGGTGGGGAGTTATACCGGTTAACCCGCCCAGGGATGAAACAGCCTTGGCCGTTAAACTTTCCCAAATAATAATCAGTACGTTGGGCTTTTTCTCTGGTTGGATCAGCCTAAGGCTACTGTCTGAGGTAGGTTGCAATAATTTCAGTAATTTTTGCGCTTTCTGAGTTGGCATTACCGCGAAGGGGTTAGCCGAGCGGCCCGAACCCTTGGCGACGGAACTGAAAAAATTCCAGGTGGCGTTTACTGCGAGCTGATTAGCAAAATTATCTGTGGAAAAATAAACCGAACTTTGGTTTATGGGAGCCAACTGTAGCCCTCCCCGAATCGGAATGATCAAAGTAAGCGTCAGGAAAATAAATAGCAGGGGTGTTAGCCAACGGGATGAGGGACTCAAAGTGGCAAGCTGATGGCAGACGATTTTACGTTGAATTACAGACAGAATAACTGATAGCGTTATCAAAATAAATAATAACATAAGAAGGGGAGAGGAACTTGCCGAAGCCAGGGCTTCAGTAGGATGCTCCAGATAGTATAGGGGGGTAGTGTCGAGCCGGAAGTGCCAAACCTTATAGACCTCCAGATCGGTGGTGACGATCAGGGCAACCAGCAATGAGACGAAATAGGAATAGATTAGCACTGCCCGCCGATACCAATGCCACCGGCGGGCCGTGCCCATGAGTAACAGGGTGGGGAATACCGTAAGGTACCCTGCCATAGAAATATCCATGGGTAGGCCATGCCATGCCGACATAAAAAGGGGGGGAGGTGATTGAATATTCCCGGAAAGCAACTGATAGAAAAAAAACAAACTTCGCACGGTCTGAAATATTAGGATCCAGGCAGCTGCTATTACCAGTGATACTCTGACACGAGGAAGGAGTGGGAGGAGGGATTTTTCTATAAACATGGTATTTATCTTGCTCCGGCTATTATTTTTGGGTCTAAATGTCCTTATTGTTGAAAATAACTACTAACTTTTTCAAACTCTATGTCGTACAGATCGAAAGCAATCGAAGTGTCTCTGAGCCGTCAGGCCTTACCCCTGGTTCCTCCCACTGAAAAAATAACCGAACTTTATGGTATTAATACTTTCAAAGAGGAAACCATGCGAACGCTGCTTTCGCCCGAAGCTTACATTAAAATATCCAATGCTATCAGTTCAGGTTCAAACATCGACCGCGAGGTAGCCGAGGAAGTAGCTACGGCCATGAAATCGTGGGCCATATCGCGCGGGGCAACCCATTATACCCACTGGTTTCAACCCCTAACCGGAACTACCGCCGAAAAGCATGACTCCTTTTTTGACCTTACTCCCAACGGCAAAGCTATCGAGAAATTCAAAGGCAGCGCCCTGGTACAACAAGAACCCGATGCCTCTTCGTTTCCGAGTGGCGGAATTAGAGCCACTTTTGAAGCCCGTGGCTATACCGGATGGGACCCAAGTTCGCCCGCTTTTCTAATGGATAACGGAGCGGGTGGTAAAACCCTCTGCGTACCATCGGTATTCATCGCCTACACCGGGGAAGCCCTCGATTACAAAGCACCCTTGCTGCGAGCGTTAAATATGTTGGACAAAGCGGCAACGAGTGTGTGCCAGTATTTCAACCGTGATGTAAATAAAGTAACGGCTACCCTAGGCATCGAGCAGGAATATTTTTTGGTCGATAAAGCCCTTTACTACGCCCGGCCCGATCTGGTAATGTCAGGTCGGACCGTTTTTGGGCACGGTCCGGCGCGGGGTCAGCAATTGGAAGACCATTACTTTGGGTCTATTTCGCCCCGGGTCAATGCTTTTATGGTTGATTTTGAATTTGAGGCTCTTAAACTTGGTATTCCTGTTCGTACTCGTCACAACGAGGTAGCTCCCGGTCAATTCGAGTGCGCCCCTACCTATGAAGAGGTGAATTTGGCGATCGATCATAACGCCCTACTGATGGACTTGATGCAAAAAGTAGCCGAGAAACACAGTTTCAAGGTACTTTTTCATGAAAAGCCTTTCGCTGGAATAAACGGCAGCGGTAAACATAATAACTGGGCCATCGCCACCGATACGGGAATCAATTTGCTGGCTCCCACTTCCAAGCCCAAAGAAAACCTGCGCTTTCTGACCTTCCTGGTAAATGTAGTGAAGGCAGTTCATGATAACGCCGATCTGTTACGGGCCTCCATTGCTTCAGCTGGCAACGAGCACCGTTTGGGGGCTAATGAAGCCCCCCCTGCTATCGTTTCGGTATTTCTGGGTACCCAATTGACGCGTATGTTGGAAGACCTCGTGGATAGTGGTGAGATTACGCTGGAAAAAGGAGAGAATTTTTATTATAAACTAGGAATTAATCGGATACCTCATTTATTTCGCGACAATACCGACCGCAACCGGACTTCCCCTTTTGCTTTCACGGGCAATAAATTCGAGTACCGCGCAGTGGGCAGCAACGCCAACAGTGCATCTTCCATGATTGTGCTCAATACCATCGTAGCCAACCAGTTGTTTGCTTTCAAAAAAGAGCTTGACGAACGCCTGGCCACAGGGGAGGAGAAGAAAATTGCCGTGGTTGAGATTCTTAAAAAATACTATACCGATTCTAAACGCATTCTTTTTGAGGGTAATGGATACTCGGAGGAGTGGGTGGAGGAAGCCCAAAAGCGCGGCTTGTCCAATATTCACACTACTTACGAGGCTCTGGGGGTTTATACCCATGACGCCACAACAGCTTTATTTGAGAAAGTAGAGGTGCTTACCCGGCGTGAATTGCATGCGCGCTATGACATTGAACTGGAAAACTTTATCAAGAAGATTCAAATCGAATCACGCGTTATCAGCGATTTGGCCCTGAACCATATCGTATCTACTGCGGTGAAGTACCAATTCAAACTTGCCCAGACAGCACGATCCTTAACTGAATTGGATATGCACGACGAGGCTGCACCCATTCGGGAGATCATTACCGAGATATCCAGCCACGTGATCATTATCAAAAAACTGGTATACGAAATGACCGAGAGTCGAAAAGTGGCAAACAACCTGGAAAATTTGTTCGAGAAAGCTCGAGCTTACACCGAGAGTGTCAAAGGATATTTCGATGAAATCCGGTACCATGTGGATAAGCTGGAACTTGTCATCGATGACGAAGACTGGCCTCTGGTTAAATACCGTGAAATGCTGTTCATCCGCTAACCGCAGGGATGCTTACAGAAGTAGGCATCCCTTTTTTCTCAAGAAATCCTATAACTGGCTAAACTTAAAGTACTACTTAGGGGTGAAAAATAAACAGTAGGTATATGGTGAGTAAAACAGCTTCGGTAAGAATTCCTCCATTTGAAATCGATGAAGGGAAATTGTTTTGCTGACGATAAATACAAGGATAAGTCGTAAATTAGGCCGATAAATTTTTGTTTCAGAATATTCTAAATTACAACCAACTAGCACTATGAATCCCGGTTTCGATCCCGAAGAAATTGCCCAGTTGAAAAAGGAATGCAGGGCAGAAGGAATGAATTTTATACACGTCGAAGATGAATTAGAGGAGGATGAGCACGAAAACACTGAACATGCACACGTTCAGTTCATAGGGTACCACAATTCCCGTGAAGTTGTGTACGATGCCCTTATTTACACCCTACGGCTTCACCACTCTACATTGGTGTACGATTTGGCCCTCGAGCGGGTGCAAAAGCAGATGCCAGGCTACCTACCCCCCGATGAGCGTGGGATCGAGATGGCGGAAGATGATGAAAAAGATGAGGAAGCGGAACTCCTGCTAACGGAGTATATGGAGGAAATCGAAGAAGATGAAGAGATCAAGGTTTCCGAGCATGTCGAGATCGATACCGATTTTGAGTACGGAATTGGTTTGGAAGTTGGTTTAAACAAAGAGGAAATTACGGAAAAGGTAATCGATGATTTTATCGCCCTTTTCAACGCAGATCGGTTAAATCTTGATAAGGCTGTATATTCCTTTCGAAGCAGTGACGAGGATGAGGAGGAATGCTAGTGGAATAATCGTTTTTTGATATCCAATTTCATAAAAAAGGCCTCCGGAATTACCGGAGGCCTTTTTTATGAAATAATAGTAAATTTACGCCCTCACGGATTTGACCGTCTTAATAATCCGGGCGGCTACTTTGTAGGGGTCAGCGGCTGAGTTGGGCCGACGATCTTCCAGCCAGCCTTTCCAGCCGCGCTCCACAGTCGCGATAGGAATACGTATGGAAGCTCCGCGATCGGATATGCCGTAGCTGAATTGGTCGATGGATTGCGTTTCGTGCTTGCCTGTTAGACGAAGGTGATTGTCGGCACCATACACGGCTATGTGCTCAGCAACTACCGGTGCAAAAGAGTTACAAATGGCATCGTAAGTCTCTTTATTTCCCGCTGTACGTAGAACCGAGTTGGAGAAATTGGCGTGCATCCCCGATCCGTTCCAGTCGGTAGCACCCAGAGGCTTGCAGTGCCAGTTGATTGATACGCCGTATTGTTCTCCGATGCGCTCCAATAGGTAGCGGGCTATCCAGATTTGGTCGCCCGCTTCTGCTGCACCCTTCGCAAAAATTTGGAATTCCCACTGGCCGGCTGCCACTTCCGCATTAATGCCTTCTACATTAAGGCCAGCGTCGAGGCATACATCCAGGTGCTCCTCGACGATCTCACGACCATACGCATTTTTAGCACCTACCGCGCAATAATAAGGTCCTTGGGGAGCGGGATAGCCATTGACGGGAAAACCGAGGGGCATATTGGTTTCTGGGTCCCAAAGAAAATATTCCTGCTCGAAGCCAAACCAGAAATCATTGTCATCATCTTCAATCGAAGCGCGTCCGTTGGTTTCGTGGGCTGTTCCGTCGGCATTGAGTACTTCGCACATAACCAAATAAGCGTCCCTGCGCTGAGGATCAGTGCAGATATAAACCGGCTTCAAAAGGCAGTCGGAGGAACGGCCGACAGCTTGCTCAGTTGACGATCCATCAAATGACCACATAGGGCAGTCATCCAGATTTCCGCTGAAATCGTTCTCAATTTTTGTTTTACTGCGCAGGCTTTGGGTGGGCTTATAGCCATCCAGCCAGATGTACTCAAGTTTAGCTTTTGCCATGATCGTACCGAAGAAAGAAATTTTATACTATTAATTAAATTACACTACAATAATAGTGGATATAGTTAATTTTATAAAATATTCTTAAACAAAAATTAAAAAAAGCAGCATAATAATTATGCTTATTGTAATATTTTTAGTTTTTTATGTGTAATTTAAGTATTCAATCATATGTTTAATTTTTAATCCATTACCCGAAAATTTTGTGAATTATGCTAAAAACTAGTATGTATTATAGCTTAAAAGGTCGAAAAATAATAAAAATGTTAAAAGTGTAATTTTAATTATTTTGTATAAAAATTTGGAAAAGGTTTAAAATGTGTGCCATCAACAAATAATCCAGACCCTACCTTTGCAAACTAAGTATTAGGACGTTGTCCTGAGCCATTTTCAACCTATGCATCTATTCTATCAGCCCGATTCTTCACGGCGATTTCTGGAAGAAGAGGAGGCCCGGCACTGCATCAAAGTTTTACGTACCCGCATCGGGGACGAAATCGAAGTGACGGATGGGAAGGGTACCCACTCCCGGGGAACGGTTAGTGAGGTAGGTGTTAAAAAGGTTACCTTCGAGGTATTGGAGAGTCGTCAGGTACCATTGCCCGAACATCGAATATACATGGCTGTCTGTCCTACACGTAAGGCGGAACGAAACGAATGGATGGTAGAAAAAATGACTGAACTGGGGGTCCATAAAATTCAATTTGTGGTTTCAGAACATACCCACCGCGAAACCCTGGGACGGGTACTGAATTTCGAACGGCTGCATAGAATTGCGCTTTCGGCCATGAAGCAATCCCAGCAGTATTTTCTGCCTGAATTAACTATCTACTCAAATTTAGAAGAGTATTTATCGCAGGTTCTGGTCCAGGATCGTTATATAGCCTATGTAGCTTCAAAAAATACCCCCGAACATTTGATGCAACAGGTAAGCCCCCTGCGGCCGGTTGAAATTCTCATCGGACCCGAGGGAGATTTTAGTAGTGACGAAATTACGGCCGCGTTGGCTATGAGATTTCGGTCGGTTTCGCTGGGTCCCACTCGGCTCCGCACCGAAACGGCAGCGGTCGCCGCCTGTCATAGCGCCCTTTTAGCCCAAATTTTATAAAATATTGAACAAATACCATTGCCAAATTGTAAAGTATTGTATGAACTATTGGAAATTATTTCTTGGGCTTTTCGTGTGCCTGATTGCCTCTCAGCAGGCCGATGCGCAATCTTCTTATAAAATAGCCCGGTTGAAATACGGCGGCGGTGGGGATTGGTATGCGAACAAAACCTCGTTGCCGAATCTGATTAAATTTGCCAATGCCCAACTCAAAATGAATATCTACCCCGACGAAGATGTAGTGGAAGTAGGCAGCAACGATATTTTTCAGTACCCCTTTGTCCATATGACCGGTCACGGTAACGTGGTTTTTACGGAATCCGAAGCCCGGAATCTCCGCAACTACCTACTGGCGGGGGGGTTTCTGCATATTGATGACAATTACGGCATGGATCAATTCATCCGCCGGGAAATGAAAAAAGTATTTCCTGAACTGAGTTTTGTCGAGCTTCCATTTGAACATCCTGTGTACCACCAAAAGTTTAATTTTACAAATGGTTTACCCAAAGTACACCTGCACGACGAAAAACCTTCCCAGGGATTTGGTCTGATCTACCAGGGTAGGTTGGTCAGTTTTTATTCCTTTGAGTGTGACTTGGGAAATGGTTGGGAAGACCAGAGTGTTTATAACGATCCCGAAGATTTACGCCAGCAGGCACTCCGCATGGGGGCCAACCTGCTCGATTATGCTACCACGGTATTCTAGTAAAAATTATATATGGTTTAATAGGGTTTTACCCCTATTTTTGTCAAAATAAACTTGAATTCTTAATTACTTTCTTTTATATGTACGCAGTTATTGCCGTTTTTGCCGGTCATTGGTACCTTTCATTGTTCTGTCAAACCTTTTTTCTACACCGTTACTCAGCCCACAAAATGTTCCAAATGAACAAATTCTGGGAGCGTTTTTTTTACCTGCTTACCTATATATCCCAGGGTTCATCCTACCTTAGTCCAAGGGCTTACGCCATTTTGCACAGGATGCACCATGCTTTCAGCGATACGGAGAAAGATCCTCACTCGCCCCACCACACCAAAAATTTGTTTACGATGATGTGGGAAACCAAAGACATTTACAATGCCGTATTGAATCGGAAACGGGCAATTGAAACCCAGTTTGAGCGCAACTATCCTGAATGGAATTTTATCGAAAAACTGGGTGCTTCTTGGAGTTCCCGAATTGGCTGGGGATTGCTGTATGCTGCGTTTTACATACTGGCTTACCTGTACCTGGATATGCACTGGGTGTTTTTCTTTCTGCTTCCTATCCATTTTCTGATGGGGCCGATACACGGGGCCATTGTCAATTGGAGCGGACATAAGTACGGATATCAGAATTTTGACAATCAGGATAAATCGAAGAATTCGTTGATCGTGGACTTTCTGATGATGGGGGAGCTGTTCCAGAATAATCACCACAAAAGGCCTAATTCCATTAATTTTGGGTCAAAATGGTTTGAGTTCGATCCTACCTACCCAGTTATCAAAATGTTGGCCAGGTTGAAGATCATCGAGATCCGTAAGAAAGTATAGTAAATTTTTAATAATAGTCCTTACAACAGAAAGGCCCCGTTCGATGGAACGGGGCCTTTCTCTTGTAAAAAAACTTTGGCAGGTGTGAAGTACACCTGCCAAGATTGATATTAACACCACAAAAATAAAAAATATATATAACTTCTTGAAAGAAAATGTTGAGTAAAAGAAAGATAAGGATTTAGGAACCAACCTTTGATGCAAAATAAACTTCCATTACTTAGAATGGGGTTAAGAATTCATTAGAATATTATTAGACCCGCGAAAATACCAATATAAATTTAGTGCCATTGGGCTGGTTTTGCTGAATGGATATGGTGCCATTATGGAGCTTAATAATACGCTCAACCAGGGAGAGGCCAATTCCGGAGCCTTTGACGGTGGCAGTACTGACTCCTCGATAAAAAGGCTGAAAGATCATCCCCTGATCTTCCTGTGGAATTCCCTTGCCGCTATCGATGAATTCAATCGTGGTGTTTTTCTCCGTTGCCCATAAATTAACTCTGACCGTGGCATCATCAGAAAACTTACAGGCATTTTCCATCAGATTAATGAAGGCTGTTTTGAGCAGTGTAGGGTTGCCGGTAATTTCCAGCCAGGTGTCGTCTTCGGGCAACTCTTCGAAAAGGAAAGTGATCTTGTACGACTTGTTGGCCTGAGTAAGGTTGGTTCTGGTATCCCAAAGAATCTCATCCAGCCGAACCAGATCAGTAAGCATTTCACGCTGATTCTCACTCACCTTGGCAAGTTCCATCAGGGAATTGGATAGCTCGGACAATTCTTTTATGTCTTCTAATACTGAATGAATCGTGGATTGGTATTCTTCCTTGGCTCTTTCCTTGAGCAAGCTAACTTCCAGTTGGGAACTGATTTTGGTCAATGGATTTTTTAGTTCATGAGATACATTAGCGATAAAGGTCTTTTGAATCTGAAAGGCATACTCGATGCGGTCGAGAAGTTTATTAAAGGTCATCGTTAGCCTTCCAAGCTCGTCGTTCTGATTGGGTACTTCGAGTCGTGTGTCCAGTTTTTGGGGCAGAATACCCTCTACCTCATTCATGATTCGTGAGATCGGCATAAGCGCTCTTTGTGAAAATACCAAGCCAGCAAAGGCGACGATGGTCGTCACGACAAGGAAAATGATAGCCAGCATCTGTTTCAGGTTGTCGAGATTAGCCTTCCCATACTCGTCGTGTGCTCCCAGAATCACTACGGCTTTACCAAACGGGTGCGGGTAGGATACACATACTACATTGTAGTCCCCGTCCTTGTACCGGATTTGGTCTGAGAGTCGAATCTGGTTGAGCCAGTAATTGGAAATATGCAGGGGAGTGGAGTCCGTATTGGAATATATGAGCTTATTCCTATGATCGAAGATCAGGATGTTTTTATCGTATATGAGGTCCCGGTTGGACTTATCAAATATTTCCAGCAATTCCGTGTCGATCTTATCGACCTCCAAAAGCAGTTTTACGGTCGTTTCTGCCTTCAACCGCAATCGGACGTAAAAATCCTCGACAGTATACAGATAAGTGTAATAATAAATCGCCAAAAACGAAACCAGCAGAATACCGCTGACGAGAACAGCAAATTGGATGGTCAGCCGGATACGAATCTGCATGATTTATTCCGTTTTGAGCACGTAGCCCATGCCGAATTGCGTATGAATCAGCTTAGTAGCAAAATCTCGGTCAATTTTCTTTCGTAGATAGTTCACGTAAACTTCGATGATATTGGTCCCCGTATCAAAATCAATTTCCCACACCTGTTCAGCAATTTCCGCTTTGGATATCACCCGCCCCTGATTTCGAATCAGGTATACCAGCAGATTGAACTCTCGGGCTGTTAGTTCTACTTTTTTCTCGGCCCGATGCACAGTTTTAGCATCCATATTGACCTCCAGATCAGAAAAACGCAATACCTGCGCGGATTGGCTCACGAGGCCACCCCGCTTGGTCAGCGCCCGTACGCGAGCAAGGAATTCCTTGAACTCAAAAGGTTTTACCAGGTAGTCGTCGGCTCCGGCATCGAAACCAACTACCTTGTCGTCTGTCGTTCCCAATGCCGTGAGCATCAGGATTGGGGTTTGGTTACCCCCATGGCGTAGCTCCCGGCATAATTCCAGACCATTGAGTCCCGGCATGATGATATCACTGACAATCAGGTGATAGTTGTTACGCGAAGCCAGTTGCTTTCCCATCAGGCCATCGTACGCGATATCTACCGAATAGCCATTTTCTTCCAATCCCTGTCGTAATGATAGGACGGTTTTAGGTTCGTCTTCGATCAGCAGTAAGTTCATAATTTGGGCAGAAAGAGATCTGCGATTTCAGCCCAGCTTGAAACGCGCTGAAAACTGGTTTCTTTCAAATTGTGGGGAGCTGAGTATAGGATGGGTTTTCCCTTAAAAACAACGAGATTTTTTACGTGATCGTCAATCAGGTAATCGGAGTCAATGATGCTTTTGTCCCCACAAAAAACGATGTGGGTCCAGGGTATAAACGGAAAATGAGTGCCTAACCAATCATACTTTTCCCGAAAAGAATTGGGGAACTCCATGGCTGCCGTAGCGATGAAAATTTCGTAGTATTGGGACAGCCGGGTTACCACTTCCACGGCACCGTCTATGACCGGAATATCAGCGAAAAAACCAGGCTGCTGGATCATAGCATACAATTTTTTCATTTGCTTCGCATGAAGCATATCGTGTAAAGCATGGTTTTGGAAATCGTGACGGCTGTGGTTGGTAGAGAATTCATTCAACGCGATATCGATGAGTTTATCATGGGTGCCGGCCAGAACATCATCCATATCCAGTGTAATGCGCTTCATCATATGATAGGTCGTTTAGGATCGAAGTTTTCGAGATGATCCGATACTCTTTTCAAAAAGAGACCTCCCAGCGATCCATCCACCACCCGATGATCGTAAGAGTGTGAAATGAACATCTTCTGTCGTATGCCCAGCAGATCACCTTGTGGCGTTTCGACAACCGCCGGCTTTTTCTGAATAGCCCCGAAGGCCATAATCGCAACTTGGGGTTGAACAATGATAGGTGTACCCATGAGATTTCCAAAGGTACCGATGTTAGAAATCGTGTAGGTGCCTCCCGCCAGGTCGTCCGGTTTGAGTTTATTCTCGCGGGCCTTTTTTGCCAACTCGTTAACTTTTTTTGCCAATCCCACCAGATTGTATTGGTCGGCCTGGTGAATCACCGGAACGATCAGGTTGCCATCAGGCAATGCCACGGCCATGCCAATATTGATGGATTTCTTAATAAGCAGGTTGTTCCCATCCACCGATACGTTGATCATCGGATATTCCTTAATAGCCCTGATAACGGCTTCGATCAATATTGGGGTGTACGTAATAGAAGTGCCCGTTTGTTCCCTGAATGTGGTCTTCACCCGCTCGCGCCACTTCACGATGCTCGTCATATCCGTTTCTATGAAAGACGTCACGTGCGCCGAGATATTCTTGGAATCCAACATCCGTTGCGCTATCATCCGGCGCATTCGATCCATTTCCATTATTTCTATTTGGCTACCACTACCTTTTTGCTGTACAGCGGGGGAAATAATCGGAGGCGCCGAAACTGACGAGTTTTTTTGTCCGAGGTAGGAAAGGAGATCCTTCTTGGTCACGCGACTCTCTGCTCCGGTGCCCTTCAGCTTCAATAGTTCCTCGGTGCTGATGCCCTCTTCCTTGGCAATACTCAATACCAGGGGAGAGAAAAAACCATTATTTTGATCCGTATGCTGAATAGCTTCGGGCTTTAATGATTCCGCGTGAATTAACGTAGGTAATCCATGCGAAGCCAGGTGTCTTTCCAAATCTATTTCTTCTGTTGTTATAACTAATTCCCCGGGTAGTTCCACCTGCTCAGACTCCTTCGTACCGGCCTCAGCTACCTCTGACGTTAGTATAGTTGGCTTTAAGACTTCCACTAACCTTTTGCCGGACTCTACGCTTTCATCAACCCGAATTCGGGCTACAGTTGCGCCGATCTCGACAACGTCTCCTTCTTTTACCAGTAGCTCCTCCAATGTCCCTGAAAAAGGGGAGGGTACTTCCGTATCCACCTTATCGGTGGCCACCTCCAGGATGGAGTCATCGGCTTCTACGGCATCACCAGGCTGTCGCAACCAGCCCAACACGGTGCATTCCATAATGCTTTCGCCCATCTGGGGCATAACCATATCAATGATTTTCATAGATTATTCAAATTGTTTCGGCAGCTCATTTAGTGTGTTGCCAATTGTAGTAAGGTTTTTCGTACTAAATCCAGCACATACGTTGTCGTTAGTTCAATGTTCACCGTCCGATGGTTGGATAAAGTAAGCAAACGAGTGACGGTCTGGTCGGGGGTAGCAAAGGCGATCCAAATCGTTCCCACCGGTTTTTGCTCCGTTCCGCCATCGGGGCCCGCGATTCCACTTGTAGCAAGCGCGTACGTGGTGTGCATCAATTTTCGGGCTCCTTCGGCCATCGCAGCTACCACCTGCTCGCTAACGGCACCATGCTCATGCAGCATTGTTTCACAGACGCACAGAGTGTTGATTTTTATCGAATTATCGTAGGCAACTACGGAGCCGGAATAGTAGCGGGACGCGCCAGGTATGCTTGTAAGGCGGTGCGCTACAAAACCGCCCGTGCAGCTTTCTGCGGTACTAATAGTAGCGTTTTCTAATAATAACAACTTTCCGATAATCGCTTCTAGTTCATCGGTATCGTAGCCATAAACAAACTTTTCGATCAGGGGAAGTACCTGGCTTACTTCATAGTCAAGTTCACTAGCCAATTGGGCTTCGTCGGTACCCGTGGCGGTTAAACGTAGCCTCACCTGTCCGAAATGGGGTAAATAAGCCAGTTTGATATGGCTTGGCAGACTATCTTCCCAGGTTTCGATGGTTTCGGCCAGAAATGATTCACCGATACCAATCGTTCTAATTACTTTGTGCTTGATGATCGGGGTGGCAAAAAATGCTTTCAGGCGCGGTATTACGCGGTGAGTCATCAGATTCTTCATCTCGAAAGGTACCCCAGGAAGCGAGACCACTACTTTACCGTTTTGTTCAAACCACATGCCAGGAGCGGTACCCCAATCGTTTTGCAGGTAGGTACAGGATTTGGGCAGGGCCGCCTGCTGCCGGTTCAGTTCGGTGAGTTCGCGCCCCCTCTTATGGAAAAACTCCGTGACCAGTGCCAGGGCCTCTGCATTAATTTCCAATTCTGTATTAAAAAAAAGGCAGAGCGTGTGTTTGGTAATATCATCCTTGGTGGGTCCAAGTCCCCCTGTGATTATCAAGATATCGGCCCGCTGTAGCGCCTCGGCCAACGCGGCTAAAATTTCATCCGCCTGGTCGCCAACGGAAGTTTTACGGGTAGGGCGTATGCCTGCGCTGGTTAGTTCAGTACCAATCCATTGGGTATTGGTATCCGTAATTTGTCCAAAGAGAATCTCGTCGCCGATGGTCAGGATTTCAGCGTGAATCGATTCGTGCATAAATAGGTTTTTCTGAATAAAACGGCGATATTCTCCCAAAAATACGTAAAATTTATCGGGAATGATTACGTTTGAGGAGTAGTTGAAATTTCATATAAAGCCCACGAACATGCAGAAAAAATGGTTTATTGTGCCAATGATGCTCCTCCTGACAGGATGTTCTTCGCAAGCACAATTTGGTAAAACAAAATTGGGGAAAGTACTTGACAAAATACAAACCCAGTCGGGGCCTCTTTCAGAAAGTGAAATTGTAAGTGGCCTTAAAGAAGCGCTGAAGGTAGGTATCGACAACGGATCTTCGGAGGCTTCCCGTACCGATGGGTACCTTAAAAATGAATTTATCAAAATTCTGTTTCCTCCCGACGCCCAAAAGGTGGAGGAAACGCTTCGTCGGCTCGGGCTGGGAAACGAAGTAGATCGTTTCATCATGTCGTTAAACCGGGCTGCGGAAGACGCCGCCAAAAAATCGAAGCCCATTTTCGTTAACGCGATAACTTCCATGACTATCACCGATGCTGTTGGAATCCTGAAAGGCCCCGACGACGCGGCTACCTCCTATCTGAAAAGAACGACAAACGAAGAGTTGTATGAGACTTTCTTTCCGGTGGTGGATAGCACCCTTAGCCTGAATCAGGCAACGCGATATTATGCTGATCTGGTGACGACCTACAATAAAATACCTTTTGTGCAAAAGGTCAATCCCGACCTGAAACAGTACGCTACTCAAAAGGCGATGGATGGACTCTATTTTCTGATTGCCCAGGAGGAAAAGAAAATCCGGGAAAATCCCGCCGCGCGGGTCAGCGAGATTTTGCGCCGTGTATTTGGGCAGGCTGGTCGCTAGTGTGTACTTTTGCCGAGATTCTCCAAATTCACCTTCATGAAAAAATCAGAAATTCATTTTTCCGTTGAGTTAGATAACCAAAACGTCCCCGAGAAAATCAACTGGGACGCTACGGATAATCCCAACGAAGGCATCAACGACACCAGGGCCATTGCCGTAGCCGTTTGGGATCACTACCACCAGGGCACCCTCAAGATCGATTTGTGGACCAAGGATATGGAGGTGTTCGACATGAAACGATTCTACATCGAGATCATGAGCGGCATTGCCGATACACTGCTGACGGCGACCAATGACAAGAAAATGGCCGACGGGATTGAAACCCTTTGCCAGCAGTTGAGCAAATCATTGGATGAGGAGATCAAAGCGGCTCAATAACCCCAAAAAATCCTCCCATGTGCTGCAATCGCCTATTTTTAAACAGAATATTAGTCCTGTTCTTTTTTCTAACACTGTTATTCAGCTGTAATAATAGCGAGAAAAGCGAGCGAACTACCACGGATAACGAGGCTGAATCGGAAAATGCCACTCCGATGGTTCCGGTAACTTCTGAAGGGATTATTTTCTACGCCAACAATATCGATGAGGCATTTGCACAGGCCAAGTCAGAAAATAAACCCGTTTTTATCGAGATCTATTCTGAATCGTGTCACGTCTGTCAAAGTTTCATTCCTATTTTTAAGGAGCAGGCGGTCAGCGAATTTTACAATAAGAATTTTCTCAATTACAAGATCGAAGTAGCTTCTCCCGAATTCCAATCCTTTTTGCTGGCTCAGAAGATATTCGTGCCTTCGCTGCCGCTGCTGTTGTATTTCGACGAAAACCGAAATTTGGTTCACTTGGGTGTCATTGAAGCCAAAGGTGAGAAACTTGTCGAGCAGGGTACCCTTGCATTGGACCCTTACAAACGCGCCACCTCGATGAAGCAGCGATTTGAAGCAGGGGAGAAAGGGGACCAATTTCTGATCGATTACGCCATGTTCAGCCGCGTAATGATGGATACGGTAACGAATCGGAAAGCGATGGATATTTATGCGCGGCAGCAGCCCGAAAGCAACTATACCTCAGAAACCAACTACCTGGCAGTTCAGAAATTGGTGATGGATGTAGAAAACCCGCTAGGTACCTACTTTATAAACAACCTGCCCACTTATCGAAAATTACACGAGCCGACCGAGGTCAAAAACGTGGCGGAGAATCTGATTATGTCCTCCCTATACAGTAGCTTCGGAAGTGCTTATAGTTCTGATAAAATCAAAAAGATGCGGGATTATATGATTAAGGCGGAAATTGAGCCTCAGGTGGCCCGAAATCGGGTTTTGCTACCCTTGATCAACGCTTATTTTCGGGAAAAGTCCCCGGCTAAGGCTGTGGAGTTAGTCAATATACATTCGACCCAGGTGCCTTTGAAAGTCCCAGACTACCTGTATCTGTTAAAGTACTTTAATGAACATGCACCCGACGCCGGGTATGTACCTTCGGCTGAAAGGTGGGCAGCGAACGCCCTGAATATGGTGGAGAAAAATTCGGCGGATGAGGTGGCTATACGGCTGGAACTGGCCGCTGCACAACGTAGGGTTGGTAAATAATCAACACTACATGGCTAAAAAAGAAGGCATACCTAAAACGAAAATTCTACTTTATAGAAGGGTGCCTGAGAGAGTATATAGCGGGAATCCTCATCGCCTAATTCAAGAGCCCGTACAAAATCACGTTCTGATTGCACAAATTGCTGCATCCGCAACCGTGACAGACCCCGAAGACGCAAGGCCTCGGGGTTTTCGTTTCTATAAAACCAGACGGCTTTATCAAACTCCCGGAAAGCATCTTTAAACTCCAAAAGGGCCAGGTGTACTTTTCCCTTATCAATGTAACATTCGGCCAGTGTATTATCAAAGCTGAGGGCCTGCGAAAGATCGTATAGCGCGGAATAATAATTTTCATCCTGCAAGTTGCATTTACCCCGGTAGGCGTAGGCAGTGGCCGATTTGGGAAACAGCTTGACCTGCTGATCGAAGTACAGAAAGGCCGCTTCAAAATTTTTGCTCCTAAACAGTTCGATCCCATCGGCAAACCGAGCCCGATCCTTTTCAGACTTTGTTTCATGATCGGTGAGGTAGTACTTAAGAAACAGATAGGGGATGAATAGTAGTACGATCAGGCAAATTTCCATGCATTAGCGTCAGTTAGGGTTGTTGCTAGAAAGCTCGGCGCGCAACCCGCCGGGTAAGCCCGATACCACCAGATCGTAGGAATGACTGATCCAGGAATGGTACAAACTGTCGTGGAGGGAATTATTGGCAGCAATAGTGTTCCAATGCTTTTTGTTCATGTGGTAGCCCGGCTGCACGAAGTCATAATGCTCCCGAAGTTCCTGTGCTTTTACAGGATCACATTTCACGTTAAACGAAAGCTTTTCGGTATCCAGCGAGGTGAGCAGAAATATCTTTTCCTTTACCTTAAATACCAGCGTATCTTCTCCAAAAGGCATCGCCTCGGTGGTGCCGGGCAAAGCCAGGCAAAAATCCCGAAGTTGCTCCAGATTCATCGTGTACAGGCCCTAAAAATCATGACAATCACGCAAAATAGAAACATGACTATGGAGATGCGGTTGATCCCGTGCATCATGCGGAGGTTGAACGAACTGGGGTCATTTGGATCGGGCTTTTTGAATACCCGAATAAAGTACTTAAACACGTCCCCCAGTTGAAAATAATTTTTGATATTGCTCATTATAGAAGATAACTATACGTTTAAAAATTGAGAATCTAGTGGGTTTAGAGAATTACCGGTCCAGGGGCCAACAAAGGGTCACTAACCTCGGGATCTATCCAGCGACCGTCTTCCCGGATCAATTCGATCAACTCCGCCACGGCCTGATCGGCCTTAACCGAACGTTTGACAACCTCTTGTCCCCGATACAGTGCGATTTTGTCTTTTCCCATACCCACATACCCGTAATCAGCATCGGCCATCTCACCGGGACCATTCACAATGCACCCCATGATACCGATCTTAAGACCTTTCAGGTGCTCGGTGTGCTTGCGGATCATGGCGGTAGTTTCCTGTAAATCGAATAAGGTTCGTCCGCAGGAGGGACAGGAGATGTACTCCGTTTTAGACATCCGGGTGCGGGCCGCCTGTAACACGCCAAAGGCAAGGGAATTAAACTCCGAAGCAATTTTTAGCTGAACGTCTTTGGCGGGTACATTTGCAGATTGTGGTTCGAGCCATATTCCATCACCTAGTCCATCAACCAGTAACCCACCTACATCGGTTGCGGCATAAAGTACAGTCTCTTCCGAATCGGCCGGGTAGGTGCGTTTGACAACAACGGGTAAGGGTATCTTCGCATCCAAAAGCCGAAAAAACAACCGCCGCATTTCGGGCATCGCGTGAGAATTGTCCGAGGTGAGGACTAGCACAATATTACGTTGTGCGGTCAGGGCAGTTAACGCGGTCTCATCCAAACTATGAATATCACCCTGCACTAAATTCAGGGTTTTATGTAGTTGGGCCTTGTAAGCGTTAAGAAATTCCTGAACAGTTAGTAGAGGGAATTTATTAGGCTGATCAGAATGGGCTTTCCACTGGGAATAATCCAAAATTTCTTTTAGCCCGTTGGGTAGCATAAAAGGAATAGGATTACTGCCAGAATAGATAAAATCGGTTCCCTGATCGTTCATACGCCACTTGTCGGGTACGGGCAGAAAAAAATGGCCCACACTCCGCAAATCCTCGTGCGACTCGACGCGAATGGCAGAATAATCGGCGATGACGCGGGGTACATTGAGGCCACCCAGGTTATAGACTTCGTGCGTGTATCGCCTTGTGTATTGAAATGGATTGATGGGTAGTGAACCAATGGGTTCAATTGGGGCGTGTGGGGAGCGTTGGGTGTAGCGTTCCACCAGTGCCCGCGCTACGGGTACCTCATTTTCGGGAGCCTCGGTCAGGGAAACCCGCACGGTATCGCCCAGGCCATCCTCCAGCAGGGTACCTATGCCTACCGCAGATTTGATGCGACCATCCTCCGCTTCCCCCGCTTCGGTTACGCCCAAATGCAGGGGGTAAGGTTTCAGGCCTTCCTCATCTAGCCGTTGTACCAGAAGCCGGTACGCCTCCACCATGACCTGGGTATTGCTCGATTTCATGGAAAGAACGATCTCATAGTAGTTCATTTCCTCACAAATCCGCAGAAATTCCAAAGCCGACTCTACCATACCTAATGGCGTGTCGCCGTAGCGGCTCAGAATTCGGTCGGATAGGGAACCATGATTGGTGCCGATCCGCATGGCGGTACCGTATTCTTTGCAGATGGAAACCAGGGGCAGGAATTTATCACGAATGCGTTCCAGTTCTTCGGCGTAGGATGCATCGGTGTAGTCGATCGTTTCGAAACGCTTGCGATCGGCATAATTGCCGGGGTTGATCCGTACTTTTTCTACAATACGCGCAGCGAGTTCAGCAGCATTAGGTGTGAAATGAATATCGGCGATCAAGGGTACCTTGATGCCACGTTGTACTAAACCTTTCTTAATGTTTTCAAGATTCTGAGCTTCCTTGACGCTAGGCGCCGTAATTCTAACGTACTCACAACCCGCGTCCACCATCCGGATTACCTCTTGAATGGATCCTTCCGTATCCATGGTGTCCACCGTAGTCATAGACTGCACCCGAATCGGATACTCCGATCCCAAAGGCAAATCACCCACGTGCACGGTAATGGTTTGGCGACGAATGTACTCAGTTATAGAAGGGCAATAAAGCCCTTTGACGGCGGGAGAGTTACCAGGAGAAAAGACTTCCATACGATGGGTTTTCTTGAAAAACGAATACGGTACAAAAG
Organism: Cytophagales bacterium; assembly: GCA_038204185.1. Classification (GTDB taxonomy): domain Bacteria; phylum Bacteroidota; class Bacteroidia; order Cytophagales; family Spirosomataceae; genus Salmonirosea. Next base: position 33,685 of record JBBRDE010000012.1, read on the forward strand.
TACCGCATTCGTTTTCTATTCCCATATAACGCGAGGATCAATTCAAATGTTCAGGCTTTTGGGGCTAATCTGGTCGCTCACAACGAAGGGTATCTACGAGGAGAAACCACCTACTACCAGATCCGTTTTTTATGCCCCCAGATGGAATAATAATAGATAAAAAGATAGAGGGGTACCATGAGCACATAGGCGTTTTGGGTACTTCCCATCGAGTCGGCCAGGGCACCGTATACGAGGGGAAGTACAGCGCCTCCCGAGATACCCATGATCAGTAACGCAGCGCCGGTTTTAATGAATCGGCCAATCCCCTCAATGGCGAGTGGCCAGATTGCTCCCCACATAATGGCGTTGGATAGGCCCAGTAAGGCAATACAGAGCACGGAGGTAAATCCCGTGGTGAAGATGGCGACGATGGTCAGGACGATACCGAAGAGGGCAGAGAATTTTAGCCAAACCTGCTGCGATACGAATTTGGGAATGAGAACTATGCCCGTCACATAGCCGACCATCATGGCGGCCAGGGTATAGGTACCAAACAGACGGGCTTCTTCCTGCGGGAAGCCTAGTGAAATGCCATAGCTGATAATGGTGTCGCCTGCAATAACTTCGACGCCCACATAACAAAACAGGGAAACAACGCCTAAAATCAGATTAGGAAACTGAAAAATACTGGTTTTGGTGACCGCCACATTACCATCAGCCATCTTAACGGGTTCATCATCCTGCTGCTCCACTTCTGGCAATCCTTTGGATAGCTTGATGAGTACCGCCATGGCTAGCAAAATGGCGGTCAAGATTAAGTATGGGCCTTCCACTTTTTCGAGTTCTTCGGCCTGGGAGGTGGTGGTGGTACCAGCTAATAGCAATCCACCAAACACTACCTGACTGATGATTCCAGCCCCTTTGTTGGCAAGTCCCATGAAACTAATGCGGGCAGCCGCACTTTCCTTTGGCCCCAAAATAGTAACGTAGGGGTTGATGGCTGTTTGCAAAAGGGTAAGTCCAATTCCAATCGTGAACAATCCGACCAGAAAGAGGGTGTAGGAGGCGGTTTGGGCGGCAGGTACGAAAATGACGGTACCAATGGCCATCACTACGAGACCCACGGCCATCCCGTTTTTGAAACCTACCCGTTTGAGTACCTCGGAGGAGGGTAGGGCCATGACCGTATAGGAAA